>BNUY01000057.1 GCA_025997715.1 Spirochaetia bacterium
CCTGAAATCAAGCAAAAACTGCTCAAAATCAGCCCCGCGACTATCGACCGGAAACTCAAAAGCGAGCGGGCCAAATTGCAGATACGGGGCATCAGCGGCACCCGGTGCGGCGAGGCAGCCCTCATTAAGCAGATACCCATTCGGACGCACTACAGCCCCGCTGAGAGCACTACACCGGGCTATTTCCAAACTGATACGGTGCATCATTGCGGTGATACTGACTCGGGCGAGTTCAATCTGACCCTCACCGTTACCGATGTTGCTTCCGGGTGGTCTGAGTTTCGCGCTTTACGCAACAAAGCGCATAAATGGACCCTTGAAGGCCTCCAAAACGTCCATTCCACCCTCCCTTTTGCCATGATTGAGCTCCATAGCGACAATGGCAGTGAGTTCATAAATTATGACACTTTGAACTGGTGGAAAATCGTCAAAACCCTTGATTTGTCCCGGAGTCGTTCCCGTCACAAAAATGATAATTGCTATGCCGAACAGAAAAATAACGCCTTCGTCAGAAATTATATCGGCTATTACCGTCTCGATACGGAGAAGGAACTCGCCGCTCTGGGGCGGGTCTATGCGGCGCTCTGCCCACTGCTCAACTGCTTCATCCCAAACAAGAAACTCATCAGTAAAACTACCGTCGGATCAAAAACGGTCAAGAACTATGACCGCCCTAAAACCCCGTATCAACGCCTCTTGGAATCCACTCATCTCACCGACGAGGTGAAGGCCCGGTTGATCGCTTTTAAGGAACTGTACAATCCGGTCGTTTTACAGCAAGCTGTTCATCGGGCCGTCAACGCTATGCTGGCAGCCCACCAAGCCAAGCTTCGTACCAAGGCTTAAAGGTACATTTTTGAAATGAGGCACCCATAGCTGAAAGGTACATTTCTAAATGAGGCACCACGGAGGGGGGAATATAAAAGAGCCCCGGAAAAAAACTTTTTCCGGGGCAGAAAAAAGGAAAGGAGGAATGAAAACAGTACAGTGGTTGTGAACCAACGGTCCAACGTTTGCCTACTTATAAAGCAATCAATGGGGAAATAGGTAACATAATTTCATAAAAAAAGGGACAAAAATCTGAAACTACGTATCCGCTTTCCATTCTGCGATAACCTGCTCATACGCCGCGATGGTTGCCGCCATGGTAATATCCCCAACATCCCCGCGGCCGAGCCAGTCCGCCCCGTCCATTATGTAGAGCCCCTGAAGTGTCCCTTCCAGGTCTGCCGCCGTACAACCGGGGTCGGCTTCCCGGCGCCGTTTCAGCCCCCGGACTTCCTGGTCAAAGGTTTTTGTATAGAGGGTATCCTGCCAGCGTTCACTCATTGCCATCCCCATAGATAATATTCCGCCCTATCACCACTTCGCCGCCCGGTATCAGGCGCCCGAACCGGCGGGCAAGGGGGATTTCACGCCGTTCCGTCCAGTTTAAGCGTTCATCCAGGATATATTCATACCGTATATCCAGTTCTTCACCGGTCTCCCTGACCGCACCGGTCTCCTTGACCGCAGTCTGCCGGGTCAGGAAGCCGGTTTCATCCCACTGCAGGGTATAGTGGGCGTCGGGCCGCTCCCAGTACCGGGGCCGGGCTGCGGCGGTATAGAGGACGGACCTGACCGGCAGAGGAGGGGCGCTGATGCCGCTTATACACCCGGCGCTGTTATATTCGTATACCGTGATTGCTGCCCCGTCCGCTATAGAAATGAGCCGCTTTGTACCGGCGAACCTCTGGTTCGACGTTTCCCGGTATTCCAGGGAAAAAAACGCCAGGGGCAGGCCATCGGGATTGTACCAGGTTTCATTTGTCTGCCGGCCAAGATATTCCAGGGCCGCGAAGTACCATCCACCGGAAGCTTCGCCGCCGCCGTGGTTGAGCCGCACCAGGGAAGGATCATCCCACTTGTATTCGAGAAACTCAAACTCCCAAGGGTCGGAAGCCGCAGGATTGTCCAGTGTGATTTTGCCGATACGCCCCGGTACGGCATCGTCGTAAACCACCGCCGCCTGATAGAAGGTCCCGTCCCGGAAGAAAGGGAATTCCAGGAAACGGCCCTGGGCGTCCCGGGTAATACGGTATTCCAGAGTTGCCGCTTCTCCACCCGTTTCATCTCCGGCGGTCCCGGTCCCGGAAGCTTCGGCGTCGGCGGTGTCTAAAACACCCGCAGGCAGGGTGAGGGTAAGGGAACGGGCCTGTCCTGCGATAAGGGAAAAGGCGTCCGGGGGCATCGCTGCCGGCCAGTCGGGGCGCCAGGGGATTTCGTCTGAGCGGGCGGCGTCCAGGAGGAGGTTTACGGGGAAAAGACCGGACCCGTTTTGACCGGCAGCTTCCTCTCCCGGCAGAGCGGAAAGGGCTGCCAAAAAAAGGAGCGCAAAAAGGGGAAACCGGGACTTCATATTGAGAGTATAATAGAAAGAAAGGGGGGGAGTCAAAGTACCCGGTTTCGGAATGTACAATAAATTTTACAAAAAAAGACTTGACAAACATAAACAATAGTGTACAATGTACTTATGGATGTATTATTAGACGCAAGTGCAATAATGGCTATCATTCTCAATGAACCAAATCGGGATATTGTTGTCAATTTAACCAAAGAAGCAACCCTATTATCACCAGAAATGATCTCATTTGAGATTGGAAATGCTCTGGTAAGTTTATTTAAAAGACATAAGTTAAATGAAACAGAAGTATTAAAAGCATATGAAGATTTTACTAAAATCCCAATAAGGACCTTGAAACCTGATATGGGGAAGGCATTAAAAATTTCCTGTAAATATACTATTTATGCCTACGATGCATATTATTTAGAAACGGCACATCGGTTAAAATTACCGTTAATAACATTTGATACACATATGGCCGCTGTTGGTCAAAATATGAAAATCACTATTTTGAACGGAGGAAAAAATGAGGGTATATAATTATTCTGAGGCACGGCAAAACTTTGCAACAGTATTAAATACTGCATTAAAAGAAGAAGTAATAATCACCCGGAAAGATGGCAGTAGATTTAAACTACTGTCAATTAACGAAAATAAAAAACAAGGAAAATCTCCGTTGGAAGACATAAAAGGTATAAAGACCGATGTATCAATGCCCGATATACTTGAAGCAATAAGATATGGAAGGGAAGATCGGGAATATAAAACCGATACCCAATAAGAGGCCAAAAAACGCAGACCGAAGGTCTGACACATACCATGCCGCAGTAGCGCGGTTTTGGTGGGTCAGGTATATAAAAACGGCAAAGGCACGGCCCAAATGTCCCGGGCAAGGGAGACAAGCTCGCTGCCGGTATAAAGTACAACGCCTTTTTTGAATTTATCCCCCAGGCTATCCTGCAACAGGCGGAGGCTTGAAATATCGCCGCCGGAAATACTGCCTGAAAGTTTTACTTCAATACCAAGGGTGTCTCCGTTGCGTTTTTCAACGACAAAATCAACTTCCTTATTGTCCTGGGTTCTGAAAACGGAAAGGTCATATTCATGGGCGCCGGTGATGTTTTTCATAAGCTCGCAGGCAATAAAATTTTCAAAGAGATGGCCCATGGTGACCGGATCGCTTTTGTATACCTCATCCATATCCCTGCGCAGGAGGTAGGCGAGCAGATTTGTGTCGGTAAAATAAAGCTTTGGCGATTTCGTGAACCGTTTATTGAGCCGGACAGGCTTTGACCAGGGCTGGATTTCAAAGATGATGTATGTATTGGAGCAAGCCGCCTTATAACGGTCGTAGGTTTTCGTGTCCAGTCCGGCTTCCGCCGATACGCTGCTGTTATTGAGAAGGCTCCCCGCCCGCAACGCGAGAAGTGAGAGGAGGGTGATGATTTTTTCCGGGCGCTTTATATCGGCGATAGCGCGTATGTCGCGTTGGATCAGGGTAGTGAGGTAGTCATCAAACCACTGCGTACGGTGTATATCCTTATGGATCGCCGGTTCCGGGAAGGTTGCGTTTTTGATTACCGGTACAAGATCGCCCCGCGCAAATTTTTTGTATTCCAATTTTTCATGGAACAGCCGGTCGATGAAATTTACGTTTCTTTCCATAGATTCAGCGGCGGAAAAGGGCAGCAGGGTAAGCGCCGACATCCTCCCCACCAGGGCTTCCGCCAGTACGGGCAAAGCCATAAGGTTGGCCGAACCGGTAAGCAAATACCGGCATTTTCCCTCGCCCTTCGCCCGGTTTTCATCTACCGCCATTTTGAGATACGGGAATATGCCGGGGGCCATTTGTACCTCATCAATGATATTCATAGCGTCGGCGGGAAGATTTTTGATGAAATTTTCAGGGTCCGTATGTGCCGCCTCAAGGGTAACCGGGGAATCGAAGGTGATATAATTTGTCGTCCCGGCGAATTTCAAATTTTGCGCCAGGGTTGATTTACCGGTTTGCCGCGGGCCATTGAGATAGATGAGGGGGCGGGTTTTCGCCGTTTCCTCAATGAGGGTGTTTAAAAGCCGGTGATAATACTGCATTAAGCGTCCTTGTAAAAATGGTATCGCAATCCATATATTTACTGGATTATGATACCATTTTACCGTTTATACAGCCAGTCCCGGGCGCCAAACTTTTCCACCGCCAGTTCCCGCCCGCGCTGCTCTTCCGCTGCGGTGGGATCGGCGGGGCTCAGGTCCAGGGTAAGGGTCCGGCGGAAGCCCTCTGCCAGTGCCTTTGACGCTTCCTCCATGGAAATGTCTTTCCCCAGCGCTCTGAGGCTGGTGACCCGGTTCTTTACATCTTTGATGATCTGGTCCTTCATTTTTTCCGGGGGTACCCGGAGGAGTTCAAACATCAGGTCCACATCGTTGTTCAAGAGTATGGTGCCGTGCTGCAATATGCAGCCCATGCGGCGGGTCTGGGCGTTCCCGGAGATTTTCCGGTCCCCCGCCAGGATATCGTTGATGGGGACGAATTCGGCTTCCACCCCTAAAAGCTTGAGCCCTTCTATAATACCGGCGCAGAACCGCGCATAGGACCGGTTGATATCCTGCTCCGCCAGGGCATGGGTGTTTGTCATGATGATGCTGTAGGTAAGTTCGGCCTGGTGAAATACCGCGCCCCCTCCGGAAATCCGGCGGACCACGTCTACCCCGTGTTTTTTGCAGGCCGTCACGTCCACCTCTTCCTCAATACCCTGGAAGCAGCCCAGGGATACCGCCGCAGGCCTCCAGCCGTAAAGCCTGATACAGGGCATGGCCCCCGCCGCCACGGATTCCAGGAGAGCCTCGTCCAGGCCCATATTGTAGCAGCCGTTGTGGTATCCGGTTTCTAAAAGCCGGAACGGGTGTGTGTTCATAGGATGCTCCTTTTAAGGGCCGCATTGAAGACCTCCGCTAATCCGTCGCCGGAGATCCCCTGGGCTTCTACCCCCTCTTCTGCCAGGTACTGGTCAAACCGGGGACCCAGCTCCGCCGCTTTGGTCCCCGAAAGCCGCTGTTCCGCCTTTTCAAACCCTTCCTCGGGGCTGGCAAAAAAATCCCCCCGGATGGAGATGGAACGGATAATCCCCTCATCAAGTTCCGCAGTAATCCGTATGAGCTTACACCCCGCCGGTTTGCCCAGGGCTTCAATTTTCATGGCAGGGTTCCATCCCACGCTTCCAGGGCGTGGTAGCTGGTCCGGGCAAGGGGGGCGGACACCACGGAGGAAAAGCCCCGTTCCCGCCCTGCGCGCCCATAGTCCCCAAATTGTTCCGGGGTGATGTACTCTGCCACGGGGATCTGCTTCAAGGAGGGTTGGAGGTATTGGCCCAGGACCAGAATATCCACATCAGCGTTACGAAGTTCATCCATGGCCGCCAGGACCTCGTCTTTTGTTTCACCCAGCCCCAGGAGCAGGCTGGACTTTGTCCGGGGAACACCCAGGGCCTTTGCCGCCCGCAGGGTTGCCAGGCTTTTGTCAAAGGAAGCCCGGCTGTCCCGAACCCCCTGCAAAGAACGTACGGTTTCTACATTATGGGCCGCCACCTGAAGACCCGCCTCCGCAATAGGGGCAAACTCCCCTTCGGTATAATCCGGGGTGAGGGTCTCGACCTTTATTGCCGGAAGCCGTTCCTTGATGGCCCTGATACAGGCGGCAAAATGCCCGGCCCCCCGATCCGGGAGATCATCCCGGTCCACCGAGGTGAGTACCAGATAGCGCAGCTTCAGTTCCTCCGCCGCCCGGGCAATCCCGTCGCCCTCGTCGTGCCGCAGGGGGCGGCCCTCCCGGCCGGTACTTACCGCGCAGAACCGGCAGCCCCGGGTGCAGACATCCCCCATAAGCATGAAGGTGGCGGTTCCCAGGCCCCAACATTCCCCCTTATTGGGACAATGGGCCTCGTCGCAGACCGTATGGAGCCGGTATTTTTCCAGGATGCCGCCGACCGTGTTCCAGGTGTCCCCCGAAGGAAGACGCACCCTGAGCCATTCGGGTTTGGTTAGGGACCTCATGGGGAAAGTATAATAGAAAAAAGGGGGGGGAGTCAAAGCGGTGTCATAAAAATTATTTTTTATGCGTAAAAAGTATTGACTAATTACGAATTATCATGGTAATAATATATACTATGATAGTGAGTCATGTGATTTCTGTACTTTATTAAAAACATCCAGCTAAAATACGAAAATTTAACGGAAAAAACCGTGTTACCTCAGGAGGGTAAGAATGAAGGCGAGGCTTTTGCTTGCGGCAAGTATAGTGCTGTCCCTGGGCATGATGGGTATCGGATGCGCGGGTACCCCCGCCCCCGGTGCGGACCTGAGCCCGACGAGGGATCAGGCGGTTATTTCCGTAAAAAGGGACAATGTTGCTGGTTCACTGGGCGCATGGGACATTTATATTGATAAGAAACAGGTCGGTTCTGTCCAAAACGGTCAGGAGACACGGTTTCTTTTAAAAAACGGCAAATACTTTATGTACCTGACTGCCGGGTTTGGTCAGAAGAGTGAGGTGCTTACGATTGCCGCCGAATCGAATGTGGTGGCCTTTACCGCCTACCTCTCCGGCGGGCTTCATGTAGTACAAAGCGGAACAAGTACCCCGCCAAGAACCGCAGCAACGAGCCTTGATGAAGCGATCCGGCGGGCCGGTGATAAGTTTATCGGGGAATTGCCCGGTCAGGCGGTGATTGCCGTATTAAATGTTTCTGCAAGGAACCGGAACTACTCTGCCATAGTGGTGGATGACCTGGAAATTCAATTAGTTGATTCGCACCAATTCAAGATAGTTGACCGGAAACAATTGGATATCATCATGGCGGAACAGAATTTCCAGATGTCAGGTGTTGTTGATGATGATTCGGCGGTAAGTATTGGGAAACTGTTAGGCGCCGGTGTGGTGATCACCGGAAGTATTACCGGAAGCGGTGAAACACAGCGGCTTATATTGAAGGCATTGGACGTACAAACCGCCCAGCTTGTATCAATGGCAAATGAACGGTTTTAGGGTGAGATAGGGTACTGTCCTGGACGGTATCCTTATAAATAAAGTTCCTCAAGGAAGGAGAAAAACATGAAGAATAAACTTCTTGTTTTGGCAGGGCTGATTGTGATCAGCTTTTCGGTTATAGGTTGCGCAGGTCTCGGCAATCTATTTTCAAAGAAGGGTAAGGTGGTGGACATTGTTCTGGCGGAAGTTCCCGATACGGATTATGAGCCCCGGCTCAATCCGGCGGCAGCCCGTCATGCGGACGGTGATGTGTACGCCATCCCCATAAGTCCCCTGGCATTGGAAGTGGAAGACGGTCCATCGCCGGTGTACACGATTTCCGGTGTTAAAGATAGGGATCTCGAGAAAAACAATCCCCGGGAATTGGTCGATATCGTGGTAAACCTGCCCGAAAAAGATACGTTTTCCAGGACCATTTTTGGAGGGACTGATGTCAGCGAATGGATCATTAACCTTCCTAAGGGGCTGGAAGCACGGGCCCATGGGGTAAAGAAAGGGGCAACGACCATTAAAATTTATATTTCCGGCAAGCCGGAAGTAACCATGCGTGAGGTTGTTAGAGTGCAGATCCCCGGCGAATATCTAAAGAGCGGTTCAGCCCGTCAGTTTATCTCACCCACCGAGGAAGATTCCATCAAGGCATGGGAAGAACAACAAACAAAAGCTGGAAAACAATAAAGGAGAAAACTGATGAAAAACAAAGCACTGTATTTTGGGTTCATTACCATTGTTTTGACCCTCTGTGTCCTTTCCGGATGCGCTACCAAGCCGGCGGTGGGGGGCTTCCCCTTGATCGACATTGTGGATGCGGAGGTTGAAATTGCCGACGATTCGGCGTATGCCGTTGTGGACTCCGGTGAATGGAGCCGCAGCGCGAATACGAAAGTTATCGGCGGTCCTAAGGGGACAAGAATAACGGCCAGGGATATTACCATCAGGCTTATTGAAACAAGCATTCAAGTTCCCATACGGGAGGGAACCGATATAAGCCATTGGTTTCTGAACATACCGACGGGCTTAACGGCCAAAGCCCATGGGCAGAATCCGGAATCGAAAAATGCCGTAGAACGGGGCGCCACCGAGATTATCGCTACCATTGAAGGTATTCCGGATATTGCCATCAATCAGCCTATCAAGATACGGGTTCCCTACGAGTATACCAACCGTGCCTGGGACTTTGATATTCCTCCGGATGAAGACCTTCGCTTTGAAGTATACGCGGTGGATATAGAGTCGGTGGTGGTCGGCGGCGCCGTTAACCGGGAAATTGACTCAAAGACCTTCAAACTGGTAATGGGCGGTACCAAGCTGGCAAATGCTATTGACGCCAATACCGATATATCCTCCTGGTTTAAAAATCTTCCCAAGGGCTTGAAAGCAGTTATCGCAGAAGATGTGGTGCCGCTTACAAAAGAACAGGAAGCCCAGAAACAACCAAAGGTTCAACAAAACTTACAGGTAACCATCAGCGGAACACCATCGGTTCAGGTTTATGACCAAATGAACATTGTTATTCCGGCGAGCATTACAACAGCCAGCATTGAGCTGAGGATTCCCTCTTCGGAACGGGCCTTGTTTGATATTGGTTCTTATTCAAAAATTTCCGGGAGTGATATAGAACTTCGAACCGGGTCGAACTGGAAAGGGGCAATCAGTGGTTGGGGACTCACCGGCCCGGAGGTTTTCAAGGTGAAAGATTTTACTCCGGTGGGGATCGTTCAGATTGAATCCGAATCGGTGTACGCTATCGGCGAAGACGGTGATTTTCACTGGACCGGCGATACCATTACCTACGGCAAGTTGATGGCGGAAGCCAAAAAACTGAATGCCCACGCAATTATTGATGTGGTGATTGATTCCGATGATCAGGTTAGCGAAACTGTTGAACGGCGGCATGTCGAAGCCAACCATGTGCGCTCAAACCTTGAGCAAAAAAAGTTTGCCGCCGCTCTCATCAAGGAAGAAGCCGATCCCAACGGCGGCATCATTTATGTAGAAACGATTAGGACCACCAAACGAACCTCGACGGGTACCGCGCTGGCGATACAGTATGCGCCTGCCTATCAGCCCGCGGTTGGCGACGGCGGAGCTATCGGTTATATTCCTGCGCTTCCTAACGCCGGTTATGTTCCTGTTCCTAACGGGGGGAAATAATGAAACTCCAGAGCGGATCTTTGATCCGACTGATTACCGTCCTGAGTTGCCTGCTCATTGGCGGGTGGGGGCTTGGCGCGCAGGAAGGTACCGCGCCGCCGCCGCCGCCTGATAAGACAACCGCAACTCCTCCTCCGGGAGGGACAGGAACGCCTCCCTCAGCGGATTCCGGTACGCAGTCATCGCCAGGGGCAACGCAGGCCGGCAAGCTGAGAATTCCCGGGTTGCCTCAAAATACCCCTGCGGGAAACCGTCCTTCAGGCGGTAACCGACAAGCCGGTGCTGCCGCTTCCTCCGGCTCAGGCGGAAGCAGTGCAAAGAACTGGGTGGCCGGTAATGTGGGTTTGTTGGGCGTCGGCGCTCAATATGAACGGGTGTTTACTCCAAAGCTCTCCGTAGGCGCCGGGATATACTGGTATTCGCTTGTCTTATTCAGCACCTTTGGACTTGAAGCAAATGTGCGGTATTATCCCTTTTCAGGCAGGTTACAAGGCTTGTATGGGGATGTGGGCCTGGGCTTCGGCATCGCCATAAACGCCTATGGGGATGAAGATTCCTGGGGTTCCATGGGCGGCTTCCTCTTGCGCCCCGGCATCGGCTGGAAATTTGATGTAGGAAAGCCGGGCGGGTTTTTCATTGAGCCCCATCTGTCGATACCCCTCGTCTTTGGCACGAGGGAGAAGGAGGTCTACCGTTCTGGGTATGGGTATGATACGGAAAGTACGGCTGACGTCGGTGCAAACTTTGTTGCCCGTATGGCCCTGGGATATGCTTTCTAACGCAGGCGTCCTGGTAGTTTAAAAATTGAGCGGCGGGGAGATTTTAAGTCTCCCCGCCGTTTTTGGTTTACCGTACCGCCTTCTCCAGCTTCAGCGTAATAGTCGGCTGATCGCAAACCTCCGCTGGGCCGTAGTACTGAATGGCGCCGGGGTAGACAAAGCTGGTCTTGACCGCCCAGGTTTCCCGTTCCGCCGCAAAGGTCTTGAAGGGTTTGCCCTCCAGTTCCACCAGGGCTTTTTTGATAACCGGTTTATCGGCGCCGTGACGGTGCTCCATGTTCATCATCATGGTCAGGGGGACCCCGCCGGCTACCCATTGGTCTGCGGGGGCGGTCAGGTTTTTTACGCTGGACAGGTACCCCGTAAGGCCCGAGGCGATAAGCACAAAGGCGCTGAACCCCAGGCTGTAACAGTAGTCGGCGTCGAAGTTGGAGGGGAAGGCGCAGCGGCCCTCGTAACCGAAGAAGTGGCCCAGGGCGCTGAAACTGCCCTTGTAGGTTCCCACTTTTTTGAGGTCCTTTAGCTTTGCTGCGGTCATGCCCATGAGCAGTTTTTCTGTTTCGATACGGGATACCTGGACATTGCCGTGGGGGTCGCGGTCCATGAGGAGTTCCTTGGCGATTTCCGCGGGGAGGCTGGTGAACAGGTAGCCCGAGGGGTCTGAAAGCTGGGTGACCAGCCAGTCGGTCTGGGCGTGAAAGTTTTCCAGTTCGGCAAATTCCTTTTCCTTATCCGCCATCACCTCGTTCAGTTCCTCAATGAGCTTTTTCATCTCCGGGATAAACTCCACCAGGCCTTCGGGGATAAGCGCCACCCCGAAGTTTTCCTTGTTGTCCGCCCGCTTCACCACGGCGTCAACGATCTGGTCCACCACCTGGCCCAGGGAAAGTTTTTTTGCCTCCACCTCTTCGGAGATGAAACAGATGTTAGGCTGGGTTTGGAGGGCGCACTCCAGGGCGATATGGCTGGCGGAACGTCCCATGAGTTTGATAAAGTGCCAGTATTTCTTTGCGCTGTTGGCGTCCCGTTCTATGTTTCCGATAAGTTCGCTGTAGGTCTTTACCGCCGTGTCGAAACCGAAGGAGATTTCGATATGCTCATTTTTCAGATCCCCGTCTATGGTCTTGGGGCAGCCGATAACCTGTATCTTTGAACCCCTGGACAGGAAGTATTCCGCCAGAAGCGCAGCGTTTGTGTTGCTATCATCCCCGCCGATGATCACCACCGCGTCAAGGCCCAGCTTTGTTGCGTTTTCCAGGGAGGCGGCAAACTGTTCCGGGGTTTCAATCTTGGTCCGCCCGGAACCGATCATGTCAAAGCCCCCGGTATTGCGGTAGGCGTCCATCATGGCGGCGGTAATTTCCACACTTTTGTTGTCGATGAGGCCGCTGGGGCCCCCCTTTAAACCGATAAGTTTTGAATCAGGGTTGCCCTTCTTAAGGCCGTCGTAAAGGCCGGCTATCACATTGTGGCCCCCCGGAGCCTGACCGCCGGAGAGGATCACGGCCACGGTAAGTTTGCGGCCCATGGTTTCGGTCTTGCCCGGCACAAAGGTTGCTATGGGCTGCCCGTAGGTTTCCTTAAAAAGGGTCTTTAACGCCGCCTGATCCGCAATGGATTCGGTGGGGCCGCCCAATTTGACTGCTATGTCGCTTTTTAAAATGCCGGGAAGTTTTGGTTTGTAGGTATAACGAACTTTTTGTAACGCCGATAATTCCATTGTGTACTCCTTGGAAAAGGGAAATGTTGTAATTACCGTTATTGTACCGGGAAACCGGGGGGATGATCAAGGTTTGGGGAAAACCTCGCTCAGGTCGATGACACAGCCGGGGAGGACATGGATGGCAATCGTACCGGTTTCGTCGTAGGTGGCGGTGGTATAGACGCCGTTGACCAGGAGGTGGACGTGGACCAGGCAGCGCTCGCCGTCAACGATCCAGTATTCCCGCACCCCTATCTTCTGATAGAGGTTAAACTTGACCAGTAGGTCTACCCGGGCGGTTGAAGGGGACAATATCTCGATGATAAGGTCCGGCGCCCCGTAGCAGCCCTGCTCGCTTATCTTGGATTCGTCGCAGATAACGGTGATGTCCGGTTCCACATGGGTTTTGTCGCTATTATCCTTTTTAGGGTACGGCCTGACACCGAAGGGGGCGTCGAAAGCTTGACAGGTCTTCCCCCGGAGGAAGCTCAGAATTGGGAAGTAGATCTCCCGCTTGATAATCTCATGCCGGGTAGACGGGTCGGCCATCTGGTAGAACTCCCCGTCGATAATCTCTGCCCGCACATCGTCGGCCAATTCCAGGATATCGGCATAGGTATACTGCGATTCTTCTTTCTCCACTGCTACCATGATTCGTTCTCCCCTGCTCCACTATGCCCCAAACTCTTACCCAATGGTAGTCCCCCGGAACGCTTCCCCCCGCAGGATTTTTCGAAGGTTTGGGAGGTCCCGCCCCGCCGCGCAGATAACCTTCAAGCCAAGCTCTGCGGCGCGGCGGCTTGCCACGGGGTCAAAGGGTACGTTTTTGCCGGGGGTCCATTCATCACCCACCAGGGCGCGGAAGTCCGGCCAGGAGATGGCGTCAAGGGGCTTTGCGTTGAGGTCCTGCTTGGGGTCGGCGGTGTAGACCCGTTCGATGTTGGAGAGGTTGATCACCGTGTCCGCCTGAAAGCGTTCCGCCAGAAGCACCGCGTCATTATCCGAGGAGAAGCCCGGTTTCCAGCCCGCCGCCACCAGAACCTTCCCGGTCATGGCCGCCGCCTGTGTGGGGTCCGTAACCACATCCTGGGAACACCACTCCCCCATAAGCGCCCTGACAAGTTGGGCGTTGAGCCTGGTGGCCATCACCCCGATCCAGTCCGCCTCGGTATCACTGCCCGCAGCCCCGGCGATTTCCCGGTATGCCTTCTGGTAAACCCGGGCGGGGCCGCCGCCGCCGACCACAAAGATGAAGCGCCGTTCTGCATCCGCCCTAAGGAATTCCCGAATCAGGGCGACAAAGTTCTTTAAAAAGGGTGTGTCAACTGCATCGGGGGCCACAATGGAACCACCCAGGGAAATGACCGTTATCATATTTTGTTCCTCTTACTCCTAACTTACTCCTAATGATAGTAAACACCGTTTATTGTAATGTCGCTCCAGAGGGATGAATAGGACCTTAAGTCCCCCACGGCTTCCTCCCAGAGGTTTTGCAGGGCGTAGTCCCGTTCCCGTATGGTTGTACGGCCCCTTGGGTCCATTTGGGAGAGGGTGGTAAAGCCCCGGGAGAAGATTATCCGCTGGTTGTCCAGGCTGCCGAAATAGTAGTCCGCGTTTTCCTCAGATATTGCTCCCCGGGCGGGGTCCACCGGTATCCAGCCAAAGCCGTCTATCCAGAATTCCGCCCAGTAATGACGGCTGACCATGCGGTTCCGGTCCAGCAGAACCCCGGAAACGGGTATGGCGGGGATACCCGCGGAACGGGCCAGGGCGCAGAAGAGCAGGGCCGCCGTATAGGGGTCCGCCTTTTTTGCCTCCAGCGCTTCCAGGGGGCCGCCGGGAAGGGGGGACTCCTGAATGCCCCCTTCGGCCAGGAGATAATTGTAGATACGCCGGGCTTTGGTATAGGGGTTTTGCTCCCGCCCCAGGATGGCGGCGGCCCGTTCCTTTATCCGGGGATCATCCGAGGGGATCAGGGAACTTGCAGCCGTGTAAGCCGCGGTAATGGGGGAGGCGCCCCCCCCGGTCCTCACGGAAGCGGCATTGACATTGGTTTCCACGGCATACACTTCCACCAGATAGGACAGGGTGACCCCCGTGTTGGCGCCGGCGGACAGGTTCTGCAGTTGGAAAAGGGTGGTTCCCCGGTAATTTTCGATAAAGGGCTCAAGGGAACGGGACAGGGTTTGGATATTCCGCTGGGAGGCGGAGTTTACCGGCCGGGGCAGCCACAGGTAGAGGCGGTTCGGGCTTTCCGCTTCCGCTATCCGTACATCCACGGAGTAGGAGATGGCGTAGCTCCGTTTATCCTTGTAGGTTTTTGTCCCCGGCTTACCGGTGATGTCGAAAAACACCGGCCGGGCGCTTCCCCGGTTGGTTCGCACCGTAAGGTTCCCCCCGATAGCCCCGTCGGGAAGGCGCACCCGGATTTCCCGCTCGCTCCAAAGCTCGTAGCCGAATTCGGTTTCCGAAACTTCCACCTCTCCGGGGCCGCCGCCTTCCGCCTGAGACTGCGGGAGTTCCGCGTCCCAGGCAAAAAACACCCCGCTTCCTTCCCGGGATGCGCCGAAACCATTTCCCCGGATGGTTACCACGGAGCCTATTTGCCCGGAAGCCGGTTCTACCGAAATGATGCGGGGGTCTATGCCGGTATACTCCCCCTCAATAGCCTGGGGCATGGTTTCCCGGTTGGAAAACAGGGCGGCGTTGCTTTTCTTATTGTCCCGGTGTACCGAAACCAGGCCGGAATCGCCGAATTCGGGGATACGCACCTGAATCCGGGTATCGGTCCATTCGAGGTAGGATGAGGTGATGGGGGTGATCCCGGCGATGGTTACGTAGGATTCCTCCCGGCTATCCCCGAAGTGCTCACCCGAAATGGTAAGGATTTCCCCCATTATCCCTATCCGGGGATTAATGGTATGTATCCGGGGCTGCCGGTTTTCGCATGAAAAAAGGAGGAACAGGACCAAGGGCGCCGCAAAGAAGAACCGTCTCATCCCGGCAATACGCTTTCCGTATAGGGGAGCAATTCCAGTTGGATTTCTATCCGGGCTTCATTGGCGGACCCGACCTTTCCCAGGGGGAAGAAGTATATCTGCTCGCCGAATTCCATGGGAATGGACTGGAGGGTTGTCTGGTAGCGGACCCCTTCGTTGGGCACGTTTATCCAGATTTGACCCTGGGCAACCAGGAGGCTCCTCCCGTTTTCCTGCTGATAGGGGGTGAACTGAACATAGACCACCACATTTTCCCCGATTAGCTTGAGGCTTACCGGCTTCCCCAGAATAGTTACCTTTGAATTGTTGGAGTTCCAGATTTCTTCATCCCCCGGCGCCACTATCCGGGCCACGATGTTCAGCACCACCGCCCGCTCCCGCAGGCCGGGCATTATACCGTCCGGGGGCGGTTCCTGGGCGAAAACTACGACACCCGCGGCCAGGAAAAGCAAACCCCCAAGAAGGGGAAACTTCTGCAAACAGGGACACCGGTTCATCGGGACTTGCTGCCTCCATGGTAATCCGCCGCCCTGATAATGGCCGGCTCCCCGGAACTCATAAAACTCCTGCTTTCCGGCAGGCGGATGATCACGATATCCGGGGAATCGTCCCCCAGGTATTGTAAAATCCCGTTTAAGTCCAAAGCAGGTACCACGGTTTCCAGGGCTGAATAGGTCAAGGCTGCATCCGCAGGGGGGGCTTGCCGGGGGCTTCTGACAAAGAACACCCCGAAGGCGAGGATCATCGCGGCGGCCGCAACGACAACGGCTGCTACCGCAGGCAGGGGCACCGGGACCGTGCGGTTCCAGACCCGCGCCGGAAACTCCCTCGGGGTATTGAGCCGCCGCCAGACCCGCTCCCGGCAGGCTGAAAGCCCGGCAGCATCCCCGGAACCATCGGACAAGAGCCGGAACTGTTCCAGGTGATTCCGGCAGGGCGAACATTCCGCTAAATGGGCTTCCAGTTTTTCCTTCCAGGGGGAGGGGAGTTCCCCGTCATAGTAAAGGGAAAGCATTTGGGGATCAGGGCACATCATGAACCATCCTTTAAAAGCGTGGCCAAGCGCTCACGGGCTCTGAACACCCGAACCTTGACATTACCTTCACTGATGCCAAGGACTTGGCCGATTTTCTTATAATTAAGCTCACCATACTCACGTAAGATTAACACCATCCGCAGATTCTTAGGCAATTTCTTCAGGGCCTCCTGAACTTCCTCACGGGACTCCTTTGCAAGCAATTCGCTTTCGCCGGTCTCTGTCTTCCGTACATCCTCCCGAAACGCCTTTTGGTAGGCCCTTCGTTCCCGGTCCTTCCGTTTCACGTAATTTAAGGACCCGTTGGTTGCCACCCTGATTAGCCAGTACTTGGCCTCCTCAAGGGTGGGGAAGACCATCTTCTTTTCGCAGAGCCGGAAAAAGGCCTCCTGGCAAAGGTCCTCCGCCGCTTCCTTGCTGCCTGAGATGCGGTACACCACCCGAAACAAAACCGGGAATACGGTTTCGTAAAGCCGGCGGAAATCCGCATCAAACTCATATCCAAAGGACTCCTGTCCACCTAAATCAGAAAACAATATATCCCCTCGGTTGTTACAAATTGCTGTCGTAAATCATAGCCGACGCCAGGTGACACCCGTAGGACCGTCTTCCAGCAGAATACCCCGCTCTTTCAGGGTGTTCCGTATACTATCCGCCGCCGCAAAGTCCTTTGCCTTCTTCGCCTCCGCCCGTTCCGCAAGGAGCGCCTCAATTTCCGCTATCTCCTCCGGGTTGCCCTTTTCCGCATCCTGCCGTACC
>BNUY01000058.1 GCA_025997715.1 Spirochaetia bacterium
CTAAATCATCCGGCCTTTCCTGCTCCCTTGCCTTTTTCTTGGCAGTATCAATGCACATGCGGGCGTTCACCAAAAGGGAATCACGTTCCGCAGGGACTTCACCATCGGCGGGAACAATGGCTTCAAAATTATTGGCAAACCCGGCTTCTGTTATTTCCTTACCCACATAGTAGGTTTCCTCGTCCATGGCCGATTGAATATTATTTTTTGATTTGCCGGTAACGGCGGAATAGGTGGCGCAAAACATGGCGGCCATTCTTTTGAGATAATCGCCCCGTTTTTCCAAATCCCGATAATCCCCCATAACCACGTCCCAGGGATTGTGAATAACAAAAACGCTGTTATCCTGTACGGTGACTTTTGCGGCGGGGTTTACGGTTCGGGCGGCCAGGGCGATGTAAGACGCCATTGAGGCTGCCAAACCCGAAATTACCACGGATACCGGGCGGCGCTTTGCCTGTTCTCTGATTGCATTAAAAATAAAAATTCCAGAATAGACAGAGCCGCCGGGACTGTTTATACGGATGTTTAATTCTTCAAGGTCAGCTATGCCTTGTAGTTTGGTTGTAATGTCATTTTCAGTAACATCAAACCCTATCTCTCCATCAATAGTTATGTCCATGATGCCTAGGATAAAAGATGTGTATGGTCAATACTATTAACTATGACAAAAAATGATTATTTTTTATACTTTCTTACGGGCTTTGTCAGTGCTTTTTCTTTGCTCCAACCGCGCTTTATTCTGGATTCAAAGGTTTGATGTTTTATATCATATATTTCACACCATTCTGATAGACAATGAGCTATTCCGTGGATAGTTATAAAATGATTATCTGATCTATTTCTATGCTGTACTACGAGTGTACTCCAACGACAATTTTTCGGGCAATAATCGCCATCGTTATTGATCCTGTCTATTTCTAAATTAAGAAAATCTACATAGCCATTAGCCTCGGACCATTTTCGGAAAGCGAAAAAATCATTTTTCCATTCATCACATACTTTTATCCCCCTGCCACCGTAGTATTTGTAATCGCTACGATTTTCCTCGTAACACCTAGCCTTCATATTACACCATGTATGGTATAATTTATCTTCGCGAGTACCCATCCCATACCTCCCCTGCCTATAAACTTTTTGCGTCTTCCAATGGCTGAAAATTATTCAAATAATTCTGCGCCTGACTTTGCCGGTTCCTTTCCTGGGTAAGAGTATAGGTAAAATCAAAATCGGTTGTGTAGCCCAACGCCTTCAATACCTTGATAAATCCGGGTACGGTGTTCCGGGTCAGGTCAAAGGGGGCCGTAAGGTACACGTAATCGGCGATGTTCTTATCAAAATAATCCCTCACATCGTATGACCTGCCACGGAGCCCCCGGTAAAAATAAGGGTCTGCCCGGCGATGCGGGACCGCCTCCGCCATCTTTTCCTCTGAAATGCCATCAGCGGCATAATGGCGGCAGCTTCCCCCGGCGGCGCTTACCCAGGTAACGATATAGCGCCGTAAAAAACTGCCATCGTACAGCCAGTCCTCCCAGCGTGCCCATGACATAAGGATAAGCCCGTCCCGCTGTAAAAGGGGCCGGAAATCCTGATGCCCGGCGGGGAAAGCCTGATCCGGCATGACGGATATGCTTATCGCCTCCTTTTTGGGCTGTACGGGAGGCGGTTTTACCGGGTTCCCATAGGCAGTAACCTGGGAAGCGTTCCTTTCATAATAAGGGTGTGAAAGCGGGGGCGGTAGTCTGAACTGAATTATCTTTGCCATGATTTTATCCTCCATATTTTCAAGTACATAGAAAATATATATGACTTCTTAGAAGTTGTCAAGGAAAAATTGCAATATCTTGCATATTATTTCTGAATATGTTAAAATTATTTTCAAGAGGTATCAAATGGGGATTTCTTATAGGCCTTTATTTGTTTTATTAGCCCAAAAAGGGTTAAAAAAGACTGACCTTTTCACGGTGGCGGGCATATCCGCCGGGACATTGGCAAAATTCGCCAAGGGGGAGCAGGTGAGCCTTGATGTAATCGAAAGGCTCTGTAAGGCCCTGGAATGCCAACCTAATGACATTTTCGAGGTTACCAGCGATTAAACTGCCGGGAAACCCCCTAGAAATTCCTCCCATTTATCCGGGTTTTGGACAAACCACCGGGGGCAATCCTTCCCGGTTATGTCATAATGGCGGTATAGGTCTTTCCGGGAAAGGTTATACCGCTCGCATAGCTCTAAAACCAGCTCCTTGGCCGATTGCAGGGTTTCCCCGGTAAATTTTCCGGTCCAATCCGGGTGGCAAAGCTCAATCCCCAGGGTACAGTTGTTGGGATAGCTTGAAAGGTTTTTCAGAGCAAGGTCCGAATACCGGTTAGCCCCCACATGATACCCCACTTCATTTTCAAGGAGACATTGAATCACCTCGCCCTCAAGCCCAATCAAAAAATGCGCCGATGCGTAGGTAGTGGATTGAAACCGCAGGTTATCAAAATAATTCCGGTTTTGCATTGCCGATGAACCGGGATTAGCCACCCAATGTATAACGATTCCTTTAACCGCCGTAAGGCGTTTATCAGGCCGGGAATACGGATTTTTTGTTAAATAGATTTCCTGTAAATTCATTTTTCAGCCTCCTCATCAATTTTCCGCAATTGAGTTACATACGCTTGAATGGCATCCACATCGATCTTGTATTCCGCTATTTTTTGCCAGTACCATAGCGGCATAAGCACCGTTTCAGTTTCTGCGTTAAAGGTAACGGAATCCGGCGGCGGGAAAATCGGAAAAACCAAATCCGGTACATCGTGAATGTAGACATATTCAGTTCTTATTTGAACCGGCTGGCTGGCGCAGGCTTGCATTGATAGCATTAAAGCGATCCCCAGCATCAGCATGGCTAGACAGTTCAGCCTTTTGGGTTTCTGCATTCTGGTTTACCTCCTGTTTTATTTCCCCGGATTTTTCCCGGTAATCCTTTTCTTCTTTTTGCCGGGCATTTTCTTGGGCTACCCTATCCGCTTCTATTTTGGACCTCTCCACGGCAAAGGCCGCCTCGGCTCCCTGCTTGCCATGTTTCCGCCCGATAAAATAAACCGCCAGAAAGGCGAGGGCCAATAAAATGATAGAACCTAAAATCAAATAGCCGGTCATTGAACTACCTCCAATTATTAATTTGCGATGTCGCAAATCAGACTAATTTAGTAAGCTTTATTACTTGCCGCCAAGCCGAATGTCCTTTATCTTGTCCAGAAAAATTGAAAAATAAACCGGCGTGAATATCGCGGCTATCGCAATACCGGAATAAATGATGTCGGTCATTTCAAGTTTAGAAATTCCTAACCCTTTCAAGACCGTATTCCCCGCAATCCACACACAAGAAACAATTTGCGCCGCCAGCGAAATTTGTTTTGCTCCCGGCTTTTTGTTTTCTTGAATCTCAAGTTCCGTTTGATCGTCCATAATACCCTCCTAATCCATTGAAATATCTTTCAGGCTTTTCTTGTACCGTTCTTTTAACTTTTCAAGATAGACCCTGCTTGCCCCATTGCCGCCAGCTTCCACGTATTGTTCCCCGGCGTTAATCCTTTCCCTATCCGGCAAATGCTCATCATGCAATAAAAGCTGGTTAATTTTCATGAGTTGTTTTCGTTGCATATCATGGGTTTCCTTTGCGGTTTTTGACACCATGACTACCGAAGCGCCGCCGGTAAACAATGCCGTAAGCATCGCCGGTAGATTTGTTATAACCTCATGAATTATTGCT
Organism: Spirochaetia bacterium; assembly: GCA_025997715.1. Lineage (GTDB taxonomy): Bacteria > Spirochaetota > Spirochaetia > Treponematales > Breznakiellaceae > Termitinema. Next base: position 3,762 of record BNUY01000058.1, read on the forward strand.
GAATCCGCCATGTCCCCTCCCTCGCCCCGCCTCCAAATCGGATAGCCGGGCTTCTATGTCTTGTATTTTTTCTTCCCGATCATCATCATCGGGGAACGGGGCCGGATTAAAATAAGCCGGTTTCCCGCTTGAATCCTCGTCAATAGATGATACAAACCCCAGGCGTTTTGCAAGCCGCCGTTCCCTTGCGAGCTTGTACTGTACCGCCTGAAAACTCATACCGGCAAAACGCCGGGAAATATGGTCATTGGTTATATTGCCCGTTCCTAAAACTTGGATGAGCGCTCCAGCCTCCCTCTGGATGTCTACCGCCGGGCGGGACAGGCCTGACCATTCACATTTTAACCAGGCAGCCCGGAGCTTCCACTCTTTAGGATCAAACATAAAGGCAAAAAAACCGGGGATTTTCAAATCACCGATTAACACGGATTGAATAATAAATTCCTGGAAAATTAACTGACAAAAATCTTTTGAATTTTTGAATACCCGATATTTTAAGTAAACATCTAATTCATTATTGGCCTGCCGGGAGGCGGAATAGGATGCGGTATAGTGCAGCATTACTGTTTCAGGCGGAATTTCAAGAGTCCATGCAATAGCGGATATGACAATTTCCTCAAACTTTCCGAAGTTGACATTCGGGCGGTTTGTATTAAATGAAACAGGTTCCTCACCGGCGGCCAGATTATCCATAACGGTGCCGGGCTTCATGGAAATTTCTTTTTGCCCTTCCGGGGAGCCGGGGGCCGGGACCGGGCCGCCATCAATGGACGGGCCTCGCCGCCCACGTACATTTTCTAATGGGCTCCGGCCAGGGGTAGTTCCTTTTTCCCGTTTTATAAATAGCGGTAACATGGCATTTATTACCGCCGCCCTTACTTCAGCATCCCGGTATCGATCCAGGTCTTTAAGCATATACAATATATTGGCAAGGAGCGGGGTTCCCCTAACATTGTTCAAAAGTTTTTCCCCGGAATAAACCATCCAGGAAATTTGACGGCCCGATTTTTCGCCGAATACCGGGAGCCGGGTTGCTTTTAATTCTTCCCCGGTCCATTCCTCCACCCAATATGCTACATGGCGGCCCTGGGCATCCCTCTCTACTCCGTGCAATATCGTATTTCCGGCCCGTGGTTTTTTATCAATCGGGGTTTTTATATAATTGCCGTTTATTATGTCCCAGCATGGAAGGCCGGTCTGCGGGTTTATCCGATTAACCACCACCACATCGCCGCAAAGGATAGCCTCAAGCCGTGCCTGATTTTGAAATTCCCCGAATGTCATTTGTTTTTTATAATCAAAAACATTGTAATCATTTGAATATAGATTAAATGCATCCGCCATTTCCCCGGCATATTTAACGGTTTCTTCTTCCCGTTCCTCTTCGGTTTTATCGGGCCATATAACCGCACTAATCGGGGTGGGCTCCGGGACCATGCCGGTAAAAATTTCGTTTCGTAAAAGTCTTTTAATGATACCGGAGGCGTATGGGTTTTCAGTAAAAAGCTGAAGGGACCGGCGGCGGAGGGTATAATAATCGACCCCGTATTCCCATAAATAATTACGGGTAGTTCCAAAACTTCCGGGGTACTTATCCCCATCGAATATATCCGCCGCAATATCACGGGCAAAATATGCCAGGGCATCGTCAAGCTGTTTATATGATTCTTGAATAAATTTTTTGTCTACCATCCCGGCACCACCTGATGTGATTTTTCTACATAAGGCCCCGTTCCGGTTTTCATTTCTAATTCTTCAATCTCCTTTGTAAGTCTTGATAACTGCATATAAAGCTGGGGAAGGTCATGGCGTTGTACCGTGTAATGATCCTGGCCCGTGTCGATGGTATAAGAATGGACTTCCTTTTTTTGCAAGGCATTAATAGCCTTTTCAAGGTTAAATTCGAGGATCTTCCTATTGTTTAACATATCAAGCCAATACTGCTGGCTCCCGCCGGTCAATGCCGGACTATCATTTTCTATCAATGCCATGATACCCCAATATAGTTTCTCTATTTTCAAATCACTATTAACAAAAAAATAATTTTATTGTATTTCATAAAATCCGTTTCCTTTTATGGCATCCCAAAAGGAAAGCCAATCAATACCGGGAAGGTCTAATTCTTCCCGGCAATAAGCATCAGCGAAAATTTCAAGGGCGGCCATGTTATAGCCATAGGTGTCAAAGCCGTGGTTTGCGGCCCCGTGTTTCGGCTTCCAAATGGTCCGCTTGTATCGGTTGTATTGATCGTATTCGTCTACACGATCCTCACTCTCAAACATTTTGAAATAATCATCCCTAAAATCTTCCGGGAAATTACAATACCAGCCGGGCTGTAATTCCTCATTATTCCATGTTAAAACGCTCATTGAATTACTAATCCTATCTTTCATTTTTGTAGTATTGATATGATAGGCAAGGGGGAGGCCGATTCTGTCTAATGTTCCCTTGTCAAATATTTTATAAGTTTCACCGGCCCGGATATAATCAACACCTTTACAGGCATATACGCCGGAAGGGTAACGAGCCGCAAAGGCATAAACATATTCAGTATTCCACCCGGAATCAACAAGGGTAATTGCTATTTTATAATTCTTGCCATCATCTGAAAGGAACCGGGTATTTTCAATGTACGTTTCCAGTTCATCCCAGGGGCCGTTAAAATCCGCCGTATCCCCTTCAATCGGAAAAAAGTCTAGCGTCCACGTTACCCCATGAACCGAATATCCTTTCACGTCTACATATAAACAGCTTTTCTGCACATCCACGGAAGCCACTACAAGCAAGATAGGGGAGCCGGAATCTTTAATAGCCATTTCATTGGGCACCTTTCCTTTTGCAAAACCGGAGCGCCGGAATAGCACCGCCCGTTCATAGCGAATTTGAACGCCGGTCTCCTCAAAAGTTAATCCCTGTTTGGTATTGCGGAACGTCCTATATTTTTCTTTATCCCGCACCCGGTTATGTTCAATGTCCCAGCATTCGGCCCACTTCAAAACCATTGATTCCCATGACAGCATCCCCGGCGGATTGTAAATCGGGGAAAGGTGAAAAGATTTTACAAAGGGATTTTTACTTTTTGCCGTTGCCCGCCATTCACCTTTTGGAATCATTGAAGACTTGTCATAGTTTTTCATAAGGCCGCCGCAGGATTTGCATTTATAGGCCACGGTTTCTAGTATCGGGTTAAAGTGCTCATCATTCTCCCAAACAATCCCGTAGGTTTCCCCGGATTCTGTTTTTCCATGCCATACTAATTCCTGATATTCCTCGCAATGTTTACAAGGTACATAATACTTTTCTTGATCCCCATCATTGTATAACCGTTCAATTTGGCTGGTCTGTTTTATTAGCGGGGTAGAGCCAAAATATATTTTTCTTTTTGAATCAAAGGCATCGGTTCTGTTTCTGATTAGATCAATAACATTTCCTTCATGCTTTATTGATTCCGGGTATGCATCCACCTCATCCCCCAGGGCCACCTGGTAGGTATTCTGTCTTAATTTATTCCCGCTTTTACTTCCGTAAAAATGCAAGTATCCGCCGGGGAATTCTTTGGCGTTTGCCGTATCCCCGGTTTCATGGCTCCCCTTTGCTTTTTTTGATTGACTAAAAATCAAATGCCTGGCCCCGGCGCTATCTAGCATTTTTTCAATTCGGATTGATACTCCCGTTTTCATTAACCCCGCATCTGCCGATATACTGATTATAGATTTGGGGTCCACCATGATGTTGTATAACATTATATTTTCAAGTATTGCCGTGGTTCCCCCTAGCTGGTTCCCCTTCATTAAAATTACTTCCCTTGTAGGATCGCTGGGGTGAAACAAATTTAGGATTTTCTTAAAATAGGGAAAACGGTCAAAAGAAAATCGGCCCGGAAAGGGGGATAGGTCCGATGACAGGGACCGCACCCGTTCTATAAAATCCGTGGGCTGTTCATAATCGAAGGAGCAGGTAATTTTATTAAACTGTTCAAGGAGATATTCTATACTGTCAAGTTTCATGCCGGATTGCCCCTAGTTGGTATCCGCTAATCATTACCCACGGCCTCCCGAATCGTTTCGCTTATTTCATCTATCTTGTCATTGCCGGTATACTTGCCCTTCAGGCTATTCAATTCCTTAATTACTTGATCCTTTGCACCGGCAATTATCCGGCCTAGCCCGTCCCGCATCATTGATACCAATTCCCCCCGGCAATCCGCCCCCTCGGAAAGTACCCTTGCCACGAAAGCATCCATGACAGATTCCGGGTACTCCATAAGCTGCCGCATCAAAACGTCAATGTAAGAAAAAAGCCGGGCGGTAACAAAATCCTTTTCAATTAGTTTTATGGACCGTTCCTGAATGCGGAGTTCCTTTTCATTAGCCGTGGTTAAATCCCGTAAAATCCTGGCGTGTTTTTCGAGGTTAATCATGCCGTTGTATCGTACTACAAGCTCCCGGAGGGTAAAGGTTAGAAGTTCCGCCGGAACCCCGGCGGCGGCGGCAATTTGATCATCCCCCTGGAGCGCCAGCGGGGTAGGGACCGGCGGGGCGGCCTGGGACACGGCGGCGGCGGCCACGGAGGGCGCCGTGCGGGGTTTCCGCCCCTGGTCCGATATGTAAGCCGAATTGACCGGATTTTCGGTGTCCAGGAACCCTGCGGCGTCGACCACCAGAGTATTATTCTTTATTTTTGCCCCCACGGCCTGGCGTGTAACCCCCGCTTGCCGTGCAAAATCCGCCGGTTTGAGCTTCATAATTTGTGGTAAAGTGTAAATTTGGGGCGGTAAATTGACTATTAACTTTTACAAATTTTGGCAATTTACCGTCAACTTGACTAAAAATATGACAGGCTATTGAAAATGAGCCCTCGTCGCCGAATAATTGCACCCCCCGTACCCCATGCCACAGTACCTTTTGACTGACCATAGGCAGAAATAATCGGGTAAAGCATTTTTGAAACCGAAGGGAGAGCAAATTTGTAAATCTGCTGTTTTGCAAGAGTTTTTCCTGTATGCAAAATTTTTACCAAAAGACCTTGCTTATGAAAACTTCCTGCCAATCGTCATTTTTGCATTACCGCTTTACCTTTATAATTCCTTATACTATAAAGAATTACATGAAAAAGGTAAAAGAATAATGAAAATTTAAGGGGTAAAACCAGGAAAAATTGATTTTTTTGCTTTTCACGGAAAAAGCGATCTTTGGCCGCCATGGGGGTTTGAACGAGATTGTTCGGCAGTGAAAAAAGGAAAGGGGCAAGCGATTGCCCGCCCCTTATGCCCCATGCGGGGTCAAGATTGCCAGATACTTTACCTTTACGGCGCCTATTCTTGCTTCTTGCCAAGGCCCTTTGTGTGTTTAGGAATGGCTATAACGCCGAAAGCAAGGTCAAGAATCAGTTTTGCATCTTCCGCTGTAAGCCATTTATGCCGGGGATCTTCTAAAAACTTATGAAAAGACTGGATTTCATCCAGGGGTTTCCCGCATAAATTCGCTAAACCACGGTGTCCTAGGGGCCATCTCGTTACAGCGTTCAGTTTTTCCAGCGCCCGCCGGTAATCTATTCCGCCGATAGCCCCCGCCGGGGCATTCACCGGGGAGGGAAGCGCCTTTGCAGGGGCAATAAGCTGGTCTCCGAAGAGTTCTTTCCGTACCCGCTCGGCATTATACGTGCCGGTTTCGTATAAATAACGAATTTCAGCGAATTCTTCAGCCGTTTTCTTAGTCCAGGCGTAGACCGGGGGAAGGTATTCTTGATTTGCTATTACTCGGTTGTGTTCCTCTGCCATGGCATCCAGCTTTGCCTGATCCGGGTGTTCCAGTCCGCCGGGCTTACGAAAGCCATACCCATACAGCTCAAAATACTTGTTCAAGACCGTTTCAGCCGCTTCCCGGTTCAATTTTGCGGTGTTTTTGTAGGTGGTTTCCCGCTTTGCCTGCCGATCCATGACATGAACGCTGGAAATTTTGCCCGTTGTCAACTTCTCCAGGGCGTCCGCCGTCAAGGGAAAGGCGGTATCCGGGGTATCCTGGAGGGTTTTGAAAGCTTTTTCGTAGGGCAAATAGATGGGATCGAAGGGATTTACCTTCATTTCCCGATTATTCGGCGTTTTTCCACCGCCAAAACGGAAACGGTGCAGGTCTTCGAGGTTAATTGCGCCGATGGAATAGAGCCAAAGGGCGTCTTTAAAGCCTTTATCGTCTATTTGAGGCTTTGCGGCCTCCGGCGGGACCCGTCCAAGGTAGATTTCGGCCTGTTTTGCCCTTGCAATTACCTTTTCCGGGTCGTTCCAGTCTTCCTCGATCTTGATAAGCCGATGACGGATTTCCCGGCCTATGGGGTTGTTTTCGACTAAACAAAGCTCTTTTGCCATGGAAAAGGAAAGAAAGTAATCAACCCGGTTATGGCCACCCCTGCCATCTTTGCTCGCCAAATTTGGCGAGCAAAACTGCGCTTGTTTTTGATCTCCCCGATTTGGCGAGCAAAACTGCACTTGTTTTTGATCTCCCCGATTTGGGAGATCAAACCTGCTCGCCAAATTTGGGGAGTTCAAATGTTCATATTTCTGATAATCTTTCCCTTCTTCAAACCCGTATTCCTCAATCCGACCTTTTATCCAGTTTGAAAAATCCCGGCCCACCTCAAGTTTTTCATGGAGATCGTGGGCGTTGACCACCGGTTTACCCCCATGTTCCGTTATGGCAATTAAATCATCCATCCTTCGTCTCCTCATCCACAAATTCAAATACATCACTGGGCTTACAGCCCAATGCCTTGCAGATACGTTCTAGTATTTCCAGGCTTATTGATTCACCTTTAGCGAATTTGGCTATCGTAAAGGAGTTTAGATCCGCCATTTTATATAAATCTGTCCGTTTTAAACCTTTTTCAATCAGTAGCATAAATAGTGGTTTATAAGAAATTCCCATATTGCCTCCATATTCAGATTATCGTATATATTTTTAAAAGTCAATAAATATTTAGATAAAATATCCAAAAAACACTTGACAATAAAAATAATTAGATATAATATCTAATTATTGTCATATTGGAGGTCAAGCCATGGATGAAAGAATAGAAGCTGCATTGGAACAAATCAGGGTACTGAAACTCGGAATTTCGGCCACAAGTGCTACGCATTTGAAATTTCTAACCGAATTGGAGTCGTGGTTCCAGGATGAGCGCCCGGAAGAGCCAGAGTCAAGGGTTATCGAGCCACATTTGACCGTTTGAAGGGACGAGGATCGGGCTGTACCGGGGCTGTCATGTGAGGCCGGGGCGGGGTATGGATAGGGGCCGGGGTACAGATGGGGGGGGGTATTATGTGAATAGGGTATCCGCCGCCTCCAGGGCCGCCGGGGGTAAGGCTGCCAGGGCTAGGTCTAGCACCTTGCGGTTGTAATAGTCTACCATGACCTCGGTGCTGTGGCCGGTCATGGGTAACAAATCCGCCGCCGATAGTTCCCGCCGCATCCGTGATACATAGGTATAGCGTAATGAATGGGGGACTAGCTTCCGGCCATCCGGGAGCGGCGGTTTTGCCTTGCTTTGTTTCCGGCGGCCCGTCCCATAGGCGGCTCGTTTAACCGGCTCCTTCGGGGGTATGATACCGGCGGATTGTAAAGCCCGATAAAAAACCCCCTCGGCATATTCTGAACGCAGGGGCCGACCGTCTATAGTAAAACAAAGCCCTTCGGGCGCTATGCCCTTTTGGGTAATCCATGCCTCCAGCTTGTCTAGGGTATTTTCCGGCAAATAGACCAGCCGGAATTTGGGATTATCCGGGCTCCCTGTTTTGTTGTAAATTGTCCTATCCCCGTTCTGCTTGCAAAAGCCGTCAATGATTAAAACTTTTTTATCTGCAATAACCTGTTTGGCCCTCACGGCCCGGCATTCCCCCAGGCGCATTCCCCCGGAAAGGCAAAGCAAGAAAAAAAGGTATAGCTGATAATCCGGGAAGTTTTCAGGCTTGAAAAGCCGGTCTAGTTCTGCGGTTGTAAAAATATCGGCTTTTTTGCTATTGGCCGCAAATCGGGAAAAGGCTGGTTTTAATATCCGGCAATCATACCAGGGGGCCTCGGTATAGAGTTCCCCCAAAATCTCTATAAATCGATTTTTCCAGCTACCGGACCGGGCAAGGTTAAAAAGATAGGGCATTACCAGGTCCACGGTCAAGGCGGCCATCGGCAAATCCCCCCAAAGCTCCACGATCTTGTCAACGTACCGCCGGGCCTCAAGCATGGTTTCCAGTTCAATAGATTTTCCTAATTGCTTGCGGCGGCTCATGTGGACCGAGCCGGGCAGGTACATATCCCTGGCAATATCCCGGATTAAAACCCCTTGTCCCAGGGGGGTAACGTATAATTCCCCGGCCTCGGCCACGGGGGGGAGAGTGCGGATATAGTCTTCAGCTTCTTGCCGTGTCTTGCATTTCCGGCAAGCCTTTTGATATTGCTTGCCATCCACCCCTAGCCAATAATAGTACCACCGGTGTATTTGGCGGCCCGATTTGCCTTTTAATGGTTTCCTAAAAACATGATAATCCATTTTTCTGCTCCTACTTGACATTTACTTGACATTTCACCGGCGGGACCGAGAAGTGTGATCTCGTAAGTCTTTAGAGAGCAATGAAATAACAATGGAGAATACCGGATTCGAACCGGTGACCTATTGATTGCGAACCAATCGCTCTACCAACTGAGCTAATTCCCCTAGGTGGGAAAAGTATACCGGATCCTGTATAATTAGGCAATATGGGATCGGCCTGGTTTTTATACAATATTTTTCGTTTTGGGTTTGCGCTTGTCTTTGTGGGGCTCCATGCGGTTCTTATGGGGGGGCTTTTTCTGGAATACCGCCGGGATATGCGGGCTTGCCGGGGCATTGCAAAGGGTAAGCCCGCCGCATCCACCCCATTGGTTTCGGTGATTATCCCCATCCGTAATGAGGCGCTGCGTATGGAGGGGCTGCTCCGGACCCTGGGGCTCCAGGATTATCCCGATGCCGAGTATATTTTTGTCGATGACCGGTCCACCGATGAAAGCCCTGCCATGCTTCGGCGGTTTGCCGAAACCCGCGAAAATGTCAGGATTATTACCCTGCCGGAAAACCCCGGGCCAAACCATAAACAATATGCCCTGAGCCGGGGTATCGATATTGCCATGGGGGAACTTTTCCTCTTTACCGATGCGGACTGCGAGATACCGCTCTCTTGGATACGCGCCATGACGCTCCGCATGGCCGACGAACGGGTCGGGGCGGTGATTGGGCCGGTTTTTAAGCTCCCCATTGAGGGGAAACGCTTTTTTCAGGTGTATCAGTGTTTTGACCATGCCATACGCTATATGTACCTGGCGGCTTCCACGGGAATCGGGGCGGCCGGGGGAGGGTTTGGAAACAACCTCATCCTTAGGCGGAAAACCCTGGAGGATATCGGGGGCTATGGAAGCATCCCCCCCTCGCCCACGGAGGATGCGGCGCTGGTTTCCCGTATCCGGGCGGGATCGGCGTACCGGGTCCGCTCGGCCTGCGGCGCCGATGTTCAGGTGATGACCCAGGGGGAAAATTCCTGGAGGGCCTTGCTGGGCCAGACCCTCCGCTGGAATAACGGGGGGCTTTTCAGTCCCGAAATTTCCACCAGGCTGAGTTTTGGTTTTCTGGCGATCACCATTTCCATGGGGATGTTGGCTATCCCCCTGACACCCTTCATCCCCAGTCTCTGGCCCCTTCCCGCGGCGGTACTGCTTGCCATGACCATGGATACCCTGGCAACCCTGCGTGTTTTCGGCGCGGCCCTTCCCAAGGCGGGGCTCGCATGGGTACTCCACACGGTTTTTACCCCCCTGCATTTTACCCTGCTGACCATCCTGGGATTTTTGGGGGTTAAGCCTTCCTGGAAAGAGTCTTCTTTGAAGGGGCCTTAGAAACTCGCTCCCATGTTGAGGCCGTACTGGAGTTCTTTCTTCGCCACATTATAGGAAACGATGAACCCCATGGCGGGAATAGCGACTCTGCTCAGGTAGAAGTTAAGGCTGCCTGAAACGCCGTGATCGAATTCATGTTCAAGGATGGGCCCGTAGGAATAGACCGCTTGATAGGATATGAGAACGGCCAGAGTGCCCTGCAGGGGGCTGAATACCTTTGGCAAGTTGGAAAATTTATAGAGGAACTTCTCCAGCCCCACTGCGGCGCCGGCATAATGCTGCGCGGAAAAGGAGCCGGGAAGGATATCAACGATCACCGAGGAGGCGGAAGATTCAAGGCCGGGGGGAGCATCGGGGCTGTAGCGTATCCCCCCGCGAATCCCTGCCTTGAAACCGGGAAGGATAGAATATTCGTAGACGCCCCGCAGGGAAACGGTGTGCAAGGGATGTATATCCGCGGGATCTGCCTTAGACAGCAGGGTAAACGTATAACCCAACTTTGCCCGCTGTTGTGATTGCAGGTATCCGTCCCACTTATTGCGGCCGATTTCAAGTGCCGGGTTGATACTCCCGGAAAGACCCCTTTCCCCCGGGTCATTCGGGGAATCCTCAAATTCCCGGAGACTCTGGTGTTCCAGGTAAATGGAATTCGAAGTTGAAAGCAGTCCTGTTATCGGGTACTGTATTTCCAGGCCGCCCCTGATGGTATCCTGCCCGTATTTTCTGAGAACCCGCCCATGCTGATCCGTATCCTGCTCGTTCTGCCTGCCGTACATACCCATGACGTACCAGCCGGGGAAATGTTCCCGCTCAGGGGTATACTGGTACCGAGCCGAGGCAAACCAGGCCGTGTTACCATAGGTCCCCTCCACGACAAACTTGTCATTTAACCCAAAGGCATTGTTATCCATGATAGCCAAGCCGGCGCTCCAAAACGTGCTGAAGTCGGCATTGAGCAAGGGCAAGGGAAGAAAGGCCCATTTTTCCTGGACATGCACGGTAAGAATCATACCGTTTCCGTCCGGGCTTCTTCCTACCCCGATGGAAAGCGGCTCAAGGATTCCCATATCGAGGATTGCCGCGTGTACATCATTAAAGTCAATGGCCATCCCATCCTGGCCGATAAACTTTTTTAAGGGATACTCCGCCACCCGGGGCCGCGTCCGTTTGAGCCCCGTTACGGAAACGGCGGTAATTATCGATGGTGAAGGGATCTCCTGCGCAGAAAGACAGACACCGGGAATCAGCAAAAGAGCAAGGAGAAGAAAACCGGGCAGTAGTTTTGTCACACGACGCGCATCATCAGCCCTTGAGGGGCTGGTGACGATAGGAAATTTATCCATTGGTCGTATTTCATACGACCCTCGTCATCCACCCCTTGGTATCGGGGCGGGCGCCGTATTGGATGCCCTTTAGGGTGTCCCGCAGTTCTGCGGTTAGCTCCCCTACTTTGCCGCCATTGAAAACCGCCTTCTTCCCCTGGTAGGTCAGGGATTCAATGGGGGTAGCTCCGGCGGCGGTACCGCTGACGAAACATTCCTTTGCTTCGGCAAAAACTTCGTCGATGGCGATTGGGCGCTCGGCAACCTTCACCTTCCGGTCCTTTGCCAATTCAATGATGCTGGAACGGGTGATCCCCGGCAGGATGGTGTCCCCCAGGGCCGGGGTTACCAGTTCGCCGGACTTTAAATAGAAGAAAATATTGCAGGAGGAGCCTTCCTCCACATACTTCCGGTGGGTTGCATCCAGGAATACGCACTCCATAAAGCCCGCGTCCGCCGCTTCGTGTTTTGCCAGGGCGGAAATGACGTAGTTGGAGGCCGCCTTGATCCAGCCGGTACCCTTGGGGGTGGCCCTGATCCGCTCGGTGATCACCGCTTCGGACTTGCCGCTGGAGAAATAGGAACTGACCGGGGTGGTGACGATCAAAACCCAGGGCGTATGGCAGATGTTCACCCCGATGCCTCCCTCGGCATAGGTGAAGGGGCGAATGTAGACTGAATCGGCGGTCATGAAGGAATCCTTTTCCCATTCCGCCTTATAGGGCAGGGTGAATCCCAAAGCAGCGTTCCGTTTAACCGTTTCCACGCAGGCCTTTACAAAGGCGTCCTCGGGGAAACCGGGCATGTAGAGCCCCGCCATGGATTTGTTGAACCGGGCCGCGTTCCGGTCGGGCCGGAAAATCGCCAGGCCGCCGTCTTTCTGGGGCAGAGCCTTGAGCCCCTCAAAACAGGAAAGGCCGTACTGGGTGGTGTAACCCACCAAGGGCATGTCGGTATAAAAATTCCGGGAATCCAATAGGTCGGCGGCCGCCTCAGCCCCCAAAGCGGCTTCTTCCGCCGGGGTTTTATGGGGTTTTTCCAGAAACTCTTCTGACCACCCCTTACCAGTATACTTTGCTCGGTATGTTACCGGATAGGAACTCAACGAAAATGCCATCACAACCTCCTCAATGTGGGTAGTTTATCAAAAAGCGGGGGCTGTGGCAATTGTCACAGGTATATTTGCAGGAATTCCAAATTAGGAATTAACCACGAAACACACGAAAAAAGGATTGATATTTCAAAGCAAAATTTCGTGCTTTTCGTTCCTTTTCGTGGTTGAATTCTTCATGGTTCGTAGTTGAATTTGGAATTGCTGGTATATTTGCAGAAACTTTCTTAGCATCATATTATTTTCTTGCACTATCATCAAAATTTATGAGCCGGCAGTTCGTCCCGCGTTGACAAGCTCCATATTATGGTATAAATTATTAATGGAAATTGCATTTAAGAACGGTGGTAAAACAGATGAAAAGAATGTGGTGGTTACTTTGTTTTGCGTGTACTGTTTTTGCGTGCGCGACACCCCCTTCGGACAATAGCAGGCCCATGGATCTTAACGGCGCTATACAGTTAGGAACCGCCGAGGTAGCCGCCGGTTTACCCGAAGGCGCGAAAATTGCGGTGTTGAATATTGCCGGCGCACCGACCGAAGCGCTGGCCAATTATATGCTCAACGAGGTTGTTGAGGCCCTGGTAAATACGGGCAGGTTTACGCTGCTTGACCGTGATAAAACGAATAAGGCGATGATCAATACTGAAATTGGCTATCAGCAAATAACCGGC
>BNUY01000059.1 GCA_025997715.1 Spirochaetia bacterium
CCGCTACCCTTCCAATCATTCATGGTATTCCCGTAGGGATCATCCCAAAACACATAGTCCGGGGGTCCTATCCATTCGTTCCCCTTCCATTCCGCCCCTACCAAGCAAATGATGTGTCCCAGGGCCTCCGGGTTTCCTGCCTTATTGAGGCGGGGATGGGGATAGCCGGGGAAATTTCCACTTATGACCACCGGTCTACCGTCCAGCAGATCCTTGAATATTTCGCTTATCTTTTTGCCGGTTGTAAATTTCGTTACCTGCTTATTCATCCACCGATTTGTGAATTCAGATAAATCGGCATGATTCTCCGGGTTCTTCTCGTTATCCTCAATAAATTTGCGGAGGTTATCCTCCGGCTGGTCATATCCCCCGGCAGGGAAACGGTATCCCAGATAATCCAGGGCCATTACCATTGAGGTAACATTGCAACTCTCCAACGGCTTTATTGCATTGTTCCGTTGGGAATAACTTTCCCTATCGGTGGAAACATTTATAATCATGATTTAATCTCCTTGCCCTGTTTTTTTTCGCCACTCTTTTACACGGCGGTCAATATAACCGTTGGGGCTTTCTGGCCGTTTCTTATACTCCGCGTACAAATGGCATATCGTCTCCACCTCATCAGGCCGGTGGTCTAGGCATTGCAGTATCTGTAACCGCAGTAAATCTGTCCTATTGTGTGCCGTTTCCGTTACGATGGTGTCGAGCTTTCCCTGCGACTTTTTCGCCTCGTATTTAGCGGAAAACCAGTATCGCTTTCCTTGTTTATCAATGCGGATATGGCTGAACACCCATACTCCAAGAACAATGAGAAACGGCATAAGCACCTCGATATAGGTAGCCGATACCTTATTTATTAGCGAATTAAATAATTCAGTCATACAGTTTACCTCCGAATGAAAGAACGATTCCTTTGAATATAATTGTAAGTACAGCCAGTACCGCGCCGATATAATCGTCGAGATGCTCGTTGTGTACTATCCAACCCAGCGCATTTGCTGCGGATACTACAAGTAGATAAATCAGAGTTATTATCATTAAACTCTCTTCAATGCGTATCACTAAATGCTTGATCTTCATTTTTTCATCCTCCCTCCCTAAAGCCCCCGAAGGGGCGTGTGTTACAGCGCCGCTATCTTAGCCTGGAACGCTGCCCAATCAGCGGCACCGAAAACCAGTGACTTGAAGTCAGATATGTTGATATAGTCAGATGGCGGGTCAATGAGCAACACTTTTTCTGTACTGAATAGCCATGTAACCGCACCGCTTAAAAACTTTACCGTTGCCCCATTTATAAAAATGGTGTTGTTGTCCGGGCCGCCCCATTGAGGACCGGCGTTTGGAATACTCAATCCGTTAGACCACGTTGCACCGCCGTCTGTTGATTTCCTTGTAGACGTAGCGTTTCCGTTTTTAAGAAGCATGATACCCCATGTGGTGCCGTCGTCTATCCATATACCTATCGGGTTCGTAGTATTGCTCTGTCCGCTTCCTGCTGTAGTTGTCCAGGAAGCCCCGTCGTCTACAGAACGGCCTTGTGGCGCATTAGCTACCACGGTCACGCTCCAAAGCGTGCCGTTGCTCTTCATAAGGACGCATTGACCTTGCTTATAACTTCCAGGAGCGTTGGGGCCTCTTATCCATGAGTCGCCGTCATCATCACTATAAGACACACGGCAATCACCTGTATTAGACGGCGCGGAACTGTAGACTTTAGTCGTCACAAAGCAAATGCGTGTAGGATAGGCTTGATTGTTGGTTATTTGACAGGAAAACTGATACGTACCACCCTCGGTCGGCGCAGGAAGGGCGGCCCCAGCGGTCCATGTGGCCGCTCCGTCATCGCTGATGGTGCTTTCTGAACCATTGCCACAACAGGCAATAAGCCGCCCGGTATTGGTAAGGCATACTGTAGACAGGGCAAGAGTGCCTGTGGGCACACCGAGCAACGTCCAGTTCTCCCCATCCGATGATTCATAGGAAGGGAATATCTTTCCGGCATCCCCTGCAACACCCGCAGTATCAATGTTTGTGGACACGAGGACAATCTTGCCATTTCTGACAAAAGCCCGTGCGTTGTTTCCGAGGCCGGGAGCCGTTCCTCCGTCCTCCCAGCTAAAAGCATCTGTGGATGTACTAATAGTGCCGCCGCCAGCGGGTATCGTATATATTTTGCCCTTGAAAAGAACCTGTGCATTGGCGGTGCTGGCCTCGGAGCGGTTGATTGTGCTTACCTGTAGGTCGGGGGAAAAGTCTATAACAATCTCTTTGTTATTAGGAAGGTATACCCGCTTATACCCGCTATAGTTCGTATGTCCTCTGTCTGCGGAAAAAAACCTGCGCCAACGGTAATGTCGTTCCAATCTGTTGTAATTGGCTGTGCCCCAGTAGACTTTTTCATAAACCATTTGCGCCCCGTTGTCCAATTATCGAGATTTATATAATAGTCATTGGCTCCACGGGAAATAGAGAAGAAATAGTACCCTTGGTTTGGCATCCCCATAATTGCCTGATTAGCGGCAGAGGACGACAAGGCAAAACGGGTGGTCTGGTTTGCCGGGGCAAGAGCAAAAAGCTGTGCCCATGTGGTAACACCCGATGGATTGACAATAGTATTAAGTCCGTCCACATCTGCTTTACTGTACATTGGCGTATCGGCAGGAAGCGCAGTAGTTCCGTCTTTTGCCTTTAACCCAGGCTGTGCATCAGTGATACCGTACCCACCGAGAGTAGTCGGCTTACCGCCAATATCTGCCCATATAAGCGCAAGAGCCGTTTTTAATGCTACCGTAGAAATGTCAGCATTAAGTGCAATTCCGGCAATCGTGCGTCCCTCTTGTACCGCAGTTGCAATCAACGCAGTCAACGCCGCTGTGATATTGGAATTAAGCGCCGCCACCTGCGCCGCAGTCAATGGAGCAGTATTTATTTGAAACGCATTTGCCCACACCGCACCATCGAAGGTCGCTCTCCACGTTCCATCCGTGCTATTGGCATAGACCGCATAATCGCCCTTTTGAGGAGTAAATGATGCGCCGCCGTTATACCACGGCCCTGCCTGCACTGCGGCAAGCGTGGCAAACAATACGGCTCCATTCGCAGTTGCAGTTACATAGTCAGCGGCAAGTGTAGCAATAGTAGAATTGACAAATTGCTTATCCGCTAATTGATTGGAGGAGGTTGCCTGATTCGGAATGAGTGCTTCAATATCAGCCACATCATCCGCCAACGGCTGTAAATCCGCTGACTGCAATGCAGTATCGGCTTTTGCGCCCTGCGCTTCCGAAGCAAACTCACTGACCGCATGGGTTACAATGTTCCCAAAAATCGGCAGCGCAGCAAACTTGGCAAAGAGGCCCTTTATCTTATTCATCAGTAGCTTTACCGCCGCCGTCCAGGTCCAGGTATCCTCTACATCTGGAAGATCGGACTGGTCCGCTACGGGGGTATGGGTGATTTGGTCTGTATCGGGGTCAAAACCACCCCCGGAACCGCCGCCCTCGGTAGCATGTCTTATAGCGGCAGCAATCCGGCCTATTTCATATTGAATTCTGTCATATCCTAACGGTCCACTGGAAAAGGTGGAACCGCCCCGGCTTTTTTTACCATCATCTCCAAACTTTTCTTTTATGGCCTTTTTAACATCAATAAGAGATTCAATAATTTTATCGTATAGCATGTCCTATCTCCCAATTAAAAAGGCCGGACCTCCCGCAATGGGAAATCCGGCCTGTTTGTGCGTTCAGTGCCAATCAAGGATAGAATAAACTATCCATGTCATTTTTGCAAGGGTTTACCGGGCTTAAACACAATTTTTTCAAGCGTTGATTTTGTAGTTCTCCACCCTTGGCAATGCCTCATATAACCAAAAAAGCTCATAAGACTTGCCTTGGTTCGTATAAATGTTCCTGGGTCTTTCTCGTAATTCCGGGCCATTTTCCGAAGCCTCTTTTTTGCCCTTTTTATCGTGGCCTTCCGGGGCAACAAATGGGTTGCCCATATCCGGTACCCACAAAAATCAATGCCGTTCTTTTCCGGGAATATCCCGGTTTTTGGGTTTAAATTCATTTTTAATTCGTCATGGAGATAATTTTCGATTTTACATAACAGTTCCCAAAGATACTCCTTATCCTTGTGCATAATGACAAAATCGTCCATGTACCGGGCGTAAAGCTTGACATGATTGTCCTCCTTAATCCAGTGATCAAAGGGAGTTAAAACAATGTTTGCGCCAATTTGAGAGGTAAGCGCCCCGATGGGGATCCCTTTGCCATCTTGGTCAGGGGATTCATAGGACCGGATTATTACATCAAACAAATCCATAACCCTTTTATCGCTGATATACCGCCTTATTATGCCTTTCAGTATATCTTGATCCACGGATGGGAAGAAACTTTTTATATCGCATTTCAAGATATAAAAATCACCCCATTTCTGCCGTGCAATACTCGCACACTTTTGAGCATGTAATACGGCGGCAAGTGTCCCTTTCCCTTCTCGACAAGCAAAGGTTTCATAGATAAATATTTTTTCAAATATGGGTTCAATTATTTGACAGAGCGCATGATGTACCACTCGGTCCCGGAAAGTGGGTGCAGATATAAGCCTTTTTTTCGGCTCATAAACATAGAATTGCCGGTATGGTTCCGGCTTATACATATCCCACTCCAATTCATTCTGTAGAATAATTAGATTTTCCTCTAAATTACTCTTGAATTTTAACGCTTCCCAGCGGTACCTTTTACCACTGGAAGCCGCCCGGAAAGCAAAGTAAAGATTATTAAAATCAATCACTTTTCCCCATAGATGTGTAAAACTCTTAGGCATTTAATCCTCCCCTCGAAAAAAATAGAGCGGACGGCTTTCGGTACAATGTTACCTACTTGTTGCCCACTCTTATAAAATGTTTTCCCCGCCAACATGCTTCTTAGGGTTGGCAAAGAAGGAATACGGCTCCTTTTCCCCTCGGTACACTCGGATTCCCGTAAGAACCCGCTTCTGACTTTAGAGGGAGAGCGGGCCGACAGCCGACGTTGTTGTTCACGTTCGACCGGACGTTGTTCAAATTCAGAGCGCCCAGCCCCGCGTTCGCGCCGTTGTTCCAGTTCCCACCCCGGATCGGCATACGCAACACTAATCAGCCATATCCCCAAAATTATATAGTCTCACTGCCGGACAAACTTTAACCAGCCGCCCAACATTCGACCAACCTCCGTAACATAGCCGCTGAAATTTGTATATTTATCAAACGGCACAAATTCGAGTTCCATGCCCATCCGAATCAAAAACTTTAACTCGGATAGTTTCATGTCCGCCTGCTCCAGCAGGCGGAACTTTTCAGATTTCGCCGGTACAACGCTTGCCCGCTCAAGCATCGTTCCGGCTTCCCAAAGATCGCGGCGGATGTCCGCCGCGAGGGTGTATTTTTCGCTCCGTGGAAAATTTCGCAGTATGATGTAGACATATTTTGCCATATCGACATATTTCTGCACTACTTTCATACTGCTATCAGGTTTTCGCTCAACCTTCTTGCTTTCATCTTCCACGATCAGGCTCCCAGGGGATCAGGCGGGCCGTTTCCGGCCCGATCAGGGTTACAATATAAAAGCGGGCCGACAGCCGACGGCGCTGTTCACGCTCGACCGGACGGAGCTCAGACCCAGAGCGCCCAGCCCCGCGCCCGCACCGGCGTCCCAGCCCCCACCCCGGAACGGCATACGCTCTCCGGTGCTGGGGTTTGCATCTATCCAGAATCCGCCATGACAGGCGTTACCGTCCAGGTTGAAAATCCCCAGCGGGGTATTCCCGGAGGTGATATTCGGTACAACCATAGCTGCGGCAAGTTGTTTCTTCACATCGGCGGACAGGGAACCAAAGGCCGTTGTCATGGTACGCCAGCCGCTCTCGGTTCCCGCCGATGCCGGGAAGATCAACTGTGTTCCGGTAGGATTCGGCCAGGAAGCCTCCGCAAGATTGAAGTCATTATCGGCGGGCATGTACACCTTGCCGTCAACGATCTTAAATCCATCGATCCATTCGTAAACATTGCCCACCAGATCGGCGATCCCGCCGATGGTGTTATCGTGCCGCCACGATACCGGGCCGCTTCCGGCTAAAGTTTTTGCGGCATTATCCGGGGCCGGGGTTCCGGTTTCATACCCAGCGGAATCAGATTTTCCGCTTGTGGTATTACCTCTGGGCTGGAAGCCATTTTTTAAGCACCAGAGCGCGACCGCCGCCCATTCCCAGTTGGTCATCATGTGGAAACCGGCGCCGTTGGCAACGCAGGCGGCCTTCATGTTGTCCCAGGTGGCGGATACCTTCGGGGACTGGCCGGGGATTGAGATCGCGCATCCCTTTTCATAAATGGCCTGGTAAGCCCCTATGAAAATTTCGTTTTTCACCACCCCGTTTACGATAAATGCCGGGTGAGGACCGGACCCCAGGGCAGGATCAATGTCCTCAAGATTGAACCGGGGGATTCTCACCATATACAGGGGATCGCCATTGACGTTGTACTTAACGTACACCTTCCCGCCAGTGGCGGACAGAACAGCGTTAAGCAACGTGTCTTTATTCAGAGCCATTTTCTTCTACCTCCTGATTGTTTGCCGCCTGATCTTGGCGGTTTATTTCGTCCTGCCCTTCGTTCACGATGGGCCAAGACTTCAATACCACGGATTCCGGATCGAGAGGTACGGGCACCGTTTCCGTATGCGTTGCCGGTAACTCCTCGTTTTCACTTATGCCGCCTTGGGCCGTTCCTTGCGGCGGGCCGTCTACCTCCACGGTTGTATATTTCCGTGGGGGGATTACGACATCCGCAACATGCTCACAACACGCCATGAGACCGCGATGTACCTTGCCTTCGCAGGAGCCAAAAGGAATAATTACCTGTTGATCACCTTCCTCAAGAGCGAGGTCAATCGTTACGCCTCCAATCGTGAGTATCGTGCCTTCAAGAATGAAATCACTGAAACTTTCACGAGCGGGGTCTATCTTTTCGATTATCATTGTACCCTCCAGATACTTATAGACTTGGCTTTGTTACGGTCCACCGGATACGGGTAGCATCCAGCGTACCTTCCACATAGATATTGAATCCATTGGCGGCCTTTCCTCCGGCGTAAATTGTCTCACGCTGATTGAAACCGCCCTTGTGATCCAGAATTTCGAGATGGATGTCATACTCTGCATTTAGGAGATTAAACGGCAGAGCTACAGAGGCATAGGCAATGCTGTTGAATTGTATCGGATACCCTTCCTCAACCCGGCGAACATCCGTCATGGACACGGAGTTCAAATAGGGATCATTCTGATAACTGTTTCCGGCAGGGACCGAGAAGCGGTACAGTGCCATTCCATTTTCGGGAACCTCACCACCCAGCGGGGTACACGCAAACCGTACTGCGCCGCCCGCATCAAAAAAGATATAGGCATAACAATATCTTGCCGCCGATTCGTAGTTGTCGGGTACGAGGGCGGAATTGGGGAAGTCTCCGCATACCCTTTCCAAACTGTTCATGAAGAATTTCCCATTGGCTAATGAGATATTCCGTAGGGCCGTGGTACTCTTTGACACGACCAGGCCGGAAATCACGCCCCGGTTAAGAACCGTTACAACGCCGGTTTGGATGCGTTGCTGAACGGTCTTTTTTGCTTCCTGGTTTGCCCGGCCCGCGAGATCAAAGGCGTAGGCGATCATGTCCACAAATTCCGCCCGCTCATTCACGACTGCCCAGGTTCCATTCACCCATTCAAAATGGATGCTTTCTTTTGCCTTTGCCGTGAAATTGTTTGTACCATAATTGACAGTGGCATCTGTTGTGGCACTGTTAATCACCGATACCCGGCAACCCGTAAAGGCGGCAGCCCCCAGGGTGAGGGTAATACCGCCCGCAACAATATCAAAAACGATGTTTGCCTCAATGATGGATGTCGTACTGGTTTCGGTAACCACCTTCGGGCGCTGAAACCCAAAGGGCATCAGCATATTGTTGTTTTCGTCGCGGGGAGTAATCGAGCCTGTTACCTTCGTCCCAAAGGGCGGAGTATAGCCTGAAAAACCCGGAACCTTTAAGTCCGCAAGCGTACAGTTAATAGTAGCCATATAATCTCCTCTATGTGTTATTTTTAACGGCCAAAACCGCATTTCTGAACTGCTCACCCTCAAACAGGTTAGTAACTATCCTGTTGGGATTGTCAAACATGAGTACCGCCCATTTTTTTGTGTAATCCAACCCGGCGTAGGGAATATGCGCCGTAGTGTTACTGATAAAGGCCGCAATCGCAAGGGCAACGCTCCGGTCAATCGTCAATTCATCAATGTTTACCGTGTCCCGTTCCCCATTGATTAAAATGTCCGCCTCTTCATCCGTGGTCTGGTAGTGCTTTGTAACCTCAAAATAGGTGTTGCCGATAAACAGGGCGAACTTCTGCTGTGTTGCAACAAAGGCGATATGGACCCATGTATTAGGCCGTATCTCTACCGCGTTCATGTTGATAGATTCATTACCCTTCGGGGAGCTATGGTCGATCCGGTTGTTGGTAATCGGGGCCGCGCTGTAGGGAATATCGCCCTCGTCAGGGACGCTGTAGGGAATATCCCCTTCATCGGGGACGCTGTATTCGATGTCTTGCCCGCCGATGTTGAAAATAAATTCTTCGTTCTTTGGGGTTTTAAGGCGGAATACTTCAATGTTTTCCACTTCGGGTAGGCGCAGCCAAAATTCAACCGTGGATGCTACATTGGGTATTTTCGCCGCTACAGAAAACATTCCGTAAAGGGACTTTCCGGGGTTTTCGTAAGGTGCTACATCCGACATGGCGGGGCTTAGGTATATTTGCCCGTTTGAATCGTCGCGACCCACAAGAATAGGTGCCGCGAGGTAACCGATCACAATGCTGGAAGTCTGGTTTTGATTTTTCAGATCAGTATCAAAATGATAGACCTCACTTAACGGAGAAATGAAGGGCAGTCCAATATCATACCGGTTCAGGCGGCGGTCGGCTATCAAGGCATTGGTTATTGTAAGATTGGTGTCGCTGTAGAGCTTAAAGGTTTTTATCGAATCACCGCCCGTATCTTCCGGTAAAACAACCTCCGACCACTGTTGATTTTTCCGTCCGTATAAACGCCCATCTGCCGGGGCATCATGGACAATATCAGAGATAAGCGCTCCAATAGTTGCTATCGCCTCGGAAAGCGACGTTACATTCGCCCGTCTGTAAACTATTTCTTTGACCAGAGCGGCATAAAGGCTATCAGTTGCGAGGAATGAATCATCCCCCGCATTGTAGTTTTGTCCAAAGGGGACGCCTTTTCCATTTACCTGACCCGTATTTACGCCAAAATCTATATTGGCATTTTTAATAACCCTTTGCCCATGCGCCCCTGTGCTGGTATGCTCTACCAAAAATAACTGCTGTAACTCTTGCGATGGAATAACAAGGAAGGTCCGGGCTTTTTGTGTGGTCCATGCCTGATTTTCTTCTCCCTGATGGATTGCCGTTATATTATGAACATCAGCAGCATCAATTTCTGTTATCTCCGGGCGGACAAGGATTTCCGCGAGCTTGATCCACCCGGTATCAGCCTCCGGCGCGGTAGCTTGGCCCACAACGCCCTGTTTTACCTGATATTGAACAATCAATCTTTCTTTGGTTTCTACATCCCAAAATTGGCCTGTATCGGTATCAGGGTTGTAGAACGCCCTGCGCTGATTATCGTATGGCTCAAGAATACCCCGCACCTGGACGGTATCAAGACGATTATCCCCAGGGGGCGGTGTTATCGGAATGAGATCGGAGACCTGTTTATTATAAACAGGAAGATCAAGGGATAATCCATTGCCCCACAATTTACCTATACGGATTCCAACCGTCTCTGTGTCCGGCGTTACGGCTGCACCAACAATATAATCAATGTCGGTCGATACCAACATCCTGTCCAAAATGGCGGCATTTCGTATGATGCTTTCAAATCCGTGTTGGAAATCAGTATTTTTCGCGATCTCGTGTTCATATACGAGTGCGGTTGAAAAATCACTACCCAAGATACCCTCCAAACCAATAAAAAAGCCGGACATGGGACTACCCATATCCGGCCTGTTTGCACATTCAGCGCCAACCCACGCCTCCCAGGGCGCAAAGTATATCAAATTACGATTTTATTATAGATTTACAATCCGTTTCCGTCAAGGTTCTTTCATTCCTCTGTCTCCGTTCTCTCTACAAACTCTACAAATGCCTGTATCCCTCGCGGCTTTACGGTATCGAGTACCGTTTGATACACCACGTTACGCAAAGCCCCTTTCCTTCCCAGGATATATGAATTATCAAAATAGCTTTCACCACTATAATCAAGTTCGGGAATTGGATCGACCGTACCGGGGCCGAGGTGAAGCGAATTATCTACAACGGCATACCCTTCATACTGAATTACAACGGTATAGGACGGATTAAGCGGTTTTAGAAAGAATCGGGCATAATCAATATATGTCTCCCTGCCGGTAGCCGGGACAAACTTGATTCTTAAGTGCGCGGTTTCCGCGCTTAAAACGATAAAACAAAAAGCGTCTCTCCAATCATCATGATCAAACCAATTTGTAACTGCGCTATTAGACCATGCAAGCACCCTTTCATCTGCGTTAAAATACTTCCCGCTCCCATCCTGAATAATCACACCACACTTTCCTCGCAGAAAGAAGTGAAGGGTATATACACCCGCTGAAATATTATCCAGCATTTGCATACATGAATCCTCTACAGAGCCACTAAAATACAAGCCAAAACCGCCAGAAAATCTGGCTTCTCTGCTAAAAGCTGCGCCGCCCGTAAGTACCCAACGATTACTTTCGTCTTCAAAATCGCCGTCTTCCAAGAGGCTTTCTTTGGCGGTATTTTCGCAAACATACGCATTGATACCCCCAAAATAGGTCTCAAAAACGTGTTCGATGTCTGTCCCATTGCCCCAAATTTCATCACCTTGGCGCTCCGTAATCGACCGCATCCGCCGCAATAAAACGCTGTCGGATTCTTCCATCTGCCTCCGCAATTTTGTGAATTGCTTTACAATCATTTCCAGGGTTTCCCCCTCATGATCCTTCACATTGTCGGTTCTGGTATAGTAATAAATGAAATCGACCAACTCCTCTAATTCATTCGCGGTTGCGCCGTTACCTTCAAAGTCCGACAAAACCGCCTGAATGACCGGATCGTTTTTATTTATGCCGGTAGCGAGAAAATCAAGGAGGTTTAGCCCTTCGCGGTCATTCATTGTATTATCACCTCTACCGTGCAGCTTTCAAACCGGGGAATCTGGTGTGTATTGATGTTGATATTTTCCTGATTGGGTATTTTTACATCAATAATATATGAAATCCTCCTTAATACCACAATTAAATCAGAGATTAGGACTGATTGCCCGATCAGGAGGGAGTTAATAAACTTTTTAACCGCCTCGGTAACATCATAAATAACAACGGATTCGCCGAGATCATTCATGGCATCCTGGGTGGTTGTAACCCGTATATTCCGATGCACGGGTATTTTCTCCGGCGTTAAATACCGGACGTTGATACCGGGGGCACGATAGCCGCCGTTTGTTTTTGTGCGATTCCCGTCTATTTTTGCCTTGACTTGCGCGATTGCTTCTTCGGTCATGCCACCGGACCCGTCCTCAAGGTAAACCGTCATATTCCATATATTATTTACCGGGGGGAAATGCTCATCAATTTGCAGGGAGCGTACAAGGTTTGTTCCGGTAAGGCCGGATAAAAAACCATAGCCGTTTGTCCTGGAAAGTCCAAGGATATAATCGGCGAAACGGGCAATATACGCGCCCCAGTCCTCACTATCAAGCCCCCCCGTTGCCGCCCCCCCGTTATTCACGGCAATAATATCAGTGGGAAGGGATGAAATAATCGTTTTAATCATCCCCGCGCTTACATTGTATTTTTCGCCTACCGCCTCCGCGATTGCCGGTATTTCATCGGAGGTCAAAGCGCCGGAACCGATATATCCTATTTGTGAGGTAAGAAACTTTAACCCCCCAGCCGCAACGATGGTGCCGGTGGGGATATTCGTCTCGTATGAAAAGGGTTTTGACCGGGAAAAAATGAGTTTTGTCGATGCCTTCAATCCGGCTTTCATCTCAAACCCGAAAACAGAATAGGGTAATCCTCGCAAGAATGTGGAAAATCCAACTTGGCAACGGATATACAACATTGCCAATTCCCACGCCGTGGCCTCTATCTGCGATTCCAGGACACCTCCATCATTAAAATCCGTTAATTTATCCTGATGCGCCGAAATATAATTCCGCATAGCGGCCTGTATCTGGGCGAAACTTCTTACTTCCATTACACACTCCCCGCCACACCACCGTTGGCATTATTTATGTCCCTGTAGTTTACTGTTACATTCAATCCATCCCCGGAACCCACAAACCGTATATCATCTATGGTTTTTACCCGTGGGTCTCCCCGTACGGTTAAATCAATGGACGACAAAACGTAGGCAACGCCCGCCGTTGGATCGCTGATATTTGAACGGATACCATAGGCGCTCAAGCGTATTCGTTTTTTTACGCTCTCCTTTAACCTCAAAAGGATTGCCTGGGAGAGATTGTTTGTCCCATCAGTAAGTTTATAGTCTCCGCTTGTCGATGCTGCGGTATAACCTTTGTCATCAAGGTAAATGTCGCGCCCGTAATTATCCCGATCTTCGCGCCGTGAATAAATCCGGTTCGCTGAATTCTGCTGCCCTTTTTGCAGTATGGGTATTTTGATAGTATCACCGGGTTTTAATCCGCCCGATTTCGTGGGATCGTTGGGATCGCCTGCTCCGAGAGAAGTAATGCCGTTATAGGTCGCAATATCAATGGCCCTGTCAGGGCTTCCAAAATACTCTGTTGCCAGCGATTCTAAAGTATCCGTGTCCTTTAGCACTGCCCCGGAAAAGCCATAAGACAAAACAATAGTCTGTCCCGCCGCAACTTCGCCCCCAGATGCTCCTCCTCCGGTAACATCCCCAGTTATCGGAGGGTTCCCAATCGTTACATCGGGGATGTCTCCCGATTTTGCGGCGGCTACAAGTTCATTGGAGGTATCTTCCGCCTGATTAAGCAGAAGATTGATAGAATCCTTGAACTCCGCATTAGTCATATTGTACTGGTTTAGGACTTCCTGGGGTATTTCCCAATAATCCCCATCAGGATCAAACATTTGACGGCATTCATCCGCTAGGGCGGCGGTCTCTTGCATTAGACCCTTCGTGGCATTGAAAACATCAAGCCCGATATTCAAGGCGCTCTGTTGTATCGTTCTTGGCAGGGAAACGATGGAATGAACACCCCCAACAATGCTAGTAGCACCTTCTACAAGTCCTGTCGCGGAATCACCTACGGAGTTCATCACGCCGGTCAGCGTATTGGTTGCGTAATTCATTACGTTACCCAGTGTTTTAAGGAGCTTGCTTACTTGATTTACTTTTGCGAGTACATCATTTATTTTTCCATTTATGCCGTCTATAAAATCGAGCGCTGCCATTAGCCCGCCAGTCCCTGGGGGGTCTCCTGCCATTAGATATGAGAGCAAATCGAGTTTACCCTTGCTTAATTCAGGGGCCTCACCGACGCCCAATATCTTGCTTGGCTCCTGCCATATTCCGGTAAATTCAATGCTGTATTTATAAGTAAATGGCCTATCGGAAGCCCGGCGTATCTTAAAATCACCGGGAAAAACGCGCCAATAGTTTTTTATATATCCATATTTCGCATTTTTACCATCCCTGAAAACCTTAGAGAGATCATAAAGCATGATAACCCCTACGATGTTCGCGGAACCGGTTTTATATTTTGCCAATAATTCCCGGAGAAGATATATCTCTTCTTCCCCAGTCAGCCATTTATCACTCTCGCCGGGCCGATAGATTCTTTTGATCTCCTGGTTAATCGTTGAACCGGAAAGGGCTATTTTTACGGCATCAATCCCATAATCGTCAACGTGGAGACCACCAAAAGTTTTTGTTTCGCTCTTCCTTTGAGAATAGGTCAGTTCTTCGCTTTCAGGTGGAACAGAAAAGGTAAAGGCATCTTTTACTTCCTTTCCCTCTTCATCCATGAATTCAATAAGGTATGATTTTTTCCATATGTCTGTCCTCATGTAATTGTCGAGGTATACATCCCCTTTCTTTCCTAACAAACTTGCCATGCCCCACTCCTACAAAATCACCATTCCGGTAGTTGATCCGGTAAAGGCCCCATGTGCCCCCGCTGCGGGCGCTGGGTTCGGGAAGGTTGAAATTATGCTTGTAATAATCTGGGCGCAAAAATGTTCCATTGCCGCATCCTGTTTAGTCTCTTTAGCCATTACGACGGTAAGCACACCAGCCGGATTAAACGCAAGCGGCGCAACGGTAAATCCTGCCGATGCGGTTATGGTTAATCCCTTAATGAGCGTTGCCAGTTTTACCAGCATTAACGCAAGGCTAGATGAGGGGGTGAGCGTTCCGTTACCCGATACCTTTCCGGTAAAAGTTACAACAGGATCGGGAACCCCGGATGCCGGATTTACCCCTACCCAGGCATAAGTTATGCTGATGTTATCGCAGATGTTTTTGAGAATAGCATCGCCAAATTTCTTGTTTGCCTGCTCCGCTGTGTCCGCCCCGGACTTTAAGGCATTGATTATGTCGTTTTTCATACTGGATGCCGATAATGCCATTTTCTACGTCCCCGCCACCATGTTCCCACCGTGGGGCGCACCCGTAAACAGACAGGCAGGAATGGCGCAGAACGGCCCTGTAGCCGGGGTCGCTGTTCCTTTTACCATGAGTTGCCCTCCCGTTATTTCTACCTTCGGAGCCTTTACCGTTGCTGCTGCTTTTGCTTCCACCGTTACATTTGCGCCTTTTACCGTGGTATCTCCGGTCGCCTCGACCGTTGTTTTCCCGGTCGTCTTTATTGTGGCGTCTCCGTCCACCTCGATAGTTGTCTTCTTTGGTTTTACAGAAACCTCCCCATTCTTTATTACCAGTTCGGTATCAAATACCTTTACTGTGCATGAATCACCCTTTTTGTGTTCAAACGTAACTTCATCAAAAACAGATATTTTTGTAGAATCGCCCTTGGTATGTTCAAGACTTATTTCGTCAAAGGCCGTTATCGCTACACTTTCTCCTTTTAGATGCCCTATGGTTAGCTCATCAAAAACCGAAACTGTTACATTGTCATCGGAAACAACATCCGCCTTGATGTTATCGAAAAGTTTTAAGTGTAACTCCGGGGGGTCTTTCGCTTCTTCCTCGGTCCCGTAATCAATTTTCAGACTGGTTTTTTCGTCCGGGGAGATCGCCTCGTATGAGCCGGTTGTATAATCATAATCCGTTTTCCAGTTTCCCGGCGTTACATGCTTGCGTAACTTTTCCTTACCATCATCTTCCATGAAGGCGGTTTTTTGATTTTTGTCGGTTACAATAAGGCCGGAGCAGAGAACAAAGCAACCGTCAAATGTGCCATAGGGCATAAATACAAATACCCGCGCATCGATGGGGGGCAAATTTCTTTCCCCGCTGGTATATTCATCCCCTGGTACTACCCATTCATGGCAGGATACCGGAACATGTTTGAGGTATACGCCGGTGTCAAGAAAAATATCGGCGGAATGATCGGCGGAATAAACTTTACCGACACGGCCCCATGCCCCATATCGTTTATCAAAGGGCGGGTTATGCGGAATCTTTTCACCTTTCGCGTTTCGCCCTACTTCGCGTTTTGAGACAACAATTTGCATTCCTACTCCAATTCCTTAAACTGTTTTCCAACATCACGGAGAACTCCCGGATCACCCGGAACCTGATACCCCTGCTCGTTGTATACCATACCTCGCGATATACCGAGTGTGATTGTCGGCGTTCCGCCATAATTCCATCGGTGATCGGCTTTAGTGATATAAAATTCCCCGCCCAGGAACCGTGCCCGGCAGCCGATACGGGGATTTCTGTCTGTTTCATTTTCATTTGGCTTCACAAAGTCAGTAATAACGGTTATGGTCCCGCTGAACATATCATCAAGGCGGCCATACCAATAATTTGATTTCTCATTGATCTCTTTGAATGCATCATCCAGGGTATCTTTTTCTACGCCCTGACGGTCATATCCCCGAAAGGTTATTTGAAGCGGTCGGTAACCATAAAGTTTTAGTTTTGCGTCATCCCCAGCCTATTTATGAAATCTTTGCGTATTGTGATAGGAAAACCGGAAAGCCCATGATTAAAGCGCGGGAAGTTCCGTTTGGGTTTGAAAAAACTAAAAATCAGGATTGTTATTGCCTTGATATTTATGAGATTGATCCGTTAGACCTTACAGATTATGACATAAGCCAAAATGACGAAGAGATATACAATGTTTTTATGGCGTATCTTATCGGTGGATCACAATCGAATGAATTTCAGATAAATGCCCAATCAAGGG
>BNUY01000060.1 GCA_025997715.1 Spirochaetia bacterium
GAAGGGGTTTTTGTGATGCTTGATAAATGCCTCGTGGACATCCTCGTCATAACATTCGGGATGCACCTGGAAGATGGTGGTGGCGTTGGTCGCCATGGGGGAGTCCACATAAATGGGAATCTCCGGAATGATCCCCTCATCAACCAGCAGATGAAAATAGTAGACCAGTTCCTGGGTCCGTTCTATGGCAAAGGCGGGGATGATGATCCGCCCCTTGTTTTTGACGCAGCGCCGGGCTATTTCCCCCAGCTTGTGCATGGCGTCCGTGGTGGAATCATGGCGGCGGTCACCGTAGGTGCTTTCCAGGACAATATAGTCCGGCGCGGGAACCTTGTCGGGGTCCCGGATGATGGGCTTCCCCTTGCGGCCCAAGTCGCCGCTGCAGAGAATGCGGGTCTTTTTCCCGTCCTTTTTAACGGTGATATACGCCATGGCGGACCCCAGGATGTGGCCGGCATCGTAAAACTCCAGTTCCACCCCGTCCCCAATAGGCATGGGCCGGTTATAGGAAACACTCACCATTTGCTCCGTGGCCTGGATCACATCCTTTTCGTTAAAAAGCGGCTCCCAGGTGAATTTTTCGCCCCGTTTTTTAGCCTGCTTGCGGAGGTATATCGCGTCATGGGCCTGGATATTGGCGGAATCCATCATAATAAGGTTGGCTATATCCCGGGTCGCCGGGGTGGCGTAAATGTTCCGGCGGTACCCCTTCTTCGCCAGCAGGGGCAGCAGCCCGCAGTGATCGTGGTGGCCATGGGTCAGCACTGCCGCATCGATCCGGTCGCTCTCTATGCCAAAGTTCCGGTTTTTCCGGTCCGTTTCCGCCCGGGAACCCTGGAAGGCGCCGCAATCGATGAGGTAGGACGCGCCGTTCACCTCAATCACGTGTTTGGAGCCGGTAACCTCCTCGGCGGCGCCGAGGGAATAGAAGTTGATAGCCATGGGGGTAGGATAGCGTATTTTGCGGGGTTTCAAAAGCCCTATTTGCCCGGGCCTGTGCTCTTTGACGGCGTCCATCCCATATACCCTCAGTTTATTGACAGCTTGTTATGGTATAGAATATAGTACCTATTCTATATTATGGAAACTATGCTTATTAATAAAAAGGGAAGGGAAACTCATGGCCGGAAATCTTTCCATTAAAACTCAGGTCATCAAAAAAGTAAAGGTTAAACCGTTACCGTTTTAAAGTTTTTAGTTCGGAATTGATTCAATAGCAGAAAATCGTAACATCTGACTATTGGGTTTGACCGAACAAAAATGGTAGCCCGTCCAGGCTTATTTGATGCTCCCTCATTGGCCATTTAGCTAAGCGCCCGCCCAAGGGTGAGTGCTTTCCATTTCCCTTCCCTAAATTGTTATGCTCAAGTCACTATAGCAATGCCTTAACCGAATTGGGATCGAAGTTCACGGTGGTTTTAAAGTTCGATTCCGCCAATTTTTCTTCTATTGACTCTTTATCCTTTTTAAACCCCTCAAGCTGGGTTACGATAGCCGTTTGATCCAGCAGGGGTTCAAGATCTATCTTGTCCTTACCGCCCTCGGTATTGTACTCGTAGCGGACCTTTGCCTGTCTGCGGCACTTGTCCGCAATATCCTCAAAAAGGGCAATCCTGGCCTTGAGGGTTTCCAGCGCGATAAGGTCCGCACGGTTTACCACATTGGCGCTCTCAATAGCAAGGTTGAGTTCCCGCAGGGATGACATTAAGGTATCCACTGCCTTGATGGTTTCCGCAAAGGTCTTGCCGTCAAAAAGCGACGTATTCTCCGCCGTGCCCGCGTCCTTAACGGCATCCGCCCGGCCTATCTGGGTGGTCAAATTCTTAATCCGTTCCTTGAGCTTATTCCTCAGCCGGAATGCGGAAGCAATGGTCAAATTACCCATGGTGTTCCTCCTGTTACTGGTTCCATCATATCATATAAGGAGAATTGGCGTCAGTCTATCAAAATTTCATCAAATATACTAAACGAGTATTTAGTAGAAACACAAAAAAAACGCATAAATTTTGCGAAATTTCCGGTTAAACCAAAAATTTTTCCTTATATAATAGTATGCAAGGAAACGAAGTACAGGCGGAAAACAATCTTCTTACCCACATCAGCCGAATCGTCACGCTGTCAAACAAAAAGGGCTTGAGCGATGATTTTTTTGCCGAAGCGGAAGAGCACCTTGAGGCGGTAGGTGAAAAGCTCCGGGTAAGCCCGGTACAGGCGGTATTGTTTTCCCATTACCTGGGGAATTTCGGCGACTACTCAATAACCAGCGCGGACATTGCGGCGGCGATCCACTGTGACAAAATTGAGATGATCCGTTACCTAGATGATATTGACTGCCTTGAACAGAAAAGGCTTATCTATCGCTGCCGAAAAGAGGGCTCATTCTTTGAACAGAGGCGGAAAGGCAAAGAGGGCGCGGTATACGGCGTCCCGGCGGATGTTGTTGCGGCGATACGGCAAAACAGGGGATACGAGGTTCCAAGAATGGAGAATCTTTCTACGGCGAAACTTTTCGAGGTATTGGAGGAACTCTTTTCCAAGCGTAAATATGATGAAGTGTCATTTTATAATTTTATGTCCGAGATACGATCCCTATTTGACCAGAACCCTACCCTTATGTTCGTGCAAACCATCAACGATTTTCGTCTCCCCGATGAAAATCTGGCGTTGCTCCTCTTTTTTTGTAACGCCCTTATCAATAATGATGAAAAAACTATCTCCGGCACAGATTTTAACGGAGTATATGAACGGAGGTCGGAGGCAAACAGTGTAAAACGATCGCTCCGGGACAGTACAAACCCGCTCATCAAGTTGGAGTTGGTTGAAAACGAATGCCGTGACGGCCTGCGGGATACCGAATGTTTCAGGCTTACTGAAAAAGCGAAAACAGAATTGTTGTCTGAACTGGAATTACCGGCGCAGCAGGCAAAATACCGGAAGGGCCTTATTGAATACAAAAGTATTGCCAAAAAGACCCTGTTTTACAATAAACGGGAAGCGGAGGCGATCCGGCGGCTCACCGGGTTATTACATCCCGCACCGTTTAACAAGGTACGGACGCGGCTTGCCAAAAGCGGTATGCGCACCGGATTTGCCTGCCTCTTTTCCGGCGCGCCGGGTACGGGAAAGACTGAGACCGTCTATCAGATTGCCCGCGCAACAAAACGGCCGATATGTATGGTGAGTATCGCGCAGACCAAAAGCAAATGGTTTGGCGAAAGTGAACAGAAAATAAAAGGGATATTCGACCGGTACCGCATGATGGTAAAAGAATCCCGCAGCTTAAAACAGCCTGTACCGATACTGCTTTTTAACGAAGCCGATGCGGTTATCGGTAAACGCCGCCAACTGGATGATGTCAGATGCAGCCCCGGTCAAACTGAAAACGCCATCCAGAACATTATCCTGCAGGAAATGGAAAACCTGGACGGTATTTTGATTGCCACCACCAATTTGACCAATAATATGGACAACGCCTTTGAGCGGCGTTTTCTGTACAAGATCGAATTTGAAAAACCCTGCCAGGCGGCCCGTGAGGCAATCTGGAAAACTATGCTGCCCGGTTTATCCGCCGAAGAAACCTGCGAGCTGGCAAGCCGCTACGACTTTTCCGGCGGCCAGATTGAAAACATTTCCCGGAAACGCGCCGTGGATGCGGTTCTTGGGGGTGAGGAGCCATCCTTTGATATGATGCTTACCTATTGCAGTGAAGAACGGAAAAGCAAGCAGCTGATCAGAATTGGTTTTGGGGTGTAGGGATAAAGGAGTAACAAGAATGAACAATTACAAAGACTACTTTGAATTTGAAGACGGGTCGTATTTTGCGGTCCAAGTAAACGGGAAGAAAGTTTTTATCCAACACGGGAATATTGATCTGTCTATAACATTGGATGGAAACAACCACGATGAAATTGAAAAAATGGATAAGGAAACAAGGGTGCATCAAAATATCAGGATAGGCATTTTTGAAACTGAATACGATGCATTGGCCGGAGCGGAGTTAGAAACCTGGCATTTTATCTTTACGGAGAAACACGACAAAGGCATAAAACTAAAACCGCAAACACCGGCTTTTTGGAAAGCAGCGGTTGAACGTGATTCGCATATTCTTGGGTTTGTTCCGGATGAGGATAAGATACAATGACAGATACCGAAAAAAATTACTTTGGCAAATTGTTTGAAGGCTTTTCAAAACCGGAACAGATAAAAAACGTCCTGGACTTAATGGTTACCGCCAATGCCGGCATCCCGCAGGATCTACTCAACTCGCTTGAAATATGCGGTTTTGAATTGATTGAGCACATAAAACAGGAGATGAAACGGAAAGAAGGGATTGAGTATAATGAGTACGATTGGCGGTGTGATAATGCCCGCGATGCAATTGCACTTGTGGATGAGAGCATTGAGGTGATTCGCCGGTATTGGACGGTATTTAATAGGGAGGTAAAATGAATTCAGAACCCGCTTTGAACATAACTACGGAACAGGAAAAAGAACTTTTTAAACAAATGCAAAGTGCAAAGGACAAGCTTATCAATGCAAATCAGCGCCTGGTGGAATCCATCGCCAGGAAGTATATCGACCGGGGGCTCCCCTTCTCCGAGTTGGTTCAGAAGGGGAACATCGGACTTATCAAGGCAGTGGAGAAGTTTGACTGCCAAAAGGACTTTAAGTTTTCCGCCTACGCCACCTGGTGGATACGCCAGGCCATCGCCCGGTCCATACCGGGAGAGGCCCGGAACATCCGGGTGTCGGTCTTCATGAGAGAACAGATCAACAAGGTAAGCCGGGAATCACAACTGCTTGAGAAGATTTTTGGCTGGGAGCCCACGGACGAAGAGATCGCCGGACGGCTCGGCTGGACTGCCCAGCGGGTTAGGTCGATCAGGAATGTTGCGATAGCTTCAGAATTAGCAGCAATAAAAAGAGCAAATGATGAATAAAGGAACCTATGAAGAATGGCTTATATTGGTTCGGCAAGACGGGGCAGCACTGGAAGCTGTTCCGGAAGAATTTAAAACATCAGAATTATGCGGTGCGGCTGTTGAACAATGCGGCTGGGCCTTACTGTTTGTACCGGAAGAATTGAAAACCCGTGACCTGTGTTTTGACGCCGTTTGTGGTGCGGGACTTATGCTGGAGCATGTACCGGAACAATTCCGGGATGCAGAACTCTGTTTGGCGGCGGTTGATCATAACGGGTACGCGCTCAAGTTTGTTCCCGAGGATGTTATGAACGAAGATATTTGCCTTGCCGCCGTGGACGAGGAGCCAAAGGCGTTTGAGTTTGTGCAGGAGCAGTGGCGGACAGAGATGGTGCGGGGATCGGCGGGGGTGAACTCTATTTGAGTTAATCTTGCAAATGCTTCCTCATAGTCCAATGTTTTTGATTCGTTAAGTGCTTTTAGACCTTCTTGTCCAACGGTTTCAAACACGCCGTATATAGCGCTTGATATGATAGCAAACGCTATATATGGGATTTGTGGCTTTCAATGAAAATTTAGGTATTGACACAGTGGGACGGAGAATTATAAAATATGTTTAATCCTATCGTAGATGTTGGGTAATAAATAAGGAGACTTGAAGATGCTTATTCCAAAAGAAACCGACGGAAATGTTGATGATAAGTTTGACCAAGGACAAATAATCCATCTTGGGAAATATGTCTATGCCTTGAAAGACCCCAGGGACGGAAAGGTCTTTTATGTTGGGCAGGGGACAGACGAACGGGTATTTAGCCATTTTAAGGGTGCAAGAGCCAGGCTCAAAGATGACCAGCCTGCTTCCAGTAAGGAATTGCGGATTCTTGATATATGGAGGGACGATGCGGATGTTGAATGGAGCATCATAGCGTACGCGCTTAAGAAAGATGAAGCAGATCGTGTAGAATCCGCTACAATTGACGCTTTGCGGTTGTCCCAAAATGGCGATCCGTTAAATGAAATCAATGGCAAACATTCAACATTTTTATCCAAAGATGAGCTTGCAATGATAGCCGCAGCGCCTATTAACCCGGAGCAAAAATGTAAGGTTATGATTTTTTCAATTACGAAAACTGCTAATTCAAAGTCGTCACCGGATGATATTTATAAAGCAACCCGTATGGATTGGAAAGTAGCAGAGAAATATCGTAATCCTTCGGATGACTACTATGCAGTGGGGCTTGTATCGCAAGTTTCTATTGGGGGTTATAAAATTAAAAAATGGAAGTCAGGTAATGATGGTCGTTGGCGTTTTGAAAGAGATCCTGAGGAGGCATCATTCCTTGTTAAAAAAAACTGGAAAAATATCATCTACCCTGCTATGGGATATTTCCAGCTGGGAAATTACCTTATCGTTGAATTTGATGGTAATGGTAAGTTTCGGTTTCTACGTGGCGGCGGTACTAATTCAGAATGGCATTCTGTAGAATAACTATCAACTAATCCTCAAAGGAGTCCCCTTCATGAACCTCTCCAAATCCCGCTATTGTTCCGGCTTACAATGCCCCAAAATCCTCTGGCTTAATCAAAACAAGCATGAGGTGTACGATAAATCCGTCGAAAATACTGCCATCCTGGAACAGGGCAGTGTAGTGGGCGATCTCGCCATGGGGTATTATGGCGCATATATCGAGGCGCCGTTCAACAAAGATGATAAATCCGCGATGATTGTGGAAACCAAACGCTTGCTGGCCGCCGGGTGTAAAACAATCGGCGAGGCCTCTTTCGCCTTTGAGGGCAACTTTTGCAGTGTTGATATTCTGCGTGTTTTTGATGGGTATGTGGAAATTACCGAAGTAAAGAGTTCCACTGCAGGGGGAGATGAGGACGATGTTGCTGTTGTGGACGAAAAGGCCGATTCCCAGGTCAAAGACATATATCTGCATGATATGGCTTTTCAGTACTATGTGCTTACCGGCGCGGGATACACGGTAAAGAAAACAACCCTGCTGCAGCTGAACCGTACGTACTACCGGGACGGCGATATCGATCTGCAGCAGCTCTTTATTGCGGAAGACTGTACCGGGCGGGTGTTGGATCTGCAGCAGGGTATCAAAAGCAATCTTGACGAAATCAACGCCCTTGCTGACCTGAAAACCGAACCGGAAAGAGAAATCGGTATGCAGTGCATAAAACCGTATCTCTGCGGGTTTAAAAAGTATTGCTGGCGGCATATCCCCGAAAACAGCGTCTTTGCTATTAACGGGACCGCGATGCATTGGAACAAAAAATTTGCAAGCCACGCACGGGGAATAACGACCTTTGAACAAATGCTTGAATCGGGCGAAAAACTAAGCCCCGCGGTCCTGCTACAGGTGAAGACGGAAGTAGAAAAACAATCGGCTTTCACCGATAAACCCGCTATTAAGGAATTTTTGCAAACCATCACGTATCCGGTTTATCATCTTGATTTTGAAACCTTCATGCCTGCCATTCCGCCCTATAACGGTACCCATCCGTATTCGCAAATCCCCTTTCAATATTCACTCCACATACAGGAGGAGCCGGGCGCCGAACCGGTTCACAAGGAGTTTTTGGCAAAAGAGGGAACCGACCCGCGCCGTGCCCTTGCTGAACGGCTCTGTGCCGATATTCCCAAAAATGTCTGTACCCTTGCGTGGAATATGTCCTTTGAAAGGGGCCGCATAAAGACCCTCGCAAAGGAATTCCCCGATCTGGCGGACCACCTCATGAACATACACGACCATATTGTTGATCTCATAGTGCCCTTCCGTTCCCATGATTATTATGATCGGGGCTTTAAGGGGCGTTCATCAATTAAGCTGGTACTGCCCGCCCTTTTCCCCAATGACCCGGAACTTGATTACAAGTCCCTGCACGGTATACACAACGGCGGTGAGGCAATGAACGCTTTCCTGAATCTGCACACAAAAACACCGGAAGAAATCGCCCAAATCCGCGCCGACTTGCTTGCCTACTGCCGCCTTGATACGCTGGCGATGGTCAAAATATTGGATAAACTGCACGAAGTAATGGTTGAATGACCGCGAAGGAGGCAAAACAAAATGGGCATTTCTGGCCATCGTGATAAAATTAGAAGAAATGATAGCACCTACAAAACCATCCTTCCTTTGCATGAGGGAGATACCACCGATTACAGCCACCGAAAGGGAAAGGAAATAGCCGGTCTTAAAATAGATGAAGGAGTTACCGCCATACGCGCCTGTTTTGCGCATAACGAACTGACCGATCTGGTGATTCCCGACTCCGTTACCGAAATCGCCGGTGACGCCTTTATGTACAACTTGCTTAAGTCTCTTAGCCTGCCCAGAGGACTTACCTGCATTGATATTAGAGTATTTGCGTATAATCGCCTGGAAAGCCTGGTGATTCCCGATTCAGTTACGGAAATTAAAAGCACGGCTTTTTATTCAAACCGGCTTACGGAGGTTAAACTGCCGGAAGGCCTTAAGTTTATCCGGAACCAGGTATTTATGCATAACTGTCTGACCCACATTGAGATTCCCGACTCCGTTACGGAAATCTGGGATGAAGCTTTTAAGTCAAACCAGCTTACGGAGGTTAAGCTGCCTAAAGGTCTTGAGCGGATAGATAACGGCGCCTTTATGAATAATTGTTTGGAAAGTTTTGAGATTCCCGATTCCGTTACATCAATTGGCGATGACGCTTTTAAATCAAACCGCATTAGGTATATTAAACTACCCGAGGGTCTTGAAGACATAGCAAATGGTCTTGAGAATATTGGCTCCAGGGTTTTTGGGAATAACAAGCTTGAACGCATTGTGCTCCCCATGAGTCTCAAATGGATTAGCGATACTGCCTTTAAAGGCAATCCCATCACCAGTATTACTATCGGTGCAAACATTCAAGGGCAGCAATATTCTGACGACTTTACGCCTGCATTGCTGCCAAGTCCAACCGCTTTTGGTGTTTACGGGGTAAGTTTTATTGACAGCTATATTTATAACAATACTGCGGCCGGAACCTACGAATATGACAAGGCCGTAAAAAAATGGAATTATACGGAACCATAAATTCGAGTGAAGGCGGCTTGCAGCCAACATTCCACCGCCTCGAAAAAGAGATAGTGACCTTTTTATCAAAAAAGTATATAATACCCTAACAAGTAATACCTGGTAGCAGAAGGAATAGAGATGGCTTCCCAAGATGACAAACCGCCGGTAGTGACCGGAAAAATAATCCCCATTGCGATAGAAGACGAGGTTCGGACCGACTACCTGACCTATGCCATGTCGGTCATTGTGGCCCGGGCTCTGCCGGATGTGCGGGACGGCCTTAAACCGGTGCACCGGCGGCTGCTCTACGCCATGGACGACCTGGGGCTCCGTCCCAATGCGGCCACCAAGAAAAGCGCCCGTATCGTCGGTGACGCCATGGGAAAGTACCACCCCCATGGGGATGCCTCCCTCTACGACGCCATGGTTCGTATGGCCCAGGAATTTTCCCTGCGCTATCCCGTGGTTCATGGGCAGGGTAACTTCGGTTCGATAGACGGCGACCCCCCTGCGGCCATGCGGTATACCGAGGCCAAGCTTTCCAAGGTCGGTGACGAGATGCTCCAGGACCTGCACAAGGAGACCGTCGATTTTGTTCCCAACTACGATGAATCCCTGACGGAACCGTCGGTATTGCCCGCAGCGGTGCCCAACCTCCTGGTAAATGGGTCCAGCGGTATCGCCGTAGGTATGGCCACCAACATGGCCCCCCACAATATGGTGGAAGTCTGCGATGCGGTCTGCGCCTATATCGACAACCCGGAAATCACCATCGAAGAACTGATGAAGTACGTAACCGGGCCGGACTTCCCCACCGGGGGGCTCATTTTTGGCCGCCGGGGTATCCGGGAGGCCTACAAAACCGGCCGGGGGAAGATCCTGGTCCGGGGCCGCTTTGCCGTGGAGACCACCAAGTCCGGCAAGGAACTCATTGTCTTTAACGAAATTCCTTATAATGTGAACAAAAAATTATTGCTGGAGCGTATCGGTATCCTCGTCCGGGATAAGGTGATTGACGGCATTTCCGCATTTAATGACGAATCAGACCGGGACGGTATCCGGGTGGTGATTGAGCTGAAGAAGGGGGCGATCCTCAAGGTCGTGCTGAACCAGCTTTTTTCCAACACCCAGCTCCAGACCACCTTTGGGATCATCAACCTGGCCCTGGTTAATGGGCGTCCTCAGACGCTCAACCTCAAAGAACTTATCCACTACTTTGTGGAACACCGGGTTGATGTGGTTACCCGCCGGACCCAATACGACCTGCGCAAGGCCGAAGAGCGCGCCCATATCTTAGAGGGATTGGTTATCGCCCTGGCAAACATTGACGAGGTGGTGGCCATCATCAAAGCCTCACGGGATATCAATACCGCCAAGGCCAAACTGCAGGAACGGTTTTTGCTCACCGAGGTTCAGGCCCAGGCCATTGTGGATATGCGCCTGGGACGGCTCACCAGCCTGGAAGTTGAAAAACTGGAGCAGGAACTGGCGGAACTCAAGGTCCAGATTGCCTACTATAAATCCCTGCTGGAAGATAGCAATAAACTGCAGGGGGTCATCAAGGACGAAACCCGTGACATATCCCAGCGGTATGGGGACAAGCGCCGCACCGAAATCGTCCACGGTGAGGTGGAGAATATCAACATCGAGGACCTTATTAAAAAGGAAGAGATGATGATCCTCATTTCCAACCTGGGCTACGTGAAGCGGGTACCCGTTACGGCCTACAAAAACCAGGGCCGCGGCGGCAAGGGCATGATCAGCGCCAAGCTCAACGAAGACGACTTTGTGGAGCAGATTTTCGTTGCCTCCACCCACGAATACATTACCTTCATCACCAGCGCGGGCAAGGCCTACTGGATGAAGGTCCACGAGATTCCCGAGGGAACCAGGACCGGCAAGGGCGCCCACATCAAGAGCCTCCTCACGGTTTTGCCGAATGAAGAAATAACCGCCATTGTGTCCCTCAAGGACTTTACCGATGACCGGTACCTGTTCATGGGGACCGCCCGGGGGGTAGTCAAAAAGGTACAGACCAGCGAATTCGCCAATGCCAAGACCCGGGGCAAAATTGCCATCAGGCTGGACGAGGGGGATAAGCTGGTCAGCGCCCTCCTTACCGGCGGCTCAGACGAGGTGGTCCTCATCTCCCGGAAAGGCCAGGCCCTCCGTACCCACGAGGATGCCGTTCGTGCCATGGGCCGGGCCGGCCACGGCGTTACCGGTATGAAGCTGGACGATGATGACGAACTGACCGGCGTCCTGCGGGTGGTTGCAGAGGAAACCATGCTTCTCCTTTCGGAATACGGCTTTGGCAAGCGGGTGGACTTTAGCGAGTTTAGTTCCCACGGGCGAGGCACACGGGGTCAGAAAATCTACACGGTCAGCGACAAAACCGGGGAACTGGTGGGCTGCGTCAATGTCCTGGATAACGAGGAAATCATGTGTATCACCAGCCAGGGCAAGTCTATCAAGCTCAAGGTGGCGTCCATTCGGGTTATGGGCCGCAGCGCCCAGGGGGTGCGGATACTCAGTATCGACAAGCCCGATTTTGTCATCGGGGTAGACCGGATTGTGAAGGAAGATGATGCCGAGGAGGCAGTCAAAGAGGCCGAGGTCGGCAATACCGCGGATGAGGATGGCGATACCGAAACTCAGGGTTATGGGAATGTTTCACGTGAAACAGAAACCCCGGACGATGAAACCGAAAACTAGTAGGTAGACACCATTGACAATGTGTATGAAGAATGTAAACCACCGACCACACGGACAATACGGACAAAAGAAAAAGACAGGCAAAAAACCAGTCCGTCTTGTCCGTGTGGTCCGTGGTTATTTATTCTTTCGCCGGTATACACAAGTTAGTTCGGGGGGGGAATCCTGATGTATTTTGATTACTACTATCTTATCCTCGTGGTACCCACTCTTATCCTTTCGATTTGGGCTCAGATAAAGGTCAAATCCACCTTTGGGAAATATTCCCGGATACGGAACGGACGGAATATGACCGGCCGTGATGCGGCGGAACTTTTGCTGCAGGTAAACGGTATCCGGGATGTGGCCATAGAGCCTGTGGGTGGCTCCCTGACGGATCACTACGATCCCTCTTCCAAGGTGCTGCGCCTTTCCAAGCCCGTGTACGGCCAATCTTCTATCGCCGCTATTGGGGTCGCCACCCATGAAACGGGCCATGCCATCCAGTACGCCCGTTCCTACGGCCCCCTGATCCTTCGGAGCACCCTGGTTCCGGTGGCAAATATCGGTTCCTCCTTTGGTCCCTGGCTGGCGGTGGCGGGTCTCGTTTTTTCCTTCTCATGGCTGATCAATTTAGGCATCATCCTCTTTGGCGTGGCGGTACTCTTCTATGTGATAACCCTGCCGGTGGAGTTTAACGCCTCCGCCCGTGCCCTGGCCATTCTGCGGGACAACAAGGTACTTAACCCCGACGAACTCCGGGGGGTACGGAAGGTACTGAGCGCCGCCGCCATGACCTATGTGGCATCCGCCCTTACCGCCCTCATGAGCTTCCTGCGGCTCATCCTCCTTTCTCGGAACCGCCGCCGCTAAACTTTGTCTTCCCAGCTATTTTTCGTATACTTATATCAGGAGTGTAATTATGCAAAAAACTTTGAGCAGCCTTGCCTTGGGCTTAGCGGTCGTTTTGACTTTTGCCGGTTGTGCTCAGACCGGTAGGTCTGTTAGCAAGAGCGACGTGGTGGTGGAGACCATTGAGGTGAGTTCTTCCTTTGATGAGGTTCAGGGGAAAGCGTGGATACTGGATGAACTGGTAAGTGAGGCTGGCACTACGATCATTAACCGGCAGAAATTGGGCGCCGATGGCATGGGGGATGCCTTTACTCTGATTGTCGATAAGCAACGGATAAGTGGCAAAGCGGCGCCTAACCGGTATCTATCTCCCTATACCCTAGGCCCTGACCAGGAGATTTCTATAAGCCCCATCGCCGGAACCCTTATGATGAGCATTGTGGAACCCGAGGGCATCCAGGAACGGGAGTACTACAACTACCTGGAACAGGTAAACCAATGGCGCTTAACCGGCGATAAGCTTGAACTATATTCCGAGACCCCCGAGGGAGATCCGATAATCCTGGTCTATATCTCTAAAGAACTATAGCGAGTTCCCCCAGTAAGTAAAGCCCCGGAGTAATCCGGTATATATATAGAAGAGATCTTCAAAAGAGGCTAAAACAGATGTCGATTGAGCAGGTACGTGACTATTTAAAACGCTGGAACCGGGATACGGACATTATTGAAATGGAAGCTTCCACGGCCACGGTTTTGGAGGCGGCCAATGCCCTGGGGGTTATCCCTGCCCGGATTGCCAAGAGCATTTCCCTTAAACAGGGGGGTGGGGGGTCGCCGGTAGGGGCCATGGTGATTGTCGTCGCCGGGGATGTGAAGCTGGATAACCGCAAATACAAGGATCACTTTGGCGTAAAGGCCAAGATGCTCAGCCCCGAGGAAGCCCTTCAGTTCACCGGTCATGCGGTTGGCGGGGTTTGCCCCTTCGGCCTTCCCCCGGAGCTTCCGGTCTACCTTGATGTTTCCATGAAAAGGTTCACCACCGTATTTCCCGCCTGCGGTAGCGGCAATTCCGCCATAGAACTGACCCTGGATGAACTCAATGAATATTCCCAAAACAAGGAATGGGTGGATGTCTGTAAACCTATTAATGAAGTCGAGCCTTAGTCCGATGAATGTTTCACGTGAAACATTTTTGTCTGTTTCTCCCATCCGGTAAGCACAGCCAGGGGATCATCATCCTTTCTTTGTTGCTGTAGGCGTTGGCGGTACCGTTATTATGGTCTGCGTCGTTAAAGTTCGCCCCGGTGATGTAGGGGTAGCTGGTGCGCCGGGGGCTGCCGGTGTACCGGATCCTGCTTTGAGGGATTTTATCGTATAGAATAGGATTTTCCGCAGTTCGTCACAATCCTGGATACCGGTGGTGGATTCGAATTCCGTTATAAAATCGGCTTCCTTGAGGATTTCCAGCCAATATTTAGTTGCCGCGCATTTCTGGAGCGCCTCCTGAAGCTTTGCCAGAAAGGCATCTTTGTTGGCCGCACATTCGGCTTCCACAAGGTTTGCCCCAATCCCGGTACCGGCCTGCAAAAGCTGCTCGGACATGATATGCTCTTTTTTGTTATTGGCGAGGTTCTTGTAAAGCTGGACAATCTTAGCCGCGAATTGTCTGGTTTTTGCTTTTGTTTCGTTATTATCCATACCAGACTCCTAATCACAGACGATTCTCTTCAGTTAAAGCATATCTAATCCCTTCGGTCAAGGCCTTAAGGTGCTCATAAAAACCGGGAACCTGCTTGTTTGATTCCACTAACATATTCGGCTCGTAGCGCCAGCTCGCTCATGCCGATAATGGTGTTGGCAAGGAAGCAGATTATTGATAGTACTCTATGTTAGGCGTAAGCGGCCGCCCATGCCTGTAATGCTATGCCGAAAGCTACCGATACGTTGAGGGAACCCTTGGCGCCGTAGGTGGGGATAGAGAGGCGGCCCAGGGAAGTGTCTGCGGCGGCCAGGGCTTGCGGACTTACCCCCAACTCTTCGGAACCGACAATCATTACCGCGTGTTTGGGAAAGGGGAAGTGGGCGATATCAATGCCGCCGGTTTCCAGGGCAAAGACGGGGGTTGTTGATAAAGCCTGGGGAAATTGTAAAGGCAGCCCGGTAAATTCGACGGCAAGGCGTTCCCAGGGAAGAATATCCGTACAGCCCATGGCGGTCCGTTTAGCCCGGGGGTGATTGGGGTCCGCGCAGAGGGGCGATAGATAGAGCTTTTCGACCCCGAAAGATTCGGCGGCCCGGAACATGGCCCCCACGTTAAAGGGGGAGCGGATATCCTCCAGGTAGACCCGCATTCCCGGGAAGGGGTGGCGTTTTCCGGGGTCAAGGCTGCCTCCGGCGTCGATAAAATCCCAGTCGGCGGTCTGCTTCCCCGTAGCGGTGAGGAGAATGTGGCGGACCGTGTTGATGGCCCGGCGGATGGAAGCCCGACATTCGTCGCCAGTATCCTCCGGGGCGTATGTTCGCAGGCTGCCAAGGGCGGCGCTGAGGGCTTGCCGGACGGTGGGGGGAAAGGCACCGTCTTGGGTCAGGGTTTGCAGGGTATCCGTCAGATAGGGTAGTTCTCTACTTGCAACGAAGTTCCCGGCGCAGAGACGGAGTTCGGCTTCGGCGAAAGTTTTGGCGATTTTCCGGAGGCGCTGGGGACGGGGGAGTTGGGCGAGTTTATGGAGGGGGATCATGGCAAATTTGACCTACACTATTATAAGGCAGGAATCTCCAAAAAAAAGCGGAACCCCCCGGTTCCGCCCTGAATCTACGCTGCGTTGCTTATATCCCGAAGACATCTATAATCTTATCGGCCGTGGCATTCAATAGAGTCTCGTTGATATAGGAAGGGTCGTTGATCTTTTTCTTCATCTCTTCAATGCGGTCCGCCCTGACATCCGGGGCTGCCATGATGAGCTC
Source organism: Spirochaetia bacterium (assembly GCA_025997715.1). Lineage (GTDB taxonomy): Bacteria > Spirochaetota > Spirochaetia > Treponematales > Breznakiellaceae > Termitinema. The sequence goes on from BNUY01000060.1 coordinate 15,488, forward strand.
TTTTACCCGATACAGCTCAGCCTGCTCCCGGGCTTCCGAGGAGAGGGAAATCGAGTCGGTTTTCTCACTCTGACTTACTTGACCGCTCCGTCCGGGCTTTTTACCGGGCTGAATGGGTTCTATGGGACCAATTCCGTTGACCGTCATACTCATATCCTACCTACCCCAATTATCGGCATTTATCTGTTAATAGTTTACACGATTTTTGGATTTCTTTCCAGATACAAACACCGAAAATTCGCCCATTTGCCTGTTTTTTTCTGTTAAAACAAGCAGAATCTCCGCTACAGAACCCCGGAGATATTCCTCGTGTACCTTAGTCATTTCCCTGCCCACACATACATATCGTTCATTATCAAGATCGGCCAGATCCGTCAAAAGCTTGAGAACCCTGAAGGGAGATTCGTAGAGAACAAAGGCGGTTTCCATGTCCAGGAGTTCCTTCAGCCGGGAACGCCGCCGGCCGGCCTTCGGTGAGAGGAAGCCCTCAAAAACCACGGTTTTGTCCATGCCGCCTGAAACGCTAACCAGGGAAGCAAAGGCGGAAGGGCCCGGGATGGGGATCACCGTATGCCCGGCCTCCGCGGCAAGCCGCACCAGCAGGTTGCCGGGATCGCTCAAAGCCGGAGTTCCGGCGTCACTGGCATAGGCCACGGTTTTGCCCTCCTTAAGGGAAGCAATCACCTTTTCGGCGGCGAATTCCTCATTTTGAGCGCGGCAGGAGAGCAGGGGAATGCGCAGACCCAGGTGGCTTAGCAGTTTGAGGGTACGGCGGGTATCTTCGCAGGCAACGAGGTCAACGGTTTTAAGGATTTCCACCGCCCGGAAGCTGATATCCCCCAGGTTCCCTATGGGCGTGCCGATAATATACAAGGTTGACACAGGGTCAGTATAACCGATATGGCCGC
>BNUY01000061.1 GCA_025997715.1 Spirochaetia bacterium
GTTCTGCAATCCGTTCAGATTCATTACTGCCTGAAAGATTTGATCTACCGTGTCCACCACTTCAAAGTCCACGATTCCCTGCACGTCCACATCGGTGGGCGCTTTCTTGTTCTGCACTGCCATAAAAACTCCTCCTCTTAATTTTTCGCTGGCTTCTTATAGGCCAGCTCTTTCGCTTTCGCCTTGTACTTCTGAGCAATCAGCTCAAAATCAAAGGCAGTAAACTTGCTTCCCTGCATTAGTGCAAGCCGTTCCAGCTCCTGGACACGACTTTCGCCATACTTCTCAACCATCCAGACCCGGTACTCTAAAGACATCCCCTGCCTGAATCTATTTGCAAACCTGCTCTGGGCATGGGCATTTATCTCATCAAACCTTACAGCCAACTTTGCGCGGGAAATATAATGCCCACAATCAGACGTATCGTAGGTGATAAATTGGCCTGTTGTAGGACACCGACCTGGACAATCCCGAAGCCTGATATATTCAGAAAACGCCCGGTCGGCCTTTGCAAGCGCTTTCGACCTTTCAGATTTAGGCCCTTTATTTCTCTTCGGGAAAAAACTCATTTTGAAAACCTTCCAATCCCGAAACGCCAGCAAAGTCTCTGAAGGAAACTCGCTCGCTCCGGGGGCCCCAGGAGATATGCAGTGGTGGGTGTAGGTTCTATACTCATCCGCTTTTGGTTTCTGCGCCATTCTTCAATGAACTGCTCCCGGTTCAGCACTTTATTTTTTTTTAGAACAATCAAGGAGGAAAAAATTCTATAGTCCATTTCTCTTACCCATTCACAAAAATCCGCCTGACGGGGCCAGTCGAATCGCATGGCGGCAATCCCGGCCCCGCATTTGGAATTCATTATTGGGCTACCTCCTTTTTCATTTGTCTCTTTGCCAGGAGCCTCTTCGCTTCGTAATCTTCCCCGGCTGCGATACTGTTTTGATGGAGGTATTGGTCTACTGCTGCTGGATCAAATCGGTACTCTTTTCCTACACGGATGCGGTCAATCGGCAATGTTCCGGTTTTTATATGCCGGTACATCCACATGATGGACACATTGAGAATCTGCGCGACCTCTTTGAGCGTTAAAAGTTTTTTCTGACCCATAATTTCTCCAAATAAAAAGAGCGCCTTGTCAGCCTCAGCCGAATCCTCGTTAGAGGTGCCCCTAGCCTTGACTGAACAAGACGCTCATATTCTTAGACCATTGACCTGCCGCTTTCCTTCGGCTCCCTGGGTAAATCCATCCAGTGGGTGATTATTACGCAGGAATAGTGTGTCCCCCACCTGGCAATCCACTCATTTTGCTTGGCACTAAACTGCATAATCATTATTCCCGACTCCGCACCCCAGGTGAGATACTCAATGTCAATCTCCGGTAGCCTTTCCGCCGACTTAATCCACTTTTCCATCTTGACCTCCTTAGGCTGCCACAAGCACTACTCGTGCCAGAATGGATTCTTTATGATCCTTACTGGTCACCAAAACGTAGTACTGACTTTTTCGCTCTGATTTCCGGCACACTATTTCATCCCGCTCGTTCACTTCCCATTCAATCTCTTCTTCGATCATCAGCTTAACGATATTTTCTCGGGCATCATCCAAGACTCTTTCGCTGCCGATGTAGTGGAATAACCGGGATTCGTTCATGCCATCGCCTCCTGCAAAGCTTCCTCAAGGAACGCCTGGGCCTCTTTCCGGGTTTCAAACCAATTCACATGGGTTTCTACATTAGGTACGTTATGCCGAATGGCTTTCTGGGGCTTTTTGGTCCTGACTGCGGATAAGATCCGCCCCCTGGGCTTCTTGCCAACCTCATGCTCAACAAGAACCGCCCAATAGGTTTTTCCAGCCGTTTTGCGAATGGGTTTGTTCATGCCACCCGCCCCTGACGCCACCCGCGGGCCTTGGCAACCATGGCATCTGCCACCGCTTTGTCGTCAAACCAGTACTGGCAAACGGTCATCCCCGGCAGTTCCCGGCTTGTGGAAAGCGGGCATCCCGCCGATGTCTTTTCCCGCACGATGGCCGCCTTGACCATCCCGTTATCGTAAAACTCCGCTAAAACCATGTAAAACTTCTTCATCGCTAAGCCTCCGCTTGGCTGGGTCTTCCCCCTGACTCTTCTAGCTCCGCTTCTAACTGTTTCCTGGCCGCTCTATTGGCCTCAATTTCCTTTTGAAGCTTGGCGTTATTGAACATCTCAGACCTCCAATAAAAAAAGAGGAGCTAACCGTTTGCCGATTTCAGGTCGGCTCTGGAGGGGCAAGCCTCCAGGCGGTTAGTTCCTCTCATTGCCCTGCTTGCCCAAGGCTGTTTGCCGGCTCATCCGGCGGGTCCCCGGTTTCCCGGGGGGTGGATACGCCCTGCGGCGTATCTTTTATTAATATATACTCTTTTCGGCGTATTGTCAAGCGAAATTTACGCCGAACGGCGAAAATTTTTCCGAAAATAGAAAAATATGTCGGATTTCCGTGATAGACTAAAAATTGCTATAAAAGCCTCCGGAAAAAGCTGGGAAGAGATAGCCAAAATTTCGGGGGTAAGCAAGCGTACTATAGATGGATGGTTAAAAAAGACCAATCCAAAAACCCCAAAAATTGACCAGGGGGCAAGCGTTGCCCAGGTTGTAGGGGAAAGCTTGGACTATCTGGCAACCGGGAACCCCCCTGCGGGCATTACAGAGAGGGCTTTTAGTATTGCCCACGACTACGACAGCCTAGACGCCGAAGGGCAGCAGTCTATAGATACTTCTATGGAGGGGCTTTTGCTTGCCCACCGTAAGGTGGTACCCGAAACGGGAAAAGCGGTGTCGGAATAGCCACTGTCCAACTGCCCTTCTCGGGCAGGACTCGGGGAATAGGGGAGCGTAGGCAGGGGGAAATTTGCGATTATGACAGCCGCCCTGGAGGGCGCAGGATTTTGGAGTTTAGGAAGGAATAAAGGAGTGTTTTTATGAAACTTTCAGCGGGATTTATGAAGAGGGTCACGGAAAACGTAAAAAAATACCAGGGGATAGTTACCCAGATAAAGAAGAAGGATGCCAATGAATCCGACACCGTGACGGTTATCACCGACATTTTATCGGATGTTTTTGGGTATAATAAATACACGGAAATAACATCTGAATATTCCATCAAGGGGACATATTGCGACCTTGCCATTATTGGCCCCAACAAGAAAATCCGATTTCTTATTGAAGCCAAGGCAATATCCGTAACACTCAATGAAAGCCACATTAAACAAGCGATTGATTACGGTTCAAATGCAGGTGTTAACTGGGTTATCCTTACAAACGCCGAACACTGGATGATATACAAAATAAAGTTTGCTCAGCCTATTGATAAAGAATTAGTATATGAGTTTAACCTCCTTGATTTTACCGGAAAGAAAGACAAGGAATTTGAGGTAATATTTGCCATAAGCAAAGAAGGCCAGGATAATACTGCCATTGATGACTTCTATACAAACATTCAAATTAAAAATAAGTTCATCATCGGCAACTTATTGAATAGCGAAGATGTGTACTCTGTCATACGCCGAAATATGAAAAAACTTTTTTCAGATATAAAAATTACCGATGAGGAAATTGCCGATATGATGGCAAATGACATCATAAAGCGGGAAATAATTGATTCTGAGGAATCAAAAAAAGCAAAAAAAGACATTGAAAAAATGTACAAGAAACTTGAAAAGGCCAAGGGTACTACCGCTAAGGAAACGCCTGATCCCCAGGAAAAGGTCGAAACTGCCGATAACAGTATGGAGGAGTAAGAATATACGGTGATACCGTTCACGCAGGAATAAGAAGGAATAAAGGGGATTTTATGAAAAAGGTTTTATTTTTTGTCATGGCTATACTGTGTATTGGCTCCGTATTTGGGGATGAATTTTTCCGTTCTAAATTTGAATTTGAAGGTAAAGTCACCTACGAATATGTGATTTTAACCGATAAGGGAGAATGGATTGAGGTTTCATTTAACAGTAATTATGCGTATCAGGACATTTATGTCTTCAAATATACAGTTGCTAATAATAAAATTACAGTTCACGAATTTATAGGCAAGGATGATATAACTTTTGAGCTTGAGCGTAGCGGGAAAAATCTGATAATTAAAAGTACAGGAAAACTATATGAAAAAGTTGCGGATATAAAATTGCAATAGTATTAAGGGGTGTTATATGAAACGGCATGTATTTTTATCGGTATTTGTTTTTTGTGTTTTATTTTCCGTCCATGCCTTAGACCTTGAAACTGCAAAAAATATTATCACTAGTTACGATAATGCCAATAAAGATAGTTATGTCCCTGCCTTAGTAGAATATGGTATTACTGAACGGAAAGTCAGATCTACAGGAACTTATATAGGAATTTATATACAACAGCTTAAACCTGCACTAAATGGTAGTGCAATACCTAGTCCTGATATGTATATTGGGATGATTAAAGCTGTAAACGATGTATCTAAAGAATTATCAAAACAAGACATAGAAAAAATAAATCTTTTTTTCCATGACATGGCTGATGCTACCCGTCAATTAGCTGATATTGCTAAAGCAGAGAAAGAGGCAGAACAACAGCGGATTGCTGCTGAGGCTAGAGAAAAACAAGCGGAACGGCAACGGTTAGCAGATGAAGCAGAACAAAAAAGGATAGAAGAACGAAAAATCGCAGATGCCAAGCGTCAAGCAGAGGAAGCGGAAAAAAAACGCCTAGCAGATGAAGCAAGAAAAAATCAACCGGAAGTTCAACAGCCTGCGGCCACACCACGACAACCAGTAGCCCCTGATCCTCATGAGGGAATGATTTGGGTAAATGGATATACTCGAAAGGATGGAACCCAAGTCAGAGGATATTGGCGGAGAAAATAATGGGAAGTTATTTTCAGGCAATATCTTTTGAAATCATTTCCAGGGCTTAATGCTCTGCTTTATGCCTTCCAATATCCTGCTTTTATACCACAGTCAATTAGGCAAAGCGCCATATAGTCAAAGTAGCTGTCTTTATCCAGCACGGTTATTTCTTTTGAAAGCTCCAATTCGCCACCCCTCAATAGTGCATTTATAATTTCAGTATCACCGACCAACTCTTCGGAGTATGCCTGCCTTATAGACAGCTTTTTACTAAACCTTGCCGCAATTTCGGCAATATTAAGCTCTTGACAAACAACATACCCGCCCTCCCTTACAACCATGGTAGCATTATAGGGATTTTGCAAATCAGGCGTTATTTCAACAAGCCATTTTCCGTGATGGTATTTCATCCCCTTGCATCCTTCCTATCCGATCCAGGCATAACTGGAAGATTTATACTTCCCTCAATCTTGATATGCCGTATTTCCGGCCGCCTTTCAACAAGGCCATTGGGATAAAAATAAATGGCTCGGAATGTTGAATGCTTCCCGCAATGACTACATATTCCACCAATTTTTTCCTGGGTACCATATTTTATGTACTCAGGCCATGGGCCAAGGCTGCCGCAATATTCGCATCTCGCCATTTTCATTTTTATCATAGAGCGATAAGCGTTCTCTATTAAACAAATGAATGCCGTTTGTGCCCCATTAATATCAAAGGGCAGTGAATCATCTTTATCTTGCCAGGAACCAATCAGGCTATCGTTAAAGAAAATGCCTTCTCCATCAGGAGAAGTAATCATTGCATCGTAGTCTTTTTCAGCCATGATTTCCTTTTCATAGCTAACAAGACGCCGGCCAACCTCTGCATCATATTTTACCATCACTTCTCCTTCCTGGGTCTTCCCCTCGGCTTCTTCCCTTCAATCAACACCCTCTCCTCATTCCGCAACTGTCCCTCAGTCTGTTTCGGTTCAGCCGGTGTTTTCCTGGGACGGCCCCGTTTTACCGCATCGTTCCGGTGCTCGAAGAGTTTAATCTCCTTCTTTCCGATGATAAAACCATTCTCATCTTTCGGAATGCCCTGCTTTTCCGCCCAGTTTCGAACACATTGTTTAGTCACACCGAACTGGTCAGCTAACTTTACAACACCTTCATCCGGCGCTCTCCCATGAGCAGTATTGCGGTTTTTGAACCTTTTCTCCGCGTCCTCATCAAAAAAGTGGACTACGATCTCTCCATCTAGTTGTATATACGGAACACCAAATTTCTTTGCCCACAATTGAACATTACCTTCAGTAACTCCGTTCTCTTGGGCAATAGTCGCGAATCTTTTCCCTTTTACAACATGTGCATTACTTTCACTCATGATAGCAATATACAACCATTATCCCAGAAATGCAAGTTGTTTTTCAGCTTATTTTCCTGATATTACCCGGCTCCATCCTTTCCGGTCCCTGCATAGCCTCGCCAATTTTCTTCCCCACCTCGCGGATGGTGCCTTCGGTCGAATGAAGGTATGTTTTCGTGGTTTTCAGGTCGCTATGGCCCAGAAGATCCTGAATATACCGCAGGGAAACCCCCCGGGCCTCCAGGAGGGACGCTAGGCTGTGTCGGCTGCTATGGGGAGTAATCTTCCGGCCGTTCAATTCGATGCCGGCCCGCTTCATCCACTTCTTGAACCGGCCCTGTATCCAGGATGGACCCGGGGTGCTCCCATTGGCAAACGAAAACACATACTCATGTTTCCCATTCTTCTCCCATAGCTTCTTAATTGCCTCCTGAAGCACTTCATCGAATGGCGCCAAGCGCTCCGCATGGCTCTTGGTTGGCCCCATCTCCCGGGCCTTGCGGTCGAAGTTCTGCCAAGCCCGGCGTACATGAATCTGAGGGGTCCGCCAATCCAGGTCTTCCGGCTTCAGGGAAAAGACTTCCCCGCGGCGTAGCCCCGCCATGAACATGGATGCGGCCACGGCCAGCTCCATCACGTCATTCAGAACGCCGGGGCTGAACAGGGAGACCACTTCATCCTCAGTAAGGGCATCCCGGTCAACCTTCCGGGTATTCTGCGGGGGCTCCACATCCCGGAACGGGTTATGCCACTTTGGATGCTGCCGCTGGTACTCCTTGAACGCCATCCTGAGAAACTTGATAACCTTCTCTAAGCTCTCAGTCCCGGCCATTTTATATTCAAGATCCTTGCGGACCATCTTTCTGTTGGCAAGGCGGCTGATAAACTCCAGGGCATCGGCCTCTTCGGTCTCTTCCATGCGGAGCTTGCAAATGGGATCATCCTTGATCCATACCCGGTACAGGGATTCATAGCGGATAATGGTATTGATAGAGTAGGGCCGGCTTTTGGCGATTATCCGGGCCCCCCGGGGGTTGCCTTCGATTCTGGTGAACTTTTCAAGCCAGGCGCCTACCTGAATCTGGTCTGAGGGTAGGCGGCTTTGCCCCTCGGCTTTCTTCAGGTGTTCGATAAGGGCGAAGGCGCCGGCATTGGCAGCGGACTTATTTTGGGGGTCTCGGTACTGGGCGAGGGCAAGCGGAAGGTTCTGAAAGCTTTTTCGCTGCCATTCTGCACAGATGCGGGCAGGAACCCCGGAGGATGGATTGATGCTGAGGATATAGGTTTTTACGTTTTTTCTTCGCTGGACTACAAACGGACTTTGCGGTCTGGGCATAGCTTTTCCCCTGGTCGAGAATAATAACTGCACAATAACTGCACAGCGCCATGCGATTCGTATTTTTTAACCGCGTCCTTATATCATATTTCTTTATGGTATAAGGACTTACCTATTGAGCCACGATGAATTCGAATCATCGACCCACGCCTTAAAAGGGCGTTGCTCTACCTACTGAGCTAGTGGCCCGGTAAAATCACTCTAGCCGAAAAGCACCGTGGACGTCAAGTCCTGATTTCCGCAATTGCATCAAAATGGGGGGCCGGAATCTCCCCAGGGTCAGCCGCCCCCTGAATCCGGCACTGAAGCACCGTTCCGGGGGGTATGGAACCTGGCAGGGGAAGCATCAGTTTGAGGTAATTTTCGGATAAGGCAATTCCCTGCCCTCCCTCAACAATGGCTTCCACCGTTTTCCCGGCCCATCTGCGGATGTAAGCGGCCCTTCCCTGCCGGGCCAGGCCGAGAAGGGCTTCCACCCGGTTTACCGCTTCCCGTTCAGGAACGGGATCTTTGAAAGAAAAGGCCTCGGTACCGGGGCGTTTGGAATAGGGGAAGGCGTGGATCCAGGCGAAATCGGCGCGGCGGCAGAGATCGTAGGTCTTGGCGAATTCTCCGGGGGTTTCGCCGGGGAAGCCGGTAATGATGTCGCAGGCCAGGAAGGGGTCATCCCGCAGACTACGCAGGCGGTGGATGGCGGCTAAGACGGCCTCGGGGCGGTAAGCACGGCGCATTTTTTCCAGGATCAGGGGGCTGCCGGACTGAACCGAAAGATGGAAATGGGGGCGGATACGCCTATGTGCCAGGACGCGGAAGAAGGCATCGGTCATGCCATCCGGCTCAAGGGATGAAAGGCGCAGGGCTATGGTACGGGTGTTAGCCAGGAGATACATCAAAAGGGCCGGTAAGTCCTCGCCGGCGAACCTGCCGCTTCCCCGGTACTGGTTGAGGTTTACCCCGGTCAGTACCGCTTCCCCGTGGCCGGCCGCTTCCAACGCCGCCAAACGGGACAAAAGGGTTTCCGTATCCAGGCTTACACTTGGTCCCCTGGCCAGGCTTACCCGGCAATAGGCACAGGCATGGTCGCAGCCGTCCTGGATTTTCAGGAAGGGCCGGGAATGAAAGGAAAAATCCTTCACGTTAAACCGGAAGGGGTCCGTACTGGAATCCCCAGATAGTGCCAGGCGCCGTTCCAGGGCTTGGCGCAGGTCACCCGAGCTTGAATTTGGCGCCCGGCACTGATCCCGTAAAAACCGGGGCAGGTCCAGGAGGAGCGTCTTCCGGTCACCGGTGATCACAAAGAGGCGGCGTTGGGGTGAGGGAACATCCTCCAGGGCGGCGATGGCCTCGGCTTCCAGTTGTGCATAACAGCCGGTGACGATAACGCAGGAATCGGGACGGTCCTTTAGGGCTTTGCGGATGAGCCGCCGGGCCTTCTGTTCCGACTTGGAGGTAACCGTACAGGTGTTGATCACCAGAATGTCCGCCGGACCTAGAGTATCACCAGAGCTAAGGACAAAACCCTCCCGGCTAAAGGCTTCGGCAATGGATTCGCTTTCAAGCTGGTTTAACTTACAGCCCAGGGTTTGAACAGCAACGCGCAGCGTTGTCTGTTTTACGGATAACACGGGTTCTAGCGGATAGCCATGGCTTGGCGGGTACGCTCCAGGCCGCGGCGGGCATCGGCGTATTGGGCATTCAGGGAAAGAGCCTGCTCATAGGCGCGGACCGCTTCCTGGAGTTCCCCGGCGTTTTCCCGGGCATAGGCCAGCCGGGTCCACCAGCGGGCGTTCCCCGGTACATAGTGTACCGCCGTGGACAGGGCAATATCCGCATGACGGAACCGGCCCAGGCGGATATAGATCTCCCCGATAAAGTAATAGACCAGGTCGATACGGCCGCCCTCGGGGGCAAGGTTTACATATTCCTGAAAATATTCCAGGCTATCCGTGTTACGGCCCTGGTAATAACCGATTTCCCCGAGGATCTCAATGATCCGGGAATCGTAGCGGCTGAGAAGGCGGCCCTGCCGGGCGTAGTTCAGGGCTTCCTCGTAACGTCCCAGGCTGATAAGGCTCCAGCTAATCACCACATGGGAATCCAGGTTGCCGGGATTCTGGGCCAACTCGTTTTTACAGATCGCAACGGCGGATTCGTAATTACCGTTCTTGTATGCAGCAAGGGCGTCAGCCTCGACGCCGCCCTGATTTTGGGCAAATCCGTAACGCAGCGGAAAAAAGAGAACCAGAAATAATCCTCCGCAGAAAAAAAGCCCCTTCTTCATCCCCTGCTATTCCACCGAACCCATGTCCGCTTTATCCCGTTCTTCCATGGTACACAGGCCGTTAAACACACAGCCGGTCTCCAAAGAAATCTCCGGGGTGGTGACATTCCCCTTCAACCTTCCGGTACCGGATACTTCCACCTTTTCTGCGGCGGTCACATCACCCTTTACGGCGCCCCGGATTACCACCTTTGACCCCGTGATGTCGGCATCCACCACCGCGCCCTCGTCAACCACCAGGAGCCCCTGGGCTTCTATGGTTCCGGAAAGCTTTCCCCGGATCAGAAAGGGTTTTTCAAAACTGAGGGCTCCGGTAAAATCAATATCCGCAGACAGAATTGTATCAAAATCTTCGTCTTCCAGTGTATCATTGTGAACATCGGTCATTGCCATACTCCGAGGACCAGTAGGTCCTTGTTAATAATTAACGGGGGACGGGTTAAGCGTCAATAGGTACTTGCGTGATCCCTCTTTCGGGGGTATGCTGGTACCATACGGTAAAGCTAAAGAATTAAGGAGCGAAATATGGATTTTGTAAACGACATGCGGCAAAAGGCGAAGAGCCTGCAAAAACGGCTGGTGCTGCCCGAAGGGACCGAACCCCGGACCATCAAGGCAGCCCGGATCATTCTGGACGAAAAACTGGCGTCCCAGGTTACCCTGGTGGGTAAGACATCGGATGTGCAGGCGGCGGCGGCCAAGGAAGGGGTCGATTTAGGGGGCATCACCGTTATCGATCCGGCGGCCTCCCCCAATGCGGACAAATACGCCAAGGCCTATTTTGACATCCTCCACAAAAAGGAAGAAGCGAAGGCAAAGAAGGACCCGACCTTTAACAAGTTTACCACCGAAGACAAGGCAAAGAAGGACATTACCCACTTCCTCCGCTGGGGAGCCATGATGGTGAACCTGGGCGACGCGGACGCCATGGTTGCGGGGGCGGAAAGCGCCACCGCGGACGTGCTCAAGGCGGGGCTTGCCATTATCGGCACCGTCCCGGGCTCAAAGACCGCCTCATCCTGCTTTGTGGTGCAGACCACGGACAAAAAATGGGGGGTAGAGGGCGCCCTCATCTTCTCGGACTGCGCGGTGATTCCGGACCCAAGCGCCGAACAGATGGCCGACATCGCCCAGAGCGCCGCCAATTCATGCCGCGAGTTCCTTGGCGCCGAACCGGCGGTGGCCCTGATGTCCTTCTCCACCAAAGGTTCAGCCGCCCACGACCATGTTACCAAGGTGCAGGAAGCAACCAAAATCCTCGAAGGCCGCAAGCCCGACTTCGCTTTCGACGGCGAACTGCAGGCCGACGCCGCCCTGGTCCCCTCGGTAACCGACAAAAAAGCCCCCGGCAGCCCCATCAAGGGCAAGGTGAACACCCTGGTGTTCCCCAACCTGAGCGCCGGCAACATCGGCTACAAACTGGTCCAGCGCCTGGGCAATGCCGAAGCTTTCGGGCCCTTCCTCCAGGGCTTCGCCAAGCCCATCAGCGACCTTTCCCGGGGCGCTTCGGTGGACGACATTGTGGTGACCTCGGCGGTTACCCTGGCCAGAGCCAAATAACCAGAGAAATGATTGATGAAAGGCCGGCTGGGGTAGGAATGCCCGGGCCGGCTTTTTATTGTGCCCCCCGCAAATGACCTTCAATCTGGCTATACCTAATACACCATTGACTATATTAGCTATATGTGTATACTAAACCTATGATCGTTAATTCAACGGATATACAAAACAACTTTGGGAAGTACCTTGAACTGGCTTCTTCCGAAGAAATTGTCATTACCAGGAAAGGCGCTCCCGTTGCCCGCTTGCTTGGTATGGAAGAGGCCCTTTCTTTTTTGTCGGATCGCTTAGTCGGTTTAGTCCCGAAGAATGTGGACGAAAAAGCCCTTAAAGCAGAACGGATCGCCCGACAATGAGACTGCTGCTGGACACCAATATTATCGTTGATATTATCTCGGAACGGGAAGGTTATGCCGAATCCCTGCAACTTTTGCGATACTGCGAAACGAAGTTCGCCGAAGGTTTTGTTTCCGTTATTTCCATAATGGATGTCATGTATATTTTGCGTAAACACAAGCCCCGGGAAGCCGGACGCCCCTCCTTGCGTGAGGCCATGCAAATCATGCTTATCATCCTGAATACGGCGGTGATCCAAAAAAGTGACATTTCAGGCGCCTTTACCGGCGATATGGACGATTACGAAGATGCGGTTCAGGCCAATTGCGCTTGGCGGATCGGCGCCGATTATATCGTTACCCGCAATCTGCAGGACTTTACCGCCTCACCGGTACCGGCGATTTCGCCCCGGGATGCGCTGGAGATGCTGTCCGGGAATTGAACGTCTATCTTGACAATTAAGTATTGATGAAAGGCCGGCTGGGGTAGGAATGCCCGGGCCGGTCTTTTTATTGCGAATTGTTGACAAGGACCATGGCCAGGGGAATTCCCTGGACGGCTTTGTATGGGGTATTGAATTTTATCCCATAAGCAGTATCTTTTCAGATTGGCTCTGTTCCATAACGCTGCACCTACTCTAAAAATCGGCTGGCATAGCCTAAGAATGTGTCATTTTGACACACCGCCTATAATTTTATCCGTTTCGACTTGAAAATTGGAAAAAATATGCTTACATAATAGATATGAATATTTTTGCAATTTTTAGAAGAAAAGAGCCTGAAACTCCCACTCAAATAAACCTTAGACAAGGGCTTGAAAAATGGAATAAGTACATTAAAAGAACCCACCACGCATGGATCAATATAATGTTTCATAAAACAAATCGTAGGGATTTAGTGGCTGCTCTTGTTTATAGCGATAGGTCGATTGTTGATTATATTATCAATGCTCATATTGCGTCCGGTATGGCTGGGGTTGAGAAAGACATGGCAGAATTAAGGGAACAGGTAAAAAACAATCCGTGGGGAGCAACAGAGGAACAGGGGGATAAAGCAAAAGCGCACATTATGAATAATGTTATCCCTCATTTCAAAAATGGATTGGATATTGGAGAAAATCAAAGAAAGTTGCGATAAGCTCTCGCCCAATATACACCTTCTTGGTCTAAGATATTGATAAAAGCCATACGCTCATCATCTCTTGCAAAAATAGCGTCTATTGCGTCTTTTTCTAAATTAAGAGCTATTTTAGCAAAGTTTCCTTTTGTTGGTTGAATCTGGGTATTGGGTAATGCAATAGAAGCTATTATACCCTTTTCATCACATCCTAATATAATACTATGTCTAAATGCTGTATTTGTCCTATTTAATTGAACCTCCGCAGCTTCTTTTGGTGTTGCGTAGATTTTTGTGTTTTTCAAAATTGAAGCAGTAAGATCAATTTCTTCATTATCATTATTTTTGGTTGATAAAAGTTTCTCATCGTACAGAGCGTATTTTGGAAACTTATAGACAACATTATTTGCTTCTCTTAATAACGCATTGCTTTCCCTAACCGGAAGACCATCTTCAACAGATTGTAACGGTGCGTCTAACTCTTGTGTCGCTTCATAAATCTTTTCAAAAGTTTCAGTATTCATAAATAATTAGTTTTCTAATTTTTGCGAAAACAATGAAGCAGGACTATATGGTTTCTCCATAGAACTTCTTTTTACGCCTTTCCTCTTAGAAGTTTCTTCCCATTTTGGATCATAGTATTTGTCTATATCATCTTGTGTTGGAAATCTACCGAGAAGTTCTGGGTGCTTGTCTATTCTAACACCAATCAGATACAACTCTTTATTATTGTGCAATCTCTTCATGTCTCTAAACTTTTGATACCTGTATTTGTATAATGCGTTTTCTGGTTTTACAAACACTAATGTATTATCTCCTATTTTTTTAGAAGGAACATAGTTTCCTTTTGGATCAAATACTACAAAAGGTATTCCAAAAAAACTATCGAGTTCCGGCCAATCATTCCAAGTATTAGTATAGAATCCATTTATTGCTGGTAAAGGACGACTTTTAATGTTATAATCAGCAAGAAACAAACCAAACTTCACGCCTATTTTTAGACATCTATCTATTGTCTTATCACAACCAGCATCTTCAAATGTTGGATTTGAAAGTATAAGAGAATGTTCCGGATCATCTTTTATTGGCTCTGGGATGTAGTTGTCCCTAAAAAAGTCTGACCTTGTTATGGTTGTATCTACCGGAAATAGATCAGAGCCAAAGGTAATTATCCCCGCTGGAACATACTTTAATAGCCCTCTATTTCCACAGAAGGGGTCCCATATATATTTAAGTTTTGGGTATAATTTTAATATGAGGGACATCGCCTGTTTAGCGAGTTTTTCGGGCGTTAAAAATTGTCCCCGGTCAAGTTTATTTATATCATTATATATAAACTTGTAATCCATGTAATCTACGGGTCTTGTACAAAAAGACCAAACACCCCAAGTATCATTCCATTGTATACCATTTTCTTTTTGCTTTACCACAAAGTCTATTATGTTTTGGTCAAGTTCTTTGGGTAATCCCGGTATTATTGCTTTAAAATGGGGTTTAACAAGTTCAGCAAAATCTTTGAACTGCTTGCCCCTACTTGATGGAACTATTTCTTTATAGTTTCCAAGTGATAAGTCAGGTAGTTCTTGTATATCTGTATGAAAAACTTTGTCATTACCTTTATTGCCTTGCCAGCCCCCCAAATACCTGAACCGCAATCCCGATCTTATAGAAGTTAATAGTGTTTGTGCTAAAGTATAGTATTCTGGTTCAACAACATCGTCAGCTTTATAATCCCAAGCTGAACTAAAATAAATAAGGTCATGTTTACACTTTATTTCTGATTTTTCTGCTAATTTTGGGTATTTCAAATAAGAATCTTTTTTTACTTCTTCTTCTGATCTCATTCTCATCAAAGTCTCCATTTTCAGTTAGTCTTAATTGCTAATAGATTAACAAAAAATCTAAACTTTTATTATTTCGTCATCACCTTCACCATAGTCATAATCGTATTTTGTGTTTAACATTTTAGCAAAGTCTTTGAGTTCTTTTAATTTCTCCGCATCTGCCTTATCCCTTGTAAAAATATGCCAAATGTGAAAAACCTCACTTACTCTTAGATCGTCTAATTTCATTTTGAGCAAATCTTTCATTTCTGGTTTCTTTATAAAAGTTAAAACAATTTGGTATAATTCGCTGGATTTATCATTTTCCAAGGAGGCTTTTCTCTCACAATAATCATTTCTATGTTTTGGGACAATCTCTTGTAGTAGCCAAGCATCAAATTCATCGTAAATAAGTTTTACCATGTGATCATCAAGTTTCTGCATTGCTTCCCTCAAATCTGTTTGTAGCCCTTGCCAATAAGCAATCTCATCTTTTGTCAAAAGACTAAATATCTCTGGCGCAATAGAAATCCTTTCAAAAATCTTATTCCAATTTTCTTCTGACATCTCCGATACTACTTCTTCTATCGTTTTCACTTCATTATTCTCCACTTTTGTTTGATTATTTATTTGAATACTATAATTTATTACTATGGAATTACCAAGGTTATTATTATCACCATTAACAATAGGAGAGTTATCCCCCGAAGTTTCATTCTTTTCCGACATTATTACTACTTCCAGTAATTATTGGAGAATGATCTCCTTTGGTCTTGTTGATGGTCTTATTTCCATTTTTGATGCTAAATAACTTGAATCTTAGCTTTTTCAAACTTTTTAATATGTCTATCATAAATTACATATTAACAAATAAAAAGAGATATTGCTGTACTTTTCTTATACCTATGTTTTACGCTGCTCGCTTAAACTCTATTTTGTTGTTGATGTCTTCTTGGCGGGTGTAGGTGTTGATTGACACTACATTGTCGAAGTTTAGATTGCTGATTTTGATTGCTTTGAAAAAGTTGACATAATCGTCAAGGTATTTGGTGGCTACTCCACGGAATCTGTCAAGGAAGTGTTTGAGGTCATTGTGGTAGGCGTTTGTTCTTGCTATGTTGTATCTCTTGTCGTTGGTGATACCACCGACAATCTGTATAAGTTTGACATTGTTAAGTGTCTTGTAAGATTTATCACCGTCCGTTACCAGAGTTGAACCTTTAACGATTATCTGTGAGAGATTTTGTCTAATCCACATTATTTGAACTTTGCCGTAGCCACAAGGCTGATTGAAGAAGTGGTTATTCCGGTCAAGGGCGGTTATAACGCAGACTTGATTTTTGGAAAGTCCTCGCTTGGAACCGCCGAACTTTGATTTACCACGCTTACGGGCGGTTCCAGCGGGAAGGTTTTTGCTACCTTTGTTTGATTTGGGGAAGTAGGTTTCATCGGCTTCCACGATACCGGAAAGTTTGGTTGATTTGACTGACTGGATAGCGGTAAGGATTTTGTGCCTCCAATAGAAGGCTGTTTTGAGGTTGATTTTTAGGTTTTCAGCAATCGCTCGAAGTGAAAGACCATCGACCATAAGATTGATGTATTGGGACCAGATTTCGACAGGCTTTTTGGTATTTTGAAGCGGGGTTTTAGTTTGGATAGAGAAGTTAGTACCGCAATCTTTACAGAGAAACCGCTGTTTGTCATCGAATAAGCCTTTTTTGATTATGTGGT
>BNUY01000062.1 GCA_025997715.1 Spirochaetia bacterium
GGCATCTTTCGATTCCGCGTAAAGTTTTCTTTCCGCTGCTTGTTTCGCTCTTTGTACCCTTCTAAATGCACCAAATCCATCACTACAGGCCCGTATTCGTAATAACCATCTGCCGTTTTTCCCCCATCTTATCCTCCCGTTACTGAGTATATCATGGGTTCGCCTCTTGTGGAAATCTTTTTCTTATCCTGTTGACAGTGGGGGGGGGCTCAGGTTACTGCGGCAACTGCAACACCATCACCACCCGTAAGCGCTTTCAGAAAATGTGCGGTGATGACACGTATGTTATAACCAATTACACTCCAATATACTTTCTGATCAAAATGTGCGCGGCCTTTCCACATACATCTTCGCAAATCAAACCCACGCTTGAGATTTGATATTATTGCTTCAATGCTGCTGCGCCATTTCTTCAAACGGGTTTCCATGTTTTTACTGCTCGCTATGTTTTTTAAACTTCCTACAATTTTGTTGAAAACTATGTTTTTAATTCCAACACTTTTTGCATGTTCCTGATTCTTAAGACTTGCATACCCGCCATCGGTTACACTTGATTCCGGAACTATTCCATAGTCATTGATTATTTTATCCGTTGCGTCTTGGTAAAACGTTGTATCACCGGGATTCCCCTTTGCAATAGCTACTCCCAGTATCAGATGACTTCGTCCCCCCACCAAATCAACCTTATGTCCAAATTGCACATCCCGTTTCCCCTTCACGATAATATCCGTGTGCCGCTCATATATTGAAAATATTTTTTCTTCATTCGGCACCTTCTCTTTATTGATTTCGTGCCGAACGGTAATCGAATGCACTTGTTGCATGATTGGTAAAAAATCTTTTATTTCCATCGTTAATGCCATTGTTTTGACGTTTATAGCCCCGAATATGAGCTTTTTTTTTACCACGTTGGAAAGCTGATTTATGGCTTTCGTAAAATTAACGAGCTGTTTCTTAAACAGCTTTACCCGTTTGTCTTCACACTTTGTATTGTTGATTTTGAAATATGTTTTCTTCGCATCAACCATATAGTTCCGGTAATCAATGGTGTCTATTTCCTCTTTCAGATGCGACAGCAAACGATGGCTTTCCTTTATACAATCCCACATCAGCGAATTATTTGTCGGATAATGAATGTTCGTCTCTACCACCGTACTGTCTTCCACTATTTTTTTCAAGTCCTCGTAACCAAGCCCTATCGCTATTTTATTGAGCGATACCATGAGTTTGTCCAGACTATCCCCGCTTATTCTCGCTATATATTTTTGCCACGTTTTTTCGCTGAATATTTTCCTGTCCAGCTTTAAAAATGTTTCGCAAATCTTCGAATCGTCCTGATGTCCCTCAAAATCCGCATAGTCAATATTCCGCAATTGTTTGTATATGGCGCCCCGTACAATTTGTTCTACGCTCGGCGTATCTTGTCTGCCAAAATTACTTTCCGCACTACCACGGCATACATCATCCTTCATCATCCGTATCAATTCCGGATGTTCCTCAAGGACCGTGTCGATAAGCGCAAATTCCGGATTCCGTTCCCAATTGGGTTCTTTAAATTTCAACATTAATGGTTCAAATAGGTTGTTCATGCCTTAATCATACCGTTTTACAGGGCGTTTGTATAGGGGCTTGACTTTAGGGATGGGCTCTACTTAGGGTATGGAGGGAACGGTGCATGAAGTGGAGTTTACGCAGGAACAACGGGTAGAATTCTTTCTGGCTGTGTCCGGCGCCGTTTCCGAATTCCCCTTTATCGGCAATGCCACGGATGCGGTAGATTCGGGGAACCGCTTGTTCGTGGCCTATGAATTCAAACTGGACTTTCGGAAGTATTTTTTAACCTTCGATCTCCGTTTTGGAGATACATTAGTGCTGACCTGTTGGGCGGATGATGGTAATGAGGTAGAAATGGCCGAGTTTCCCCTGGGAAATCTTCGACGCGATTTTGTTGTTTGGTTTAAGGAGTTTTTCAATGAGCGAGATTAAAAACATCAGGCACGTAGAGCATGAGGATGAGTTTAAGCAAGCGGTGAGCAATGCCACGGAAGGGCATATCACCTGCGATATGCTGGACGCATTCCGGGCCAGCAGCCTGAAGCGGGGTAGCTTTAAGGATGGAAAAATTATTCCTGACACCGCTTTGCGTCATCCCGCAGAGGCTACCCACTGACGGCTTAAAGAACGGGAACAGGATGCCCGGTTGGAGCAGATGTTTCCCTAATGCTTGTTATATGTTAATTTTTCAGTGAATTATTTTTCGCTTTATTACCCCTGTTTCAGCCCGCCCCGGCTCACCGCATCGCTTACCGCCGCCGCTATAGTTTCGCAGATGGACGGGTGGGGGAACACGGTCCGCTCTATCTGTTCCGCCGTCGTGCCGTCACCGATACACTGAACCGCCCAGGGAATTATTTCCGTGGCCCGGTTACAGAAAAACTGCGCGCCGATAAGCGCCCGGCTTTCCGCATGAAACACCAGTTTGATAAACCCCCGGTCCTGATTTTCCAGAAACGCTTTCCCGTTTGCGCCGAACACGCCCTTTCCCGCCGCCGCAGGGATCCCCTTTTCAGCCGCTTCCGCCGCCGTAATTCCCGCACAGGCAATTTCCGGGGTGGTGTACACACAAGAAGGTATCACCTGCGCGTGGGCAGCTTTTTTTACGCCGCCCTTTACCGCCGCCGCGATACAGGCTGCGGCGTATTCCCCCTCCGCCGTTGCCGCATGGGCAAGCTGAACGCCGCCTGAGATGTCACCCGCAACGTAAATGCCGGGGATAGAAGTCATCATGTTGTCATCGCTCTTAATAAAGCCCTTTGCCGTAAGCTCGGGTGTACAGCCGGGGGCAAAGAGATTGGTATCAGGGGTTCTGCCCGACGCCATAAGCACCGCATCCGCCGGTACGGTAACACTTTTGGCTTCACCGCTGCCCTCCGTGGTCAGTGTCAGCGCAAGGGCGCCGTCCTTTGCTTCAATGCGTTCAGGGCGCGCCTTGGTATACATCACCACCCCCCGCTTTTTAAGCTGAAGCGCCAGGGTCTGCCCAATTTCGCGGTCCATCACCGACAGCAGCGAGGACCGGACAAGAAGGGTAACTTCACTGCCGAAACTGCTGTAGGCCGCCGCAAACTCCACGGCGATAACCCCGCCGCCGATAACGGTGAGCTGTTTGGGAAACAGGCCGTCCCCTTCAAGGAAAGCGTCGCTGGTGTATACCCCCGGCAGGTCATGCCCGGGAATGGGCAGCAGCGCCGGTGTTGTCCCCGAAGCCACCAGTATCGCTGCCGCCTCAAGAATCGTTTCGCCGCCCTCAGCCGCATGTACCGAAACTTTTCCGGGGCCTTCCACACGCGCCGTGCCTTGTACCATGGTCACCCCCGCTTTCGTAAGGGCGGTACTTTGATTCTGCCGCAGTGAACTAACCACGGTGTTCTTCCATTCAATCAGTTTAGGGAAATCAAAGCGGAGATCCCCGGCATTGACCCCGTACCGTTCCCCTTCACGAGTTTCGCGGAGCAGGTCTGCGCCGTGCAGCAGAGTCTTGGTGGGAATGCAGCCCCGGTTAAGGCAGGTACCGCCGATGTCACGCTTTTCAACCACGCACACGGTTAATCCCAGTGCGCGGGCTTTAAACGCAGCCCCAGCCCCGCCGGGACCGGAACCGATAATGACTAGATCAAACTTTTCCATTTAGCGTCTCCTCAAAAATCAACATACCTTAACCCGCAGATCAAAAACGAAGAAGAAAAACCGCAAAGGCGCCGAAGGCGACTAAGGGGAAGAAATAGACTTCGTAGCACAGATTCTCTTGTTACTTTCTTTCCTTCGTCGCCTTTGTCGCCTTTGCGGTTAAAAATTCTTAATCCTACGGCGTATAATGAAGCACCGGCTGCCGCGCCGCTTTCACATCGTCGGGCCTGCCGATAACGGTATTCACCGGTGACGCATGGAGGCTGTCGGGATTCGCCGTTGCCTGATCGTAGAGGGCCAGGAATGCCGCAATCGCCGTATCCAGGGTTTCCCGGGATTCGGTTTCCGTGGGCTCCACCATCAGCGCCTCGTGCACAATCAAGGGGAAGTAAATAGTTGGCGGGTGCATACCCTTATCCTGCAATCCCTTGGCAAGGTCCAGGGCGCTCACCCCAATGCTTTCTTTCATCTGTTCCAGGGAGATTACAAACTCGTGCATACAGGGACCTGCATAGGGAATGTGGTACTTTGCCTTGAGCTTTTCCATCATATAGTTGGCGTTAAGTACCGCGTTCCGCGCTACCTCGGGTACATTTTCTTTCCCCAGGGTGAGCAGGTAAGCCGCCGCTCTTACCACCGTCAGGAAGTTGCCGCCAAAGGCCCGCACGCGCCCGATGCTTTGCGCAGGACCCTTCGCCGCGCCGCCGTCCAGACCGCAGCCCGTAAGGGGCAGGAAGGGGGCCAGTAATTGTTTGCAGCCCACCGTTCCCGAACCGGGACCGCCGCCGCCGTGGGGGGTGGAAAAGGATTTGTGCAGGTTCAGGTGAACCGTGTCAAACCCCATGTCCCCCGGCCGGACTATCCCCATGATGGCGTTTAAGTTTGCCCCGTCGTAGTAATTCAACCCGCCGGCCTTGTGGACGATATCGGTTATCTCCAGGATGTTGGTGTCGAAGATCCCCACCGTGTTAGGATTGGTGAGCATAAGCCCCGCCGTATCCGGTCCCACCGCAGCCCTAAGGGCAGCAAGGTCCACGCAGCCATCGGTTCCGGAAGCGATGTTCACCACCTGGAAGCCCGCCATGGTGGCGCTCGCCGGGTTCGTGCCGTGGGCGCTGTCGGGGACGATAATCTTGGTCCGCGCAGTATCCTTGCGGCTTTTGTGATACGCCTTTATCAGCAGCAACCCGGTAAGTTCCCCGTGGGCCCCCGCCGCAGGCTGGAAGGTGATGGCGTCCATCCCGGTAATTTCCCGAAGGTATGCCCCGGCTGTTTCAAGGATTTTCAGGCAGCCCTGCACCGTATGTTCCGGCTGCAATGGATGAATGTCCTTAAATCCCGGTAACCCGGCAATCTCCTCGTTCAGCTTGGGGTTGTACTTCATGGTACAGCTCCCCAGGGGATAGAACCCGTCGTTTACCCCAAAGGCCCGTTTCGCCAATGCGCTGTAGTGCCGGGAAATCTCGTTTTCATCAAGTGACGGAAGCCGCGCGGGTTTTTTCCGTGTCAGTGATGCGGGCAGCCCCGCGTCGGGTACATCACAGGGGGGCAGAATAGAACAGCCCCGGTTTTTTCTGCTTTTCTCGAATATCAGTTTCATTATTTTCCCCCCTTCAAGAGGCGGACCAGTTCATCGATCTCATCCTTGGTGTTGAGTTCGGTGACGCACCACAAAATCTGATTGTGGGAAAGAGGATAGCCTCCCAGGATACCGTGACCTTCAAGGGCAGCCAATGTTTTTTCCGCATCCGGACATTTGGTAACAAACTCATTGAAGAACTCAGCGCCGCCGTACACAAGCTCAAACCCCGGAATACCCGCAATCTGTTTCGCCGCATACGCCGCCTTTGAGTGACACTGCCGGGAAACTTCGGCAAACCCCGCTTCCCCCATCACCGAAAGGTATACTGCCGCCGTAAGCGCGCAGTGGGCCTCGTTGGAACACACGTTACTGGAGGCTTTTTCCCGCCGGATATGCTGCTCACGAGCCTGGAGGGTCAGCACGAAGGCCCGTTCCCCCTTGGCGTCCGTGGTCTCCCCAACGATTCTGCCGGGGAGCTTCCGCATAAGGGCTGCCTTGCAAGCCATGAAGCCCAGGTAGGGGCCGCCAAAGCCCATGGACAGGCCCAGGGGTTGGCCTTCCCCCACCGCGATGTCCGCGCCGTTTGCTCCGGGCGGGTCCAGCAGCCCCAGTGATATGGGGTTCACCCCCGCCACCAGGAGCGCCCCTGCGGCATGCACAATCTCTGCGCATTTAGGGGTGTCTTCGATAATGCCGAAGAAGTTGGGGCTTTGCAGATAAAAACAGGCGGCGGTTTTATCCGCCCCGAGCTTTGCGGAAAGGGCGGTCAGGTCTGTTTTGCCATCCGCTCCGGCAGGAACCACCGTAACCGGTACGCCGTAACCGTCACAATAGGTGCGTATGGTTTCGATAACCTGGGGATGGGCGGCGGCGGAAACATACACCGACTGCTTCTGGCGCTCCCGGCACATGTTCACCGCCTCCGCTGCGGCGCTTGCCCCATCATAGATAGAGGCGTTACTCACATCCATGCCGGTAAGCTCGCAGATCAGGGTCTGGTATTCAAAGATCGATTGCAGAATCCCCTGGCTGATCTCCGCCTGATAGGGCGTGTAAGCGGTGATAAAGGTTTCGTTCGACGTAATCCGTCTAACTGCCGCAGGGATGTAGTGGCGATAAGCCCCGGCGCCCCGGAAAATGACCGGGAACACCTTGTTTTCACCCGCCAGGGCGCTGAGCTTACGGGTTACCGCAAGTTCCGCCATCCCCGCAGGAATATTCAGTTCCTTCAACAACACATTTTTCGGAACCGGCGCAAACAATTCGTCTACGGACTTGTGCCCGATAGCGGTAAGCATTTCCTGTTGTTCCGCTTTTGTGTTTGGTATGTATGTTCCCATGGTTACTCCTTCTTAGGGAGAGATGCCTGGTACTCATCCGCAGAGATCAGTTCCCCCGCAGGGGCCTCGCCCTTGGCACGGATAAACCAAGCCTCGTAGGGCGCCTTGTTGATCGATTCGGGGGCGTCCATAATAGCCTCGTTTATTTCCGTTACGGTCCCGGTTACGGGGCTGAAAACATCCGATACCGCCTTGACCGATTCCATGTCCGCAAAGGAAGCGCCCGCCTTAATACTATCACCCACCTGGGGCAGGTTGACAAACACAATGTCCCCCATTTCCTGCTGTGCATAATCGGTCAGCCCGATTTCGTAGACCCCGCCGCCAAGGTCCTTTGCCCACTCGTGGGATTTTGTGTACTTCAAGTTAGCCGGAAAGTTCATGTTGTCCTCCTATAAAATTAATAAACGTTATTTGAGTCAGTTCCAAAACAAGGATTTAACCACGAATGACACGAATCCGCACGAATAAGAATTGTTTTATTCGTGTTGTTCGTGTCATTCGTGGTTGGTCTTGTATTTTGGAACCGGCTCATTTCTTACCCTTCGTATAAAACGGAAGGGCAACTACTACCGCCTCAATCTTTCTGCCCCGCACATCCACCTCCACCGTGGTTCCCACCTTGGCAGCCGCCGTGTCCAGGAGCGCCATGGCAAGGGCTTCCTTCAGGTAGGGACAGTGGGTCCCGGAGGTGGTCTGGCCGACCAGCTTCCCCCCGCAGAACACGTCAAAGTGCTCCCGCGCGATGCCCCGCCCGGTTATCTTCAGCCCGACCCGCTTTCGTGACGGCGTCTCCTTCCCCACCAGGGCACTCTTCCCGATAAAATCCGGTTTCTCCATCTTTACCGCGGAACCGAGGCCGGCCTCGAAGGGAGTGATGGTATCGTTCATCTCGTGCCCGTAGAGGGGCATGGCCGCCTCCAGCCGCAGGGTGTCCCGCGCCCCGAGCCCGCAGGGAATAAGCCCCGCGCTCTTGCCCGCCGCAAGCACCTTGTCCCAAAGCTCCACCGCCTTGTCCGCCGCGCAGAACAGCTCAAACCCGGTTTCCCCGGTATAGCCCGTGCGGGACACAATGCAGTCAATCCCGGCCACATTTCCCTTTTCAATCAGGGTGTAGTACCCTTGAGGGATGGTAGTCGAAAGGGATGCGAG
Source organism: Spirochaetia bacterium (assembly GCA_025997715.1). Taxonomy (GTDB): domain Bacteria; phylum Spirochaetota; class Spirochaetia; order Treponematales; family Breznakiellaceae; genus Termitinema. Next base: position 7,762 of record BNUY01000062.1, read on the forward strand.
AATCTCCGGAGTCGCCGGTCCCTGGAGGGCAATTTCCGCCAGGGTGTCGGAAATATCCTCAAAGGTAACGCCGGTTTTTCCCAGGTGGGATTGTATCCAGTCGGCATCCTTGTCGCGGTTTGCGGCGTTGACCACCAGCATATAGCGGTTTTCTTCCATACAACACACCACCAGGTCGTCCACCTCGCCCCCCTGTTCATTACACATCAGGGTATAGCGGACCCGGCCCAGGGGCATGTCCGTAAAATCGTTGGTTAAAATCCGGTTGAGATTTGCCAGGGCTTCGGGGCCCTTGATGACAAATTCGCCCATGTGGGATACGTCAAAAAGGCCCGCCTTTTCGCGGACCGCGTTATGCTCGGTGATAACGCCCGATTCATACTGCACGGGAAGCAGATAGCCCGCAAAGGGAACTATCTTTCCGCCGTGAGATTCGTGCCATTGGTACAGGGGAGTTTTCTTTTCCAATGTGGCCTCCTTCAGGAAAGAACGCATTACCGGCTCTATGAGCCGGGGGGTTTCCGAGAATCTCGAAATGCGCTCCGTCTTATAACCTGAAAGATTCTTCCCCCGGTGCAAACCGCAGTTTTACGAGGAAATTGCCTCTTCGGTGCCGGGATGAGGTAAATCCAAACAGGATTTGGCCTTATTTACCCGTCTTTCCGGAGGTTCGTCAGAATCCGGTACTTTTTGCCTGAGAGTTTTTCGCAAATGCCCCTTCGGCGGCGGATTTATCCGCTCTCTCCCGGATACTTCATACGAACTTATAACTATACTAAGATTAGTGCCGCTTTGGGGCAAAGTCAAGGTTTTTTTTCGAGCTTTGTCTATACCAATCACTTTTTTGTCCATTTACAGAAGGGCAAAACTTGGGTAATACTGGGTAACATGAGCGTACAGGAACTTGTCGATATTTCCCGGCTTTACGGCTCCAACCCGGCGTATGTCATTGCCGGGGGGGGAAATACCTCCTTCAAAGAGGGGTCAACCCTGTTTGTAAAAGGCTCCGGGACGAGCATGGGGGACATTAGCGCCGAAGGGTTTGTGAAGATGGACCGGGCAAAATTGGCCCGTATCTGGGAAAAAGAGTACCCCCATGATGAGGATCAGCGGGAAGCGGCGGTGCTGGCGGATATGATGGCCGCGAAGCAGCCCGGCGAGGAAAGCAAGCGCCCCTCTGTTGAAACCCTGCTCCACGATTTGCTGCCCTTTACCTTTGTGGTGCACACCCATCCGTCACTGGTGAACGGCCTTACCTGTTCCCAGGATGGCGAAACTGCCGCAAAAGCCCTTTTCGGTGAAACCTGCCTCTGGATACCTATCACCAATCCGGGGTATATCCTTTCGGCGGCGGTAAAAAAGGCTGCGGATGCCTATCTGACCCGCACGGGGAAACCGGTGGACCTCATTTTCCTCCAAAATCACGGGGTTTTTGTCGGCGCCGATTCTATTGAGGGGATAAAGGCGATTTATACGAAAATCCTGGCTGTCCTGGACCAAAAAATAGCGCAGAAACCTGATTTTTCCGGAAAAACCGGTGTGTATGGCGATTCGGCAGACATTGCACGCCTCCTGGCCGCCTGTGCCGGGCAAGATTCCCGGGTTGCCTTTGAACGGAACGCCGAATTTGCCCGCCTTACCGGAACCGGCGCTGATTTTGCCCCTGTTTCTTCCGCCTTTACCCCGGATCATATCGTCTATTCCGGCAGTGATCCCCTGTTTATCGCCATTGACGACACTAAGGGGCTTCCGGAGCAGGTGTGGGATGCATGGAAACGGCATCTCGACAAAACCGGGCGGGCGCCGAAGATTGCCGCGGTCCAGGGCAGGGGGATTTTCGGCATCGGTACATCGGAAAAAACGGCGTCCCTGGCGCTTGAACTCTTTACCGATACCGCAAAAGTCGCGGCCTATTCGGAAAGCTTTGGGGGCCCGCGCTTTATGACGGCGGACAAGATAGATTTTATCAACAATTGGGAAATGGAAAAGTACCGTTCCAGGGTTGTGGAAAAGTCATGACCGATTACCGCACCTTGATTAACGATCCCCATGCTGATCCCCAGGAACGGCTCCGGGGGCTTAGTGCCCTGGAAAAACCCGCCGGTTTGCCGGTTTCAGGCGGGGAGGTGAATAACCACATCCACACGGTTTACAGTTTCAGCCCCTATACCCCCAGTATGGCCGCCCTCAGGGCACGGGAGGCGGGGCTTCTGGCGGCGGGGTCGGTGGATCACGATTCCATCGGCGCGGCGGAGGAGATGATTGCCGCCTGTTCGATCCTCGGTATCGGCGGCTGTACCGGGTTTGAGGTTCGGGTACGTTTCGGGGGGAGCTTTGCCGGCAGAAAGATCAACAACCCCGATTCCAAGGGCATGGCCTACATGACCGTCCAGGGAATACCCGCCCCGGCGATTCCCCAGGTGCGGGATTTTCTCGCCCCCCTCCGGCAGGAACGGCTGGCAAGAACCCGGCGGATGGCCGAATCCGCCAATGCGATTTTCCATGAGGCGGGGCTTCCCGATATAGATTTTCAGCGGGATGTGATCGATAAATCGCTGTATGCCCATGATGGGGAGATAACCGAACGGCACCTTTTAGCGGCGGCGGCGGAAAAGCTCATTGCCGCATACGGGAAGGGGCCGGTGATCAATGAAAAGCTTGCCCTGCATTTTGGCGTTACACCTCCGGCAAAAGCGGCCCAGGCGCTTTCTGATCCGGAAAACCCGCACTATCTCTACGATCTGCTGGGGATACTCAAATCAAGTTTCTTAAGCCGTATCTTTATCCAACCCGGCGCTAAGGAATGTATCAACGCCGAAGCGGTAACGGCCTTCGCGGATTCCATCGGCGCAATATCGGCCTATGCGTATCTGGGGGATATTGCGGAATCGCCCACGGGGGATAAGAAGGCGGAGAAGTTTGAGGATGATTATATAGAAGAATTGTTTGATGAGTTGTCCCGGTTGGGGTATCGGGCGGTGACCTATATGCCCCCCCGGAATACTCCGGAACAGCTCCGCCGGGTGCAGCGTTTGTGTGCGGAACGGGGGTTTATGGAAATTTCCGGGGTGGACATCAACAGTTCCCGGCAGTCATTTAACTGCCCGGAGATATTGCAGGATGATTTCCGTCATTTGCTGGATACTACCTGGGCGCTCATTGCCCATGAACGGCTGGGGTCCCTTGATCCCCGCTTCGCCCTTTTCTCCCCGGACAATCCTCTGGGAACACTGCCGCTGCAAAAGAGGCTTGCCGCATACGCCCGTGCGGGAAAGGATTTGGACCTTGCATACCCGGAAGCGTCGGCGCCGGGGATACTCAAAAAACTACAGGAAGGAAGGTATCAACCATGAGTTTTACGGATCATATACTGCTGGCGCCCCTTATCCGGGGGCTTTGGATCAATGCGGCGGGGGAAAGTTCTGACACGAAGTGTCCGCGGGTTGTTGTGCCCGCCGGTGATGCCGCTCCCGCCCAGGCCCTTTCCGCCGATCTCAGTGCCGCATGGACGGGGGATGGTTTCGATGAGGCGCAGGCGGTTAGGCCGCTAAAGGAAGCCTATGCCGCATGGGAAGCCGGGGCTGCCAAAACGGAGGGCGCGAAAACCCAGCCTTCCTGCGCCAGGATAAAAACACCCGCGGGGGAAGCGGTGTACTGGATAGACCGGGACCTTCTTTCCGCCCGGAAACGAAGTGAAGCCGGTGATGCTTCACCCCTGGTATTAAGCGACACTAATACTGCACCTGCCGGAGGAAGCGATTCCGGTATAGCGGCGCCGGGGGCTTCCGCAGTAAACCGGTCGTCGGTGGTAAAGGATAAAGTAGTGTTGGTAACCGGAGGCGCGCAGGGCTTTGGGGAAGAAATTGTCCGGGGGCTTGCCGCGTCGGGGGCGCTGGTGTTTATCGCCGACTTGAACCTGGCCGGGGCGGAAAAACTGGCGGCTGCCCTCAACACCGCAGAAAAACGGATCGCCGCCGTTGCGGTTCCGGTTAACGTTTCTGACGAGGCTTCGGTGGAGGCCCTCTTCAAAACAATTGCGGATACCGCCGGAGGCCTGGACCTTTGCGTGAGCAACGCCGGGGTAGTTAAGGCGGGAAGCGTTTTGGAACAGGATGTGGGGGCATTTAAGTTTGTCACGGACATCAACTATACGGGGTTCTTCCTTATGGCAAAACACGGTGGACGGCTGCTCCGTCGGCAAAACCGCACCGCGCCGGGGTGGAAAACCGACATCATACAAATAAATTCCAAATCCGGCCTGGAGGGTTCCAATAAAAATGGCGCCTATGCGGGGGGCAAATTCGGCGCAATCGGATTGGTGGAAAGTTTTGCCCTGGAACTGGTGGCATACGGCATTAAGGTAAACGCCATTTGTCCGGGGAACTTCCTGGACGGCCCCCTCTGGTCGGACCCGGAGAAGGGGCTTTTTGTGCAGTACCTAAACGCCGGCAAAGTACCGGGTGCCAAGACCGTGGCGGAGGTACGGGCCTTTTACGAAGCCAAGGTTCCTATGAACCGGGGCTGCACCGGCGCGGATGTGATGCGGGCCATCTATTATGCGGTCGAACAGGAATACGAAACAGGCCAGGCAATCCCGGTTACCGGCGGCCAGGTTATGTTACATTAAACATGAATAAGAAAAACAACCGCAAAGGCGCCGAAGGCGCGCGAAGGAAAGAAGAAGGGTCTTTCCTTCCTTTGTCGCCTTCGGCGCCTTTGCGGTTAAAAATTCTTTATTATATTTTTTGGAGGAGTAATTATGAAAACAAAAGCAGTCCGCATTTACGGCGTCAATGATCTCCGGCTGGAAGAATTTGATCTTCCTGAAATTAAGGATGATGAAATACTGGCCCGGGTGGTTTCGGATTCAATCTGCATGTCCAGCCACAAACTTGCCATGCAGGGGAACAAGCATAAACGGATCCGTTCCGACCTGGCAAAAACGCCTACCATCATCGGTCACGAATTCTGCGGGGTTATTGAGAAGGTTGGGGCTAAGCTGGGGGGGAAATTCAAACCCGGATCCAAGTTTGCCATCCAGCCGGCCCTGAACTATCCCGACGAACACGGGCAGGAGACCCTCTGGGCACCGGGCTATTCCTATCAGCACATCGGCGGGGATGCTACCTACATCATCATCCCTGGGGAAGTGATGGAGATGAACTGCCTCCTGGACTATCAGGTGGATAATTTTTTCATGGGCTCCCTGGCGGAACCCGTGTCCTGTGTTGTCGGCGCATTCCACGCCCAGTATCATACCAGGGGCGGTTCCTATGTCCATGAAATGGGCATCGTCGAAGGGGGCTCACTAATACTGCTGGCCGGGGTCGGCCCCATGGGTTTGGGTGCCATCGACTACGCCATCCACAACCCCCGCCGCCCCTCCCGCCTGGTGGTAACCGATATTGACGACGCCCGTCTCGCCCGTGCCGCCCAGCTTTTGCCCCCCGGTGAAGCGAAAAAACACGGCGTAGCGCTTTCCTATGTAAACACGAAAACTATAGAGGACCCTGTTGCCCATCTCAAGGAACTGAACGGGGGCAAGCTTTACGACGATGTCTTTGTTTTTGCCCCGGTCAAGCCGGTCATCGAAATGGGGGACAGCCTGCTTGGTCACGACGGGTGCCTCAACTTCTTTGCCGGCCCCACGGACACCGCCTTCGCCGCAAACTTCAACTTCTACAATGTCCATTACGAAGCCCACCACATCGTGGGAACCTCCGGGGGCAACACCGATGATATGCGGGAATCCCTGGCAATGATGGCAAAGGGCACACTGAACCCGGTCTTTATGGTGACCCATGTGGGCGGCCTTAACGCCGTTGCCAAGACCACCATCGACCTGGACAAGATTCCCGGCGGCAAGAAGCTTATCTACACCGGCAAAAAACTGGAGCTTGCCGCCATCGCCGACTTTGCGGAAAAGGGTAAAAGCGATCCCTTCTATAAGGCGCTGGGAGAAATCTGCGGACGGCACAATGGCTTGTGGAGTAAGGAAGCGGAGGATTACCTTTTAGCAAACGCGGCGGATATTTAAGTATAGCTTCTTCCGGGTAAACTGTTTATGAAATGAAAAAGGCCGCCACCCTAATAGCTTTACCGGCATACCGCAGAGCAGAGGCATTTATTTCATTATCAGTTAAAACTTCATTCCCATTTATGAATACCCGTTGTATGCCGAAAGAATGAAACGTATCAGGAGTTCCACCCCGAATTTCATTTTCATCAAAAACGGTGATGTCCGCATAGTTGCCCGGCTTTATATAGCCCCTATCAGGCAAAGCGAACCTGTCGGCAACCGCGCCGCTCATTTTGCGCACTGTTTGCGCCATGGTGTCGCCCTGACCTTTTAAGGACAGTTGCAAAAACTTAGGAAAACAATCAAAGGCAGCGGGATTTTGCACGCCTTTTTTCTCAATCCATGCATCGGTCATGTATAAAACATCAGGGCGCTTTGCCAGGGTGCTCACAATTTGGGGCGTGGAATATTTATATTGATTAACCCTGCCCTGATTATTCGATACATCGCAAAGCATGATGTAGGCGTCAAGGGGTTTCAAGTTTTTTTCAAGTGCAATTTCGCTTACCCGTTTGCCCTCATATTCTTCTAAGCCCTCTCCCAAATAAGCTATTTGAATATCACCGAAATCGAAACCCAAAAGCTTCATTGTAAGCTGTGCCAAGGCGGCGAATTTTAGTTTGTTCAGCGGCTTTTTTCTTTCTTCCCTGGACATTGAAAGCCACCAGGGCGGAGAAATTGCGGTTATCACGGAGACCCCCATGGTTTCAGCATAAAGGTCAAACGCAACATCCACACCCTCATCCCGCATCGCATCGAATATTTTGAGCATTTCAGTATGTGTTTTAAATGTCTTGCCGCCTACAAAGATCGCGTGTGAATAGTGAAGTTTCAGCTTTAAGCCTTTTGACATTTCCCGGAGCTCGTCAAGGGCTAAAAGATTATGAGGGCGGCCTATAGGGGACGGGTACGCAAGGGAAACAGACGAAAGCGCTCTTGCATGAACAGTTAAGGGCTTTTGCTGTTTTTCCATAAGCTCCGCAATGGCGCGAAGCTCTTCTTTGGGCGCATAAATTCCCGGCTCATACATAAGGCCAAGGGATGCGCCACAAGCGCCTTCATCCAGCGCCTGTGCAATGGTTTTAATCATATCCTCCTGTTCGTCTTTTGTCAAAGGACGATTTTCGTAGCCCGCAATTCCTGAGCGGACAGAACAATGTCCAATACATGCGGCAATGTTGACCGGGGAGTTTTTATCCACCGCATCAAAAAGCTCAGCGGCAGTCGAAAACTCACCAATTGATTCATCGTTATGAAAAAGTCCCGCGCCAACCTTATCGCGGTAGGGAGAATCTTTTTTCGCGCCGATTATTGAAAGCCCGCAGTTTCCGGTGACAAAGCCCGTTATGCCCTGCCTGATAAAGGGCTCAAAATAGGGGATGGGGTTAGTTTTCACCGCATACCAATCGTTGTGCGAATGCGCATCAATAAAACCCGCAGCAACGCTTTTGCCGGTTAGGTCAATAATTTTGTCCGCAGAGCAGGTGTTGTCACCATGAGTAACAGCACTGATTTTATCGTTTTCAATAAGCACATCCCCAATAAAGGAGTCATCACCGGCGCCATCATAAATAGTACCGTTTTTCAAGAGCGTTGTCATAATCCCTACCACCATTTCTTTTTTGTCTCAGTAAGGTAACACAAGACCACAAGTTTGTCAAGGTAAACGCAGGCGCCTGCAGCAATTCTCATTTTAGAAAAAGCTGATAAAATAGGGGGATGGGACGGGGAATAATAAGCGAACTCACCACGAGTTTAGAGGAAGTCGGGGCGAAGCATACCGACACGAGGAAAGAAAGTCCGAATCTCAGATTTAGCACGGTTGAGGGACTAAAGAGCGCGTTTTCGGTATTTTATTTTCAGCATCCATCAATATTGCAGTTTAACACGGCGATGAAGCAGGACTGGAAACGGCAAAATGTCAAAAACTTCTTCAGGATAACGGAAATACCGAGCGACAACGAGATACGGACGCTGATAGACCGCGTTGAACCGCAGGAAATGAGCGATGTTTTCGGGGGAATGCTGAAAGAACTCGACAGGTGGGGCGGGCTTGAGCAGTTTCGGGTACTGGACGACGGGGTACTCTTGGCATTAGACGGGACCTGGTATCATTCGTCAAAAAAAATCCACTGCAAGCATTGCCTGCACAAAACAAAAGACGGAATAACGACCTATTATCACACGATATTGGCGGGAACCATCGTGAAACCGGGGGTATCGGTTGTGCTGCCGGTGATGGGGGAGATGATTACGAATGAGGATGGGACTGAGAAACAGGACTGCGAGCAGAACGCCGCGAAACGGTGGCTTGCAGCCCATGCAGAGGAATACCGCTGGCTCAAACCTACCCTGTTAGGGGACG
>BNUY01000063.1 GCA_025997715.1 Spirochaetia bacterium
GACGCTTCTATGTCCGCCGACAGATTTCTGTCCCGGTCATACCAGGGTACGGCGCGGCGATACGCTTCGTAGGCCGCCTCCGTTGCCGCCCCCAGCCGGAGCTTCGGGTTTTGCTGCTGGGGTTAATCATTCTTGTGGGGATTCTGTCATTTTTTCTGCCAACAGGGCGTTATGAAAAGATCACCGTGGATGGAAGACAGGTCGTGGACCCCAACAGTTTCCACCTCGTCGATAAAACACCGCTGAAGTTCCTCGATTTTTTTGATTCCGTCCATCAGGGTTTGGGCGCCGCCGGGCCGCTGATCTTCATGATCCTCATCATCGGAGGGGCTATTCGGCTGTTTGAAAGCACCGGAGCTATCGCCGGAATCGTGGCGGCCTTCGCACGCCGGTTTGGCAGTGAAAAAAGTTCCTGGGTACTTGCCCTGATTTTCACCTTCTTTGCCTGTTTAGGGGCTTTCCCCGGTATGCTGGAAGCGGCAATCCCCTTTGCGCCCCTTTGTATTTCCATTGCCCTGGCCTTGGGCTACGATGTCTTTGTGGGAATTGCGGTGCCCGTTGTGGGTATCGTCATAGGCTGGACCGCCGGTCCGACAAACCCCTGGACCGTCGGTATCGGACAATCCATGTCACAGCTTCCCCTGTTTTCCGGTATCGGCTACCGCTTACTGATACTGCTGGTTCTCTGGGCGGCATCCCTCGCCTATATTCTGTTCTACGCCGCCAGGATAAAAAAAGATCCCTCCCGGAGTCTTGCGGTGGGCATTGATGGTATTTTTGATGAAAAGCCGAAGGAGGGCCTTGAAAACATTCCCTTCACCCTGACCCACAAATTGGTGCTGCTCATATTTATCGCCACCCTGGCTCTGATAATCTATGGTACCATCGTTTGGAAATGGGGTTTCCCCCAGATGTCGTCGCTCTATATCCTGGGAGGCATTGCGGCGGGGTTCCTCTGCCGCTATAGCCCCAATCGTATCGCCGATACCTTTATTGAAGGCGGCCGGACGATATTCGGCGGGGTCGTCGCAGTAGGACTGGCGCGGGGTATCACGGTGATAATGGAAAAGGCGGGGGTGATCGATACCATCATCTATTACCTCGCATTGCCCCTCAAAAGTTTTTCCGCCGCGGGATCCGCAACGGTTATGTTCATCGTGCAGACGATAATCAACTTCTTCATTCCATCCGGAAGCGGACAGGCCATGGCGACCCTGCCTATCATGTTGCCCCTTTCGGACATTCTGCAGGTGAACAGACAGGTCGCTATCCTGGCCTTTCAGTTCGGGGATGGACTTTCAAACCTGTGTTATCCAACGGTGGCGGTGGTGATAGCCTATCTAACCTATACCAGGGTTCCATTCTCCCGTTGGCTACGTTTCATACTTCCCTATATGGTGATAGTCTGGATTCTCTCGGTGATTTTTACCGTAGGCGGTGTAGTAATCGGCTGGCAATAGGCTGGGCGCTCATGCCCGGCTTTAAATAAAGAGGAGGTCGTAATGGCAGACAAGCAAAAAACAGGAGAATTAAAAAAAGCGGTACGCTGGGAAGTGTTTATCCCTGCGTACATCGTAATCGGCGGGGCGGCGGTTCTTGGCATTGTAAACAAGGACGCCCTTACCCAGGGTTCCAACAAATTCTTTTTCTGGTCTCTGGATACCTTCGGCTGGCTTTTCCAGATAGCCGTAATGGCGTGCCTTGGTCTGGTGGCAATTGTCACCTTTTCAAAGCTCGGCAGCATGCGGATCGGCGGCAAGGACGCCAAGCCGAAGTACGGCTTCTGGACCTGGTTCGCCATGACCCTGACCGGGGGTGTCGCCACCGGTATCGTTACCTGGGGGGTGAACGAACCGCTTATCTACTTCGGCAATGTCTGGGGCGAACTCGACAAGCTGGGTATACCGGCCAACACCCCGGAAGCCGCGGTGTTTGCCATGGGCCGCAGTTTTTATAACTGGACCTTTATTCCCTACGCGATCTACGCCATGTGCGGACTCCTGGTCGCGTACATTTACTACCACAAAAAGGAAAGCCTCACCGTCACCTCTACCCTAAAGCCCCTCTTCGGCGCCCGGGTACAGGCAAAAGGTTTTTCTGCGGTCATCGACACCCTGTCCATGCTGGCCCTGACCATCGGGCTTATCACGGGGGTCACCATGTGCATCACCCTGGTAATGTCCGGGCTTAAGGGGGGATACGGTATACAGGAAAGTATGCCCCTCTTTATCTTCCTCGGCGTATCAATAATGCTGATATTCACCTTTTCTTCCTACATCGGTATGGACAAGGGCCTCAAAACCCTGGGCAGTATAAATGCGTGGTTTTACTACGCCATCCTGATCCTGCTGCTTATCACCGGGCCGACCCTGTACATTTTACGGATCGGCACCGCCGGTATGGCGGAATGGCTGCATAATTTTTTCCGGTGGGGGCTTGACCCAATAGACATAGGCGGTGAGGCGCTCACCCGATCCTGGACCCTCTTTGACTGGGCTTTCTGGGTAGGATACGCGCCGGTAACCGGCATCTTCATGGCCATGCTCTCCTACGGCAGAACAATCCGGGAATACATGATTGTCAACTGGATACTGCCATCGGTTTTCGGCATTGTCTGGTTTGCCATCTGGGGCGGCAGCGCCCTGAACATGCAGATCACCGGGCAGGCGGACCTGGTTGGGGCTATTAACTCAGGCGGCGCCATCATGGCCCTCTGGGAATTCCTCAAACATCTGCCCTTCGGCATAGGGGTTGTGGTCATTCCCGTTAATATTTTGATCATCCTTATTTCGTTTATCACCGCGGCGGACGCGACCCTGACCAACATTGGTTCGATGAGCGTCCGGGATGTGCCCATCGGAACCGAACCGCCGGCCAAGATCAAGGCGGTCTGGGGTATCTCCGTAGGAATTGTGGCCATCATCATGGCAGCCTACGGCGGAGGTGTGCAGGGGGTTGACGGGGTAAAAGCCCTGGCTGCAGCGGCGGGATTTCTCGTGATTTTCATCTTTGTCCTGCAAATGGCGGCATTTGTTAAGTCCTTCTTTGTTGATAAGATTGTGGAGTAACCATGAATCAGTCCAGTACGCTTGACCATGTCACCCTCGGCGGTGTTCTCTCGGTGAGAGAGCTTGTGGCGGTCGCCCGTTTCCGCGCCCCCGTATCGTTTTCCGATGCGTACCGGGAACGGGTGAACAAAAGCCGGGCATTGGTTGAACAGTTTGTGCGGGAAAACCGGCTGGTCTACGGCGTTACCACTGGCGTTGGTGAAAATGTAAAGCGGGTAATCCCCGAAAGTGAAGCCGCCATATACCAGGAGAAGATGGTGATGACCCACTGTACCACGGTGGGAGAGCCATTGGATGAAGAAGGGGTACGGGCCGTCATGTTTATGATGCTCGCCAACCTCGGCACCGGGTATACCGGCGTGCGGCTTTCGGTACTGGAACTTTTGGCGGAGCTTCTGAACCGGGGCGTGTATCCCTGGGCTCCGGTTCACGGCTCCGTGGGATACCTGGGGGTGGAGGCCCATATTGCCCTGGTCCTCCTGGGAAAGGGCAAGGCCTTCATCAACGGGACCTTAAGCGACGGAGAAGCGGCCATGAAAGTTGCGGGGCTTGCGCCGATTCATCTGGGCTACAAAGAAGGGCTGTGCCTGATAAGCGGCGGGACCTCCGCCACCGCCTTGGCGGCCCTCTCGGTATACGGCATGGTAAACGCCCTTGCCGCGGCGGACGCGGTTTCCGCGCTGACCGTTGAGGCCCTAGGGGGCAACATGCAGGCCTTTGATGAGCGGGTAATGGCCGTAAAGAAACAGAAGGATCAATGGAAAACCGCAGAAAACCTGCGCCGTCTCCTGGCGGACAGCGGGATTCTGGAAAGCCTGGGGGGACAGAATTTGCAGGACGCCCTGTCCCTCCGTTGTATTCCCCAGGCCCACGGCGCCGCGCGCAAAACTATTCTGGACGCGCGGACGGCGATTGAAAATGAACTAAACTCCTGTGATGACAATCCGGTGATCCATCCCTCGGGGGAAGCCCTGAGCGCCTGCAATGCCGATGCGGGGTTTGTCGGCATTGCCGCAGATTCCCTGTGCATTGCGGCCTGTTATCTGGCAAAAATCGCCGAACGCCGCACCGACCGCATGGTCAACGAGCTGGTCAGCGGACTCCCCGCCTTTCTGTCCCCCAAGCCCGACAGCAACTGCGGCTACATGATCCTGCAATATTCCTCCGCGGGAATCCTGGGGGAGATGCGGGTCCTGGCCCACCCCGCCTCAATAGACGCAATACCCACCTGCGCCTTGCAGGAAGATTACGTCAGTATGGGATATAACGCGGCCCTCAAGGCTCGTGAAACCGCGGGGCTTCTGGAATATGTAATCGGCAACGAACTGCTTGCCGCCGTCCAGGCCCTGGAATTAAAGGCCGGCGGCAAGCTTTCGCCTTCCCGGTTCGCTCAACAAATGATAAAGGCTGTTCGGGAAAAAGCGCCTTTTATGGCGGAGGATCATTATATTTCAGCGGATATGGAATGGACCCGGGAACTGGTATACTCAGGCCGGGTACGGCAGATAGCGGAAGAACTAATTGGAACTATGGAGTAAAGAGGCACACATGAACACTACATCTAACGCATCATCCCTGCTGTTATACCACGCATCCCAGTTGGTAACACCCATTGGAAATTCCTTAAAACACGGTAAGGACATGGGCAAGTTGGAAATTATCCCCGACGCCGCCGTGTATATCGAAGGGGATACCATCAAGGAAACCGGCCCCACCGGGATGCTGCTGAAAAAGCACCCCCTTGACACAGCCGGGATGGAAAGTATTGACCTCAGCGGAAAGGCTATCATCCCCGGTTTTGTGGATTCCCATACCCATTTTGTCTTTGGCGGTTACCGGCCGGAAGAATTTATGATGCGTCTTTCCGGCGCGCAATACCTGGATATCATGAAAATGGGCGGTGGCATCCAGAGCACGGTAAACGCCACCCGAAACACCCCCGCAGAAACCCTGTTCAGCGACGGCTTCACGCGGCTTAACGACATGCTGAGCATGGGGGTTACCACCGTGGAAGGCAAAAGCGGCTACGGGCTTGACAAGGACTGTGAGCTTAAACAGCTTGAGGTGTTAAACCGCTTAAACAAGGAACATCCGGTGGATGTAGAGACAACCTACATGGGCGCCCACGCAATCCCCCGGGACTATCCCGGCGGAAGCAGCGCCTATATTGAGTTTATGTTGAAAGAAGTGCTGCCCCTGGTCCGGGATAGGAAGCTGGCCCGTTTTGCGGATATCTTCTGCGAGGAAGGGGTCTTTACCACCGAAGAGTCAGCAAAATATCTGCGCGTATGTAAGGACATGGGGTTTGGTACAAAGATCCACGCGGATGAAATTATCCCCCTGGGCGGCGGGGAACTGGCGGCGGAACTGGGCTGTGTCAGTGCGGACCACCTGCTTGCCGTATCCGACAAGGGCATCGGTATGCTTGCGGACAGCGATACTGCGGCGACCCTGCTGCCCTGCACCGCCTTCTGCCTCCACAAGCCCTACGCGCCGGCCCGGAAGATGATAGATGCAGGCTGCGCCGTGGCCCTGGCAAGCGACTATAACCCCGGAAGCTGCTTTACCAATTCCATTCCCCTCATTTTTTCCCTGGGGGTTATCCATATGGGGATGACCATTGAAGAGGCCCTCTGCTCCCTGACCCTTAACGGCGCCGGGGCCTTAAAAAAGGCCGGCGCCATTGGCAGTATAGAACCGGGCAAGAAAGCGGATATAACGGTGCTGGCTTATCCCGACTACCGTTTCCTGGTGTATCATTCGGCAAAGAACATCGTTACCATGGTCATTAAGAACGGGAAGGTTTGTTATCCTATCGGATGACATTGCTGTTTCGCATACACGCCGCGAGGTCATCAATGGCTGCGGTTTTCTTTACCAGCTTTTTATCCTGTACAAATCGAAGCATCATCAAACCGCTCTCTTCCTCTTCGGAACCAATCAAGACGGCAAAGGGCGCATCTTTTTTGCCCACGTATTGCAGTTTTTCCTTAACCGGTGTATCTTCGAGCAAAACATCAACATTAAAACCTTCAATCCGTAATTTGTTTGAAACACGCAAAGCGGTCGGTATATTATTATTTTCAAAGGGAACAATAATAACATCGGCGATTGTTTTTCTTGAACAGGGTATTAATCCAGCCTCGCGCAGTTGATAAAAAAGCCTGGTAAGCCCTATGGATATGCCAACCCCGGGTAATTTTTCGTCCGTATAAGATTCCGCCAGGTTGTCGTACCGGCCGCCGGAACATACGGAGCCCAAATTCTCACGATCATCAAGTATCGTTTCATATACCGTACCGGTGTAATAGTCCAAACCCCGTGCCACCGATAGGTCAATAACATAATATGAATCCTCAACACCCATATCGTGCATAAGGGATGTTACGGTCTCAAGCTCATTAATTCCGTCCATGAACAGGCTATTAGTAATTCCAAGCGCTTTAAGCTGATTCAAAATGTCGTTTACACTGCCTTTAATGTGTATAAAATCAAGCAGCGTGCTGATTTGAGCTTCCGATAATCCGAGATCGCGTAACGAACTGTTGAACTCATCGGCAGAGATTTTTTCAATTTTATCAATTATCCGTAAAACTTCTTTGGTCTTTGATTTGACATCCAGATGATCCAGGAGTCCGCTCAGCGCTTTTCTATTATTGAGGCGTATGGTAAACTTGCCAAAGTCCAGTTTCTTGAACAGAAAGTAAATGACACTGGGAATCTCCGCATCATAGGCGACGCTTAATTCATTATGTCCAATGACATCTATATCGCATTGATAAAATTCACGGAACCGCCCCTTTTGCGCTTTTTCCCCGCGATACACCTTTGCACTATGGCAGCGGCGAAACGGAAACGTAAGATCGTTAAAATGCTCCGCTGAATAACGCGCCAGGGGAACCGTCAAATCAAAACGAAGTCCCTGTTCAACGCCGCTATACTCAAACCGGTAGGCTTGTTTGGCTGTTTCTCCGGCCGCCGCATCCTCCTCTACGGATTCCGGCGCCGGTGTTTCGCCCGGCACCCCGGCGGCAACTGCTTTTTTGGTGGCCTTCTTGGCATCCAAAACGGCCACCCGTTCGATAGCGGGAGTATCAAGAGCAGTAAACCCAAATTGTTTAAAGACCGCCTCAATTACGGTCTTTATCCGGTCAAATTCGATCTGCTCTTCGGGAAGCAGTTCCATAAAACCAGGCAGAACCCGTGTATTAGGTTTTTCAATACTCATAAGCTACTCCTTTCAAAAAAAAGAAGGATAGCAAAATCCTTCTTTTACGGGGGTCGATGGGACTCGAACCCACGGCAATCAGATCCACAATCTGACGTTCTAGCCACTGAACTACGACCCCGTGGTATGTATCGGTTCCTATGGTAGCACCGGAATAAAAATTTGTCAAGTGAGCCAGTTTCAAAATGCAAGGCCTACCATGAATTACACGAATAAAAATTAGAAATTTAACCACCGACCTCACGGACCCTCACGGACAAAGGAAAGGATAAGAAAGCAGGAGTCCGTGGCGTCAGTGAGGTCGGTGGTTAATCCTTATTTTGGAACTGGCTCAAGTAGACTGGCGTCTTCCGGCAATACGTATAAAACTATATATAGTGCTATGTATTTACAATAGCGCTATATATAGGGTTCATGCCGTATCAGGGTGCGTGTTCCTGCCTTTATTTTTCCCAGCCAAAGGACCGTTTTACCGCTTCCTTCCAGCCCCCAAGCAATTCCGTACGGGCCGCATCCTCCATGGCTGGTTGAAAAATTCTATCAACAATCACGTTTTGTAAAATGTCCCCCTGATCTTTGTAGTAGCCCACCGCAAGACCCGCCAGGTAGGCCGCGCCGAGGGCGGTGGTTTCGATAACCTTGGGACGGATAACATCGGTGCGGAGGATGTCCGCCTGGAACTGCATGAGGAAATTGTTCGCACAGGCGCCGCCGTCTACCCGCACCGCCTTAATAGGGGTACCCGCATCGGCTTCCATGGCCTTGATAACATCCGCGCTCTGATAGGCCAGTGATTCTACAGCGGCCCGAATAATGTGCGCCTTGTTTGTGCCCCGGGTAAGCCCCACAATGATTCCCCGGGCATACTGATCCCAATACGGAGCGCCCAGTCCAACAAAGGCAGGCACCAGGTACACCCCGCCGGTATCCGGCACGCCGGTACAATAGGCTTCGCTCAGGGGGGCGCTGTCAATCAGCTTAACCTCGTCCCGCAGCCACTGGATCGCCGAGCCCGCAACAAAGACGCTCCCTTCCAGGGCGTAGTTGACCGTTCCGTTCAGCCCCCAGGCGATGGTGGTAAGCAGGCCGTTCTTCGATTCCACCGCCGCCTCGCCTGAGTTCATCAGGATGAAGCAGCCCGTACCGTAGGTGTTCTTTACCATCCCCGGCTCAAAGCAGCATTGCCCAAAGAGCGCCGCCTGCTGGTCACCGGCGATACCCGCGATGGGCACTTCTCCGCCCAGAAATTCGGCGGTGGTTTTCCCGAATTCGCCGCTTGAGGGCTTTACGATGGGGAGCATCGACTTAGGAATAGTGAGTTCCCGAAGGATCTCATCGTCCCATTGCAGGGTGTGGATATTGTAGAGCATGGTACGGGACGCGTTGGTGTAGTCCGTGACATGGACCTTACCGCCGGAGAGCTTCCAGACGAGCCAGGTGTCAATGGTGCCGAATACCAGATCGCCCTTTTCCGCTTTTTCACGGGCGCCGGGAACATGGTCAAGTATCCAGCGAATTTTTGTGCCCGAGAAATAGGCGTCAACCACCAGGCCGGTATTCTCCTTAATCTTCTTGTCGAAGCCCTTAGCTTTCAAGGTGTCACAATACTCCGCGGTCCGGCGGCACTGCCAGACAATGGCGTTGTACACCGGGACACCGGTATGCCGATCCCAGACGACCGTGGTTTCCCGCTGATTGGTGATGCCGATGGCGGCAATGTCCGTATGGTTGACGTCGCTCCGGGCCTTCGCCTGGGCCATTACCGCAGATTGGCTGGACCAGATTTCCAGGGGATCATGTTCTACCCAACCGGGCTTGGGAAAAATCTGTGCAAATTCCTGTTGCGCGGCGCCTACGATATTCCCCTGCTTATCAAAAATAATACAACGGGAACTGCTTGTCCCCTGATCAAGAGCCATTATGTATTTTGCCATTGCAAAAAACCTCCGATAGAACCATTAATCTTAGCACCTGTCCGGCAGGCAAAAATTACAACCCTTCCAGTTCGGCCATGGGCAAACCGGTTACATCGGCAATTTGGTTAAGCGGCATCCCTGTTTTTTTAAGATTCGTTGCCGTAAGCCGCAAACCTTCTTCGCGGCCTTTCTCGATACCCCGCGCTTCAAACTCTGCGGCTACCCCCATCCGTTCAAGCACTTCATAAAACTCTTTTGTTGCGTTCATTCTGATTTCCTCCAAAGCATACCGGTTCGCCTTTAGTATAACATCTAAATAGGCTTTTATGTGATCCGAATTTAAATAGACATTGCTTACCTGTAGTATTTTTTCTAAGGTCCGGGGCCCTAGGCCATTATGTAAATCTTTTAACCATATGTTTTCATCTTCTGACAACAGCTTTGTTTCTATTATTTGTATGGGAAAAAGACTGCCTGTTACCAGGTATATTCCGGGGCTTTTTTGCGTGACGGGGTACTTACATTTAGTTTCAATATGCTTTAACACTTCCCGGGGCTTGCGGGTCAGAACAAAGGTAAGCGTAATATCGGTAATGTCTGCATCTTGTACCGTGGCGCAATACAAATGCGTGTAGGCGATAGCTTTATGGAAATCACTTACGGACAAATAGTCTTCAGGGCTTTTGAATTCCAGAATGTTTGTCGTTTTAAAAATTGTGGCAATGTTCTTTTCTATGACAACTTGTTTTTTCTTTTTTAGAATGAGCGCGTCGATGATTAAGGGGTCGGTGTTCAGTTGATGCTCAAACTCGAAGGTGAGAATGTCAAGATAGTCTTCCAGTTCGAGGCGGATTGCATCGTAGAAAGCGCCGTGCCAATTTATGTGATCATCGTTCATGGTCTATAGTATACCACAAGTATAAGGGCTTGTAACTACTCAAAAAGCAGGGCAGGTGGTGGATTTTGAGAAGTGATGAAAAATGCCGCCGGTACTGGAAAAATTCCTGCGAATATGCGTAAATTAAGTCCGGAATATGGGGGTGGCGGTATGGCGAAAAATTGGAGGCCGGTTTCAACCGGCAAATTCCTCACCATCCTGATAATTTTGTTTAGCCTGCCCAATACCGCCCTTTTTGCCCGGGACGTGGAGATTATCGTTCTGGATGCGGATTTGGCGATACCCCTGGAGGGAACCCGTATCCGTTCCTGGGATGGCGCCGAATACGAATGTGATGAAAACGGGAAGGCTCAAATTGCGGTTCCCGATGACCGCCCGGTGGTGATACAGGCGGCCTACCCGGGGTATGAAAACGGCCGCTTGGCCATTAGCCCGGGACAAAGCAGCTTTACCCTGGCCCTGCGGCTGGGGGGCGTCATGGAAAACCGGGAACTCGTCATTGAGGCACAACAGCCCGGAACCAGCGAAACCAAGCTGGGCCGCAGCGTGGCAATTTCCGGGGCGGAACTGGCCCGGACTGCGGAAATCGGGATCGTCGAAGATGTGATGAACTCGGTGAAGCTCCTCCCCGGGGTGGGCTATTCGGGGATGTTCAACGCCATGCCCTCCATTCGCGGGGGCGACCCCGGGGATTTGGAGGCCGTCCTGGACGGGTTTTACCTGGCCCGGCCCTATCATTGGGGAGGGGGCATGTCCATCTTCGACCCCAAAATGATTGAGAGCGTCAAGCTTTCCCACGGCGTTTTTTCCACCCGGTACGGGCACACCATTTCGGGCCTCCTGGAGGTGACCGCCAAAAAGCCCTCCCCCACGGAAATTGAACTGGATGTCGGCCTAGCCACCAGCGCGGCGAGCCTCAACCTCTCCTACCCCCTGTTTGGCAAGGGGGGAATCATGCTGATGGGGAAGGTCACCTATTGGGATACCCTGGTATGGGCGGCCCAGGGAATTAACAAGGCTATTCCGGGAAACGAAATCCTGGGGATGATCGATTCGGTGTCCGTCGCCCCCTATATCAGGAGTACCGCCCTGTCGGCGAACTACCGGTTCACCACGGATCTTGAATTAACCCTGAGCGGCTTCTTCGGCAGCGATGGTGTGGGGGCGGAATACATTACCGACTATGATGAGGACAGTCTCCTGGCGGACGACGGGATCACGGGCAGTATGGCCATGAACTTTGATTACCATAACTACCAGGGCTTCGGCATAGCGGGCCTCAACTACACCCCCATTCCCAAAATGATACTCAGGACAACCCTCGGGGCGGGGTACACCGAACTTATTGCCAAAGGATCTGTCAACAACGATGTGGAAGTCCATTACAATCAAAAATTTCTGGACATGTACGGAGCGCTGTTTCAGCTCAAAGGCATTAATCTTGATACGTCCCAATCATACCATGCACCGGATATTAATGCAAAGATTGATTCGGACAATCTGGTTTTCAACGCCCAGGGCCGCTTTGATATGGACTGGGATCTGAGCCCGGCTTTGCCGGGCTTCCTCCTTGCCGCCGGGGTGCAGGAACTCTACACCAACTGGCGGCAGTACGAAAATGTGGGCATCGCCGGTGGGCCTATGGAACAATTTGTGTGGGAGATACCCGCCGGTGAGCTGTCGAGTTTGGCCATCGCCGGCATTCCGGGAGCGGCGATACTCAGGCCGCTGGACAAGATTGTGGACGTGAACAACCACGGCCTTTTCAGTTCCGCCTATACCCTCCTGGAATATACCACCCCCAATCAGTTTTTCGGCGCCGAGCTGGGCCTCAGGATGGATCACCTCTACTTTGCCGGCAAGGATTTTGATGTGGTAACAAAACCGATATGGAATCCACGGCTCAATCTGGACTTTAACATCCTCAAAAACAAGGATCTGTTTGGGATACCCGGTTTTCTCGAATCCCTCAGCGCCACCGCCGGCACGGGCCTCTTTTCATCGATGAACGAAAACATTTCCTTTATTGAGGGGAACAATAAGGGCCTGGATGATATGAAGCTGAACCGTTCCTGGACATCCGTAATCGGAACCAAGATTGATGTAACCGGGGGGTGGAGCTTTACTATCGAAGGGTACTATAAATATGTTTTTAACCGCGCACATATACTGGCGGATCTGAGCGGCAACAGTGTTGATGTGGGGTGGGGATTTGATGGGGAAGGTCACATCGGGGGCTTTGATTTACAGCTGCAAAAATTAACATCCCGGTATATAGACGGCTGGATTTCCTACTCCTTTACCTACGCCCGGTACCGCGAACCTTCCAGCAGTGAATTTGGTTTCGGCGGGATCGGGGAGAATGGGAATGAATGGTACTACCCCTCCTTCCACCGGTTTCACAACTTCAACCTGGTGCTGAATATAAAACCGGTCAGGCAGTTCAATATCGCCCTTCGTTTCGGCTTTGCCTCTGGCCAGCCTGCCGTCAAAACGACCTATGGAGACGTTATCCCCTACCCGGTACAGCAGGTCACCTGGGATGGGGAAAAATATCAGCCCGTACTGGACGAAAACGGCAACCAGGTGATCATTCAGAAATTCCGCCGCATCCCAATACGCGAGGAAAAAACCCGGGGGCCCTGGGCGCTCCCGCTGGATCTTAAATTTTCCTTTTTTATTTTTAACCGGAAGGGCAAGGTGCAGACAGAAATATACCTCGGCGTAGAAAACCTGTTATCCCTGGTGTACAAAGCCGAAGAAACAACCACCTACAATGGGTACACCGGAAAGGAAGATAAGGGGAGCAACACCGCCGCTTACGGGCTGCCTATTCCCATGGGTTCCTTCGGGTTTAAGTGGAGCTATTAGTTTTTTTCCGTACACCGTATGCCAGACATTTCATCACAAAATTACAGCCCAGGATGAGCAGGGAAATAAACGCCGCCCCTTCAAGAAACAACTGCGCCTCAAACTGGGTGATCATCAGGGAGACCGGCTTGTTCCGCACCGTGTTAAGGAAGGACACGGCGGAGATGGTCATCATGGAGTTCACAAAAAAATAGGAAACCATTTCCATAATGGTCAGTTTGGTCTGGGGAATGAGTACATCACGGATAATAAAAAACCGGTTAACCCCCAAGGTCAGCCCCACATCTTCAAGATTGGCGTTGAGCTTACCAAGGGAATTGTAGGCCATAAGGTAGGGGGATGCGAGGAAGTGGACCGTGTTAACCAGGATAAGCATGGCAAGGCTGCCGTAAAGAAATGAACCCTTAAAGAAGAGCACATAGGAAAGCCCCAGAACCATGCCGGGGATCGCCAGTGAGGTTATCGAAATAAGGTGCAGCGTCTTGGAGGACGTGCCGGGAGTACGGGCGGTAACGTAGGCGATAATATAGGACAGCGCCGTTCCCAAAACCGAAACCCCCAGGGCAATGAGCAGGGAATTCAGCAGGAAACGGCCTGCGCCCATGTTCATGGTTCTGGCGATGTTCACCAGGGAAAAACTCATGTCCAGAGGGTATTTATTCACGAAGGTGAGAATTACAAAAACGGCGATGGGAAGGGCGATAAGGAAACAGATCAATACACAGTAAAGCGCAGCGATGGTGTCACGCAGTTTGCTATCCCCCTTGTGCTTTTCCTGAACCACAAAGTTCTGGTTCGCCCGGTCCGTGTTCAGCACATCAAACAGAAACGCTATCACCGCAGGGATGAGGAGGAAGGAGCCGATCACCGATCCCCGGCTGAAATTGAGGAGCCCGATCACTTCCTGATACATCAGAACCGGCAGGGTGGTAAAGCGGCCGCCTATCATCAGGGGCACCCCATAGTCGGTGAAGATAAGGGTAAAGACGGCAAACACCACGGATATTAAGGGTTTGCGGAGGTAGGGAAAGGTTATGGAGAAAAACTGCCGGGCACGGGGGATACCCAGTACTGCGGCGGCCTCGTAGGGGGAGCCGTCTTCGTACTTTAAAATATCCGCCAGCATCAGAAACGCTACCGGAAAGGCGTACAGCACGGAGCCGGTGACGATACCGTTAAAGCCGTAAATCGAATGGTGCAGGGCCAGAAGCCGGGTAATGATCCCGTTGGAACCAAGGAGCAGCACCAGCCCCATGCCGTGGGATATCGAAGGAATCAGCATGGGGATGGTGACGAAAACGCTGAAGGCCTCCTGGAAGCGCAGGTTGGTGCGCACCACGCAGAGGGCAAAGAGGTATGCGATGACGATGGATATGACCGTGGCGGCGGCAGCGGCGGCGATTGAATGAAACAGGGCCTGCTTAAACTGAGCCGAGCTGAGGATGCCCCGAATGTCTGCGGAGGCTATGTTAACAAGCATGCTTCCCAGGGGGAAAATGATCGTAAAGATAAGAAAGGCCCCTAGAAACAGTTTTACTATTATTGAGCGCCGTGACCGGCCTTTAGATTTTGACATATTTTACCAGCGAATTAATTTTTAATTGAAGATTGTCGATGACAAATTCCCGGACAAAGGGGGTGGCGGGGTTTCGGATAATATTCTCCGGGGTATCAAGCTGCTGGATGCTCCCCCGGGTCATCACCATGATGCGATCCGAAAGGGCAAATGCCTCCTCCTGATCGTGGGTAATGTAAATCATGGTGGAATGGAACTGCTTCTGGATACGCTTGATCTCCTCCCGGAGCAGCAGCCGGGTGGCCGCGTCCAGGGCGGACATGGGCTCGTCAAAAAGGATTATCTCCGGATTCAGCGCCAGGGTCCGGGCAATGGCCACCCGCTGCTGCTGACCCCCGGATAACTTGCAGGGTTTCTTGTGGATGTGTTCGGTAAGCCCCACCTGTTCAATGATGCTTTCCGCCGCTTTCCGGGATTTGGATTTGAAGGACGAATTGAATTTGAGGGCGTATTCCACATTGCCCAGGACGGACATGTTCTGGAAGAGGGCATAATTCTGGAATACGATCCCCATGTTGCGGGCAGAAGGGGCAAAACCGGTGATGTCAATGCCGTCTTTAAAAACAAAGCCGGAACTAGGGGAAAGGAGCCCTATCAATATCCGCAGTATCGTTGTTTTGCCGCAGCCCGAGGGGCCGAGGATGGAAAGAAACTCCCCCTCGCGCACCGTAAAACTAATACGGTGCAGCACTTCCTGACGGTTAAAGGTATGGCTCAGCTCCTGTACTTCCAGCTTATCGCTCATGGGCTATTCCTAATACTTCCACCTGGCAAGGAGCCTTTCTTTCAGGACAAGATCATAGACCCCGGCCATATCCGCATAGGGGATGGTTTTTGGATAGTTGGGTATAGTGTTGGACTGATTTTTGAAAACCGGTTCCGGACAGTAGAGTTCCTTATCATCCCTCACCAGACGGGTCATGGTATACTCAAACACTTCTTTTACGGCGGGCCGGGTTTCCTTGCCCTTGATTACCGCCATGCCGGTAGTAATACTGGGGGCGCCTTCACTAAAATAAATCATCTCAAGGGGAACTCCCCGGCTATTGATGGCCTGTGTTGCGGTCAGGGTCATCCCCAAACCGATAGCAACTTCGCCCTGGATAAGGGCGTTCACCGGCCCGGAGCCGGAGGTGGTAAACTGCAAAATATTTTCCGCAAGGCCGTCGAAGTACGCAAAGGCCGCATCCTCCCCCCAGGCGTTGATCAGGCTTACCAGGAACATATACCCCGTGCCGGATGTTTTGGGATTGGGCATGGAGATGAGGCCCTTGTATTCGCCCTTGAGCAGGTCCTGATAATTGGCGGGCGCCGGGAGCCCAAGCTGACTAAGTTTTTCCCTGCTTACCACAATGGCCCCGCTGGACTTATCCCATGGCAGGTAGCGGTGATGCGGGGGGACCAATTCCGGCAGAAATGGTGACAGGTCATAGGAGGAAAGATCCGCAAGCACATCCTGCACGCCCTCAAGGTACCCTGTTTCCAGGTTGACGATGATATCAGCTTCGGTGGCGGTCCCTTCGGCTTTTATCTTTGCCGCGTGGTTTCCGGTGGAAAGCACCTGCAAGGTAATGTTGTATTGGGGGAATTGGTTTTTGAGCAGTTCCTGCA
>BNUY01000064.1 GCA_025997715.1 Spirochaetia bacterium
ATACCATGGAGGACGAGTTTTTTGTAAAATGATTTTCACCTTTTGGGTGTTTCGGGATTTTGCCCTATCTCTATACCTGGCAATGATTTACGGGCTTTTACAATAATACATATACGGATTCAGGATATACATGAGCCATCCATTTGCGGATGGATTCATATTCCTCGAAAGAGAGACCCATACGCCTAACCGCCCACACATCGGCATCAATTTGATTTTTATTATATTGGGCGATGAGAATAGGATCACCTTGACTAAACACTTCACTTCCCCTTTCTATGCCGTAATGCAGCGTCATATGACCAAGTTCGTGATTAAGGACAAACAGGGCGTTTACGTCCCCGGCTAAGTATAACTCGTACAGATATTCATCAATAAGGATTCCGATATCCGGGCGTGTGGGGTAGCAGAATGCCCCTTTTGGCTCAATCATCCAGAAACTAATATCGGTTACCGTAACCTTAAATCCTTCCAATTCAAAAGTTGCAACCGTATGTTCAGAAACTGTTTTTTTGAACGCATCGTAATCGAAAACCTCCTCAGAGACAACATTTTGTCCATTGCTATCCTTCCGTTCGAGGCACATAGAGAAAGCGGTAATTAACAAAACACCGGCAATAATCAAAATGATGAAAAGTTTGCCCTTTCGCCTTTTTTTCATGCCGTTTCCCTCCTTCCTGTTATATGGCACTATTTCATTGTATCACCGGCGGTCTATCACCAGATGCTAGACCGCGATAATTCAGATAAATGACCTGTCTATAAACAAATCTTCCTATGTCATAATATTGACTTATTTTAGAAGATTGTTCAATAATAAATTTCCGGACAAAAGTGACCGGTCTAGCATTGGGTGATAGACCGGGACCGGTACATTAGGGAGATAAAGGAGCATAGAAGATGGCGGATTTGATGACGGCGGAACAACTTTTAGAAAAAGGTAATAAATTTATTGAACAGGGCGATTGGGGGAAAGCAATAGAAGCATACACGCAGGCGATTAACCTTGAACCGGACAATTGCATCTTATCCACCTGCTATAATTGCCGTTCGCTTGCATATGAGTCCACCGGAGCCGATGATAAAGCACAGGCGGATACCAATAAAGCCATCGATCTTGATCCTACTTTGCAGCCGGCGGAAAAATTTTTTGAAAAAGGCCACGCATTTCTTGTAGAGAGCAATTACGAGAAAGCAATAGAGTCGTTTACGCAAGCGATTAGCCTTGAACCAGACAATAATAACTTTTCTGCCCAGTGCTTTTATTGCCGGGCGTTTGCATATAGGGCCGCCGGCGCTAATGATAACGCACTAGCGGATGCCAATAAAGCCATCGACCTTGATCCTACTGCTGCCCTTTACTTTGAGATCCGGGGCGATGTGTATAAAAGCATGGGTGAAGATGACAAATCGCTGGCAGATTATACCAAAGCTATCAGTCTTGATGCAAGTAAAGCCGGGATTTTTTATAATCGCGGCCTAGTGTACTATCAAAAGAAAAAATACAAAAAGGCTTTATTGGATTTCACTAGTGCGATCGGCCGTGATCCTGAATGCAAACAGTACTTGAATCAACGTGGTTTGGTGTATTATGACCTTAAAAAATACGATCTTGCAATCTCTGATTATACAAGCGCTTGTTATAAAACAGGAAGCTTGATTGATGAGGCAGAAATTTACCGTAACCGTGGAAATGCATATATCAAGCTCAAACGGTATGACAAAGCTATTGAGGACTTTACCGAAGCAATCTTTTTTAATTGTGATGATCCGGAAAAATACAATCTGGCAATCGCCGATTATTCCAATGCAATAGAAACACACCCTGATGCGGCTGTGCTTTATTATAATCGCGGGTGGGTGTATTCTTTACAAAGCGAGCATGAAAAAGCGATAGCGGACTACACCAAAGCAATCCGGCTTGATCCCGCTGTTGCCGGATTCTATTACGATCGCGGCTATGCGTATTGTGCACAAAAAGAATATAACAAAGCCATGGCGGACTACACCGAAGCAACCCGGCTTGATCCCACTGTTGACAAATTCTTTCATGGCCGCGGATGGATATATTACCAGCAAAAAATGTATGATAGCGCCATTGCAGAATTCACGGAAGCAATTCGTCTCGACTCTAATGAAGCATTGCAGTTCAAATGGCGGGGGAATGCATATAATAAGAAAAAAGTGTTTGACAAAGCGATAGCCGATTACACCGAATCAATCCGGCTTGACCCTGATGATGCCCAAACCTTTTCTAATCGCGGGTGGGCATATTGCGATCAAGAATCTTATTTTCAAGCCATGGCAGACTTAAACGAAGCGATCCGGCTTGATCCTAACTATGGCAATGCGTTTCGCGGGCGTGGACGGGTCTATTGTAGACTGGAAAAATATGAGCAAGCCGTTACGGACTTAACAGAAGCCATTCGGCTTGGTACCGATGATGCGTGGACTTTCAGATGGCGCGGTCAGGTATATTTTACACTGGAAAACTATGATAAGGCAATAGAAGACTATGAAACGGCCTTAACGCTTTCGCCGGATGACGAATTCAGGAAAATTTGTACCGGGCGTATTGAAGAAGCTAGGAAGCAAAGGGGCTAATCTGATCCCCTATTCCTCCCTGCTTCGCTTCTGCATTTCGCTTATGGTTTCCTTCCAGTCCGTAACCAGTTCGGGCGGCTCAAGCGGCCTGGCATTGCTGCCTCTGGACAACACTCACTCAAGAACCTTCTCATACTGGGTACTGGTAAAATCAACGGTAACAGAATAGCTGTTTTCTTCGATGGTCTGATCCGCCGCCCATTTCCGTTCCTTTGCCCAGGAAAAAGCCTCGTCAAAAAAAGCAACACGGAAATGCTTTTTTTCTTTTCCGTGAAAAACCCCAAAATATGATCCATCGGCATGGGAACAGTAATCATAATCCGCAGGAAGGGTAAAGGCCGTTTCGGTAAGGGCAGCGTTACCCATCCGGGAAAGGGAGAACATACGGATATCCGCCCGGTCTTCGTCCCAGGCGTACAAATACCAAACCCCGGTGTCAAACAAAAGCTGATAGGGACGCACCCTGCGGGAATGGGGTTCCTCATCCCAGGAGCCGGTATAATCAAAGGTGATCATGCGGTTATCCCGCAGCCCCTTCACAATCACCGCCCAGATTTCCGGGGAAACTGAGGCGGAAGCTATGGGCGGAACTACAATACGATCCGCATACCATCCGGGCCGGGTACTGCCTTCACTAGCCGATGCAATGGGCGCGCTGATAATATCCAATAATTGCCGCATGGTTTCATAAACCGGCGTATCGTGGTACAGCGAAAGGAGGTTTTTTACCATGCCCAAAACGAGCATTTCCTCCGCCGTGGCATAGCCTGCACTCAAACGGAACGTTTTATCTTCGTAATAATAACCGTTATGGGCATGGTCAAAGACAATCGGCGCGTTCAGCATGGTACGCATAAATTCGATGTCCCGGCTGATGGTGGCCTCGCTGGTTTCGTAGGTTTCCGCGAGAATCCGGGTATTGGGGTAAGCCCCCGAGGCAATCTGCCGGTCGATATAGTAAATCCGGGGCAGAGCCGTTCTTGGCAGTTCTTTTCTTGTTCTCATAGGGTAAAGTATACCATACCGGTCTATCACCAGATGAGGTACCGGTAAGAAAACCAAGCTTTTTTGCTATTTGTTATCCAAATATTCAAACGCCGCATTGATTTCCCGCGCTTTTTCCTCCGCATAGTGCCGGACACCGGCATCGCCGGTTGCAAATAAATCAGGGTGGTATTTCTTCATAAGCTCCTTGTATTTGGCCTTTAGCTCATCTCTGGTAAAGCCCTCTTGTAATTCCATAACACGGCAACTCTGATAGTATTTATCAGAGCGCAGTGGTTCATGAACGGTTGTTCTTTCCTGACTGGTATTGTCAGCATTTTTTGAAGCGGTATGTTTTGTACTGCCGGTACGCCCCGGATTCCAATAGGTCTTATCGGCAAAATCAAACAGGAATTGTTTCCGGGCTTCCTTCGGTATAACCCCCAAATTATCAAAGGGATGCCAGTTGCCGTTTAAGGAACCGTCAAACATAAAGGATACTAGTCTTGCCTCCCGATAGCTTACCTTCGTTTTGCAGACAAAAAATAAGTATAATTTTGTTGACAGGGGGGTGAGTAGTTTGCCTAATCCGGTATAGGACAATTTTTTGCCGGGAAAAAATGCCGCGATACAGATTACGATTGAAATTATGGAAGTATGATTTATAAGGAAGACCATGGCTGACGCAATCAGTCCGCAAATGATTGAGCCTATACGTTGCGCGATCTGCTGATAGTAGTCAAATTTGTGGGTGCAGCGTATTGTCATTCAGATTTTCCTAACTGAAAATTTTACTTATCGTATCAACAATACTTGCCACCGCTTTTTCAACTTGCGTTGACCTGCTTATCCCTGTTTTACACCATCTCGCAAAATTCTCACAGTTATTAAATACAAGGTTATAGCCTTTTTGTCCAATACAGGCATAGGCCCGTTCAACCGTTTCTTTCCGCGAGAAGACTGATTCTGAATCATGGTCAATCCGGGCCTTTCCGCCTTTTAGAAACTCCGGCAGGGTGGTTTCATGTACCAAGGCATTTTCCCCTTTTATCTCTGAATCGCCGTAGGCGGCGAAATGAATAACTTTATTATTGCCTGCATATATGCCATAGTGCCGGTAAAGTTCGCGATCCGCATAGATAATGTCCCCATGTCTTGGAGGAAAAAATCCGCATATGATACTTTTATAGGTTTCTACTACCATATTCCCCCCTAACCTGAAATTCAAATGTTAGCCTGATTCTACAACGCTCTATCCATTATAACAAATGGGGTCTATCACCAAATGCTAGACCGTCAAAAATATGATAATACTTTCTGGGCATGAATGGAAACGGGAGATAAACCCTATTTTTACCCCCACATTTGTGTAGATTTTATATAAAATTATCTATTACTCTTGATATGGAATTTTACAGAATTTTGCAAGTGTCTTGACTAATCAAAAAACAGGCGTTAATATACTACAATATTTCCATATATTAGCATGGAGTCTAGCATTGGGTGATAGACCGGTAATGGTAAAATACCTGGAGGAGATAGAAAAGGAGTTAAAATTCCCTCAGATTTGTGTTATTAGGCGTATAAAATAGTATACACTTGCAGAGGAATAAAAGAATTTTTGGTATCTTGTTATTTTCTTTGAAAACATGGTATACTCTGGATTAGTTGTCATTTTTTAAGGGGGGTCCATGGATCCAAAACTTGCTTGTGAAATTGCTCGCCAAACTTTGGGTACGATTGCTGCGGGTGCAAAAACCGTTGTAACCACTACTGTTAAGGGCGGAGTAGCCATCAATGCTGTTTTACAAAAAGCTATGCCCCGTGAATCGGACCAAGGCGCCTTGGTTCCGGCGGATTTTTCCGGTCTATCACTGGGGCCGACAAAAATCATAGAAAGCACCACTCACCTCTTGAAAGATGATCTACAAAAGAAGGCTCAAGAGCTTCAAGAAAAATTGCAACTTTTGGAAAAAACCGCCTTGGAATTAGGCGATACGGAATCCAAAAACTTGGTGCGGACTATCACCAACCAGTTGAACGACGGCCTGTTCCATATTCTTTTTGTGGGACGTTTCAATACAGGAAAATCCAGTTTGCTCAATAAATTGCTTGACCGCCCTGGTTTCCTGCCGGAAGATGTTGTTCCCACGACGAAACATTTGACATGGCTCTGCTACAGCGCGGAAGAAAAGGCCTGTTACCAGGAAGCGGATCCAAAGCAAGCCTGTGGGTTTGTGGTGAAGTATATTGCCCCCTCGGAAATATCCACCTTTCGAGACGCACCGCATATGTTAAATATCTTCGCCGGTGTGAACGCGGATATTCTCAAGCACGGCGCCGTACTGGTGGATACCCCCGGACTGGAAAGCGGTAACGAAAACGACGATGAAACAACCTATGCGGCCCTGGACCACACTGATGCGGCTATTTTGGTGGTTGATGCAGGGATTGGTGATGTTTCCGTAGCAGACGAGCGTTTTATCGAGCGTTTAAAAAAGAAAGGAAAAGCCGAGAAGCTGTTTGTGGTTATCAACCGCTTAGACGAAATACCCGAGAAACAACGGGATGGAGTCGTGCAGTCCTGGGTAGCACATCTCTCCAAGCTTGGGGTGCGGGGTCGTATATTTGCCTTGTCCTGCAAAGACGGTACTTTGCCGGGGTTTGAAAAGTTCAAGGCTGAATTGCTTCAATTTATGGACACAGAGTTGGCGACAGAGCGCTATCGTAGTATTGAAACGCACATCAAAACAACCGCTGAAGTGCTGTCGCAGATATGCGCAGAGGCAACCAAACTCTATGGGGATGATCAAAAACGGGATACTATTCTCAAACAGAAGCAGGCGATTTTTGCGGAAGAAAAGGAAATTGAACGCAAAATCAGGTATCAACAAAATGAAGTGCATAAACTTCGCAGCGCCATTGTCTCGAATTGGTCCGCAAATCTTGATGCCATAAAAGAAGCGGTGAACGCAAAAGTGCAAAATGCCACAGAACAGGAACTTTTGAGTTCTCATCAGCTAGTCAATGAGGTACAACTTGCCATAAGCACTTTTCTGGACGGGGAATTTCAGAAGAATTTTGATGCGGTTCAAAAACAACTGGAAAAAGATATGAATGACGTTTCTTTGCCGGTACCTATACAGGATACGATGCTCCAAGTGAGTGAATTGCGGCAGCGGGGTTGGATCAGAGATATTCCGCCGGAAACCGCTACATTGGGTTTGTTTGTCTACTCCCTCTTTTCCCTTGGTAAAATCGGCTTCTTTTCGCTTGCGGGCTGGGCTCCCACCGGCTTTGCCATCTGGGTTCTTAGTCCTGTATTCAACAAGATACTTGAACAGCTCAAGAAAGTCGCCGGATCGGTGGAGTTGGCGGGCTATAAAAAGAAGATAATTGCGGAATTTGACTCTCAATGGAAGCAGATTGACGAAAGCGTCTGTGGAAAAATCGACGAGTACATTGATTCTCTTTCAGAGTACGTGGGGGTCGTTGGAAAAAACACGGTTTCCTGTGCCCTGGGAGAAGGGAAACGGCAAATCGAAATCAGCGAATCCACGAATGCTCAAAAAAAGACTTTTTTTGCTGAGTATCAGCAGCGGCTTGCCGCAATTGCAAAGTAAAGGAGAAGGAAACTATGTTGACGAAAGAACAAGAATTGAAAGACAGGCTGGTTGCCCTCTATGATGAGTCGATCCCGTTTTTTGAGGAATGTCAGAATAAGGACATTGTTCAAATTTCCAAAGACCTTAAAAGGAAACTCTTGGATGGGCACTACAATATTGCGGTCATCGGATTCATGAACCGGGGAAAATCAACGCTTTTAAACGCTTTCCTGGGACGCAATGATCTTGCCCCTGCCAAGCCAAAGGTCTGCACCGCGACTATTGTAAAATACATGGACAAGTCCTTACACGACAATAAGGAAGGAGCGCAGCTCGTCTATGACGACAATACCTTCCGCACCAAGGATATATCCATTGCGGAACTGCCAAATTTCATCGATAACGAAAAGAACGAGGATAATTGTCAAAAAATACTTGACGTCGAGGTATACAGCGATTTCCCTTTGATGGGAACCGTTGCAACCATGATAGATACCCCCGGACGCGGTTCTGTTTTTGGGGAACACGATGCCCTGAGCGCTCGGGTGTTGCCTGAAGCGGATGCTATCATTTTACCCATTGCGGCTAACCCGCCCTTAGAAGCCGATGAGCGGGCGTTTTTGCGCCGTCTTCCCAACACCATCAAGCAAAAAATGATTTTTGTCATAACTAAGGTGGATGAACTCTCCTCTTCAGATGTAGTAAAAGTTGAAAACTATGTGCGCCAGGAACTTGAGAAATTGGAATTTGGCTCTCCGGACATTTATCAAGTGTCTGCCCTAAAGGTGGTAGAAGCGCGGGAGCAGAGGAAAACGCCGGAGGAAATTGAGGCAATAAAGCAAGATTGCGGCATGGCTGCATTGGAATCTGTTGTGGAGCAGATTGTAAAAGGCGCTCGCTTTGAGAAAATCCTGCGTGCCTGCGCAGAGGATTTGCGCCGCTGTCTTACAGACGAAAAATCAAAAATAGACTTTTTTTCTACAGAGAACTCGGATAATATCACTACCTTGCTTGAGAATAAAGCTGCGCTGAAAAAAGGTTTGGCAGAGGCGGAAAAAAAGTATCAGAGAGCGAAGGTTGCATTCCAAAGAAACTGGAACTATGAGATAAAGTGCTTTCTTCTGGATATCAAAAGAATAAAGCCCGGTCTGTTGAAAGATTTGCGTGCAGAGACTAAAGATGCGGGGCTATTGTCTCTCATAGGCTCCACGAGCGCTGTTATCCACAATGTGCAGACATCCATAGAATCTGAATTAGGGGTAAAAATTCCGGATTTGGAAAAAAAGCTGCGGGAAACCGTGGAGAAATTTGCCCTTGATATGCAAATTGACGTGGATGGAGATGTGAGTGCGGCGCCAAGCGGCAGAGGTGTGGGGATAAAGACCCAGCTTCTTAGCGAAGGAGGCACCCTTGCCAGCATTGGACTCATTGGTGCGGGTGGAATATGGGGGGTCACCAAAGTAACAGGTGCAATTGGTACGGTGAATACTGCATTAAGTGCATTGTCTGCTGCTCCCGTGGCAGTACAAGCTGCGGCGGCGAATGTTGGATTTTTTGAAAAAATCGCAAGGTTTTTTGTTGGGGCCAATGCGGTAAAAGATACTGCGGCAGCAGCCTCCGCCGCGGCAGCGGCTGCCAGTGCTCAAGCCGGGTTAATAACCGCTATAAGTTCCTCTATTTTACCTCTCTCCCTGGGGATCATTGTGCCTCATATTGCCTTTCGCGTTGGTACCGTGCTTGCGAGATCCCTCAGACAAAATCAAGTTCCCCAAATGGTTGACGAACAGTTGACTATTGCTGCTACAGAAGTGGAGACGTCTCTGGAACAAACTCTTAAAACCTTTCTGGATGAATTTGAAATAAACTATAAACAGAAGACACAGGAAGACTTGGATCAGTTGACCGAAATCGCGGAAAAAATGAAAAACAATGATCCTGCCCAAAAGGAACAGTTAGCACGGCAATCAAAGCAAGTGAGTGAGTTGTTGCGTAAATTAGATAGTTTCGATACTGCTCTGTCAGTTGTCGCATAGGAGAGATGATATGGATGAGAAAAAGTACACAAGTGCCTTGGAAAACCTCCATGTTTTGGTTAACCTTGCTGAAAAAAAAGCAACTGCGGAGTCTTTCTCAGAAGTAGCTGATGAGTTGAAAAAACTTTGGAAACAATTGCGAAAAATTCGCACCTTGGCGGACGGCAAACGACCTCCTGTGGTTGGTGTGTTCGGTTGTCCGAGCAGAGGAAAGTCATTTCTTTTAAATGTTCTGATGGGGGAAGATATTTTGCCTAAGTCTCCTATAACAGGAACAACCCGCTGTGCCATTGAAATATCGCATACATCCGGAGAAAAAGCTGTACTCAAGCAATGTTTTTTCACTAAAAAAATGCCTCAGTCCGAAGACTTGAGTATCAACAGTCTTAGACAAAAGCTGGAAGCTTTTTCCGAGAACACTGCGAAGGATATTCAGGATATAGAAAAACTGGAAATCCGTATCCCCTCAAAATCGCTGCTCGATGATGATATTGTTCTCATGGACACCCCAGGTGCGGAAGCAGGTATAGAGGCTGAAGAAACAAATCTCCTGGAGGATACAAAACGTGCGGTGGATATGCTTGCCGAGGCAGATGTAGTGCTTTTTTGTATGCGCGCTGATCTGTTGGGAGCAAACACGGATGGCCGATTTTATAAGAAGCATATTGAAAATTTAAAACCCATCAATATTATTGGTTTTAGAGATGCAGCAAAGGATGAGACAGAAGACCGGTTAATTGCCGATGCTGCGAAGAAATATAGGCTTGATACTGACAATACTTGTGTAATTTCTGCATTGGAAACCCACGAAGCCCTTGAAAAATGGAAGATAGAACATCGCACAAACCCCGAATTATCGTTGGACTCTGTCCTTGAAGCTGGAAATATGCAGGGGTTACGGAAGCTCATCCTGAATCAAATAGCGTCCAAAGAAGAGCGAATTGTGGAGGTTAAACTAAGAGCGGTACTGAGGCAATACAACGACTGTGTGGAGGAAGCCTATAAAAAGGAAAACATAGATCTTTTGCCGGCAAAAGTGTATGTGGCGAATTTGTATCAGAGCCTCAAGGACACTTCCAATAGTTCTTTGGTGAAAAATTTTGAGGAGTGCCTGAAAAAAGAAACCTTTGATAGCCTGAAGCTCTATGAAGGAGAAAAATAATGAGTAAACGTACGAAAAAAACCAAAGTCAAGGAGCAGCAAGTCTCTATCCTCGCTCTGCCTGGGGCAGGAAAAACCGTTTTTTTAACCGCTGCTTTATCTGCCCTTGAAAAGGATCCATACTATGGGTTTTTTGCCGGTACTTTTAAGGATTATGAGACTATAAGGGACACTATACAAGAAGAGAAATCGTGGCCGGAAAAAACGAAAAAAATTCAGAACGGTAAGGTGGAAAAATTTAAACTGCTCGATCAGGATTGTATGCTTAAAATCCATAGCCCGCCTTGGGAAGATTTTCAGCTTGCTCTTGAGTCAGAAAAGAATAACGCCAATACCCTAAAGGATACACTTTCTACTGTTGAAAAATCCTTCAAAAACAAGAACTTCAAAAACGCTGTCACAACGATTGGGGAAAGTGTACAGAGTGCTTTCACTTCCAACGGGGTATTGGATGTCATGAAAAAAAGCGATGCTATTTTTTTGATTGTGGATTCAGTCCTTTTAAGTGCAACAGATAAGGAACTGAAAAAATCACTGAAAGACTTTTTGGATACTTGTCTGAATTATTTCGTAACGCAACCGAATGCAAAAAAAATAACAAAATTGGGGATAGTTTTGACAAAAACTGATGTATACAGAAATAGGAGTACAATTATAGATAATGACCCATTCAAAGCGTCTTATCACCAATTCTCCAATTGGCTGAATAGTGAAATGAAGGATAAGGAAAAATTTTTTTATGAGTCAATTCTTGTGACTAAAATTGACTACGAAGGCAATTATGTTCCCGATGAAATCAATCCCGAAGCTGCGGTAAAACCTTTCCTGTGGCTTTTTGAATAAGCTGTTCGTACTGTGGGTTTCCGGATTCCAGGGTTCTCATTTACCACCCCTCCTCAACAACTCCCTGTCCTTCCAAGGCCCTTTTATGATATAAGCATTTTGCTGTTTCTCCAAATCCTCTTCCAATTTCCGCTTAGCCATCATGTTCCATTCCAGATCCGAACCAAACCAGCCGATAAAACCACCGGCGATAATGGCAAATGCGAAAACAACCCACAAATTGATATTCCATAATAATAAGCACCCTGCGATAATTACCAGCAGTCCGCAAACATAATATAACACGACCAATATATCAACCGGAATACGCGAACGGGATTGCCGGGGCTTGGACGCTTCACTAATTAATTTTTTAATTTCATCAACTTCATCATTCCCCTCATCCTCATCATCCTCTAGCGGATCGGGTTGAAAGGTAACAATCATTTTTGCTTTTTTCTGTATGTCTTGTACTTTCAGAGAATCAGCCTTGGCCTCATCGAACCTTCCCAATTTAAAATACGCCTCAGATCGGGCTTGATAAATTTCGTCATCCTCATTATCCGGTTCAAGTTCCATTACTTTGCTAAAATCATCTATCGCCTTTTCATATTCGCCCTTCAACAGTTCTATCTTTGCCCGCTCATTCAATGCCGCAGCATCGTCAGAAAAAATATCCAGTATGGCGCTCAAATCTGCCAACGCCTTATCGTACTCGTTAT
Organism: Spirochaetia bacterium; assembly: GCA_025997715.1. Taxonomy (GTDB): domain Bacteria; phylum Spirochaetota; class Spirochaetia; order Treponematales; family Breznakiellaceae; genus Termitinema. The sequence goes on from BNUY01000064.1 coordinate 11,932, forward strand.
TTTCCCGGTACAGCGCCGCTCTGAAAATACGGGCGCCCTGATGAAATGGGACTATAGCAATCGCCTTCGAAAAATCACTTATGGCTTGATCGTCCACCCCCTTTATGAACCATGCCTTTCCACGGGCAAAGTAAAACTCAAATTCGTAGGGAAACGCTTTAATAGCTTTGTTGACAATCCTGATAACATCCAGAGGCGATCCGGTTTCTTCACACGCTTCAATTTTTTTTCGGAACGCCGCCTTTTTGAACATACTAAATATCATCCGGGTAATCCCTTTTACAAGGCCGGTTCATGATTATGCCCCAAATGCCCCGCTGGGTGTTTCTGGCAATGGTTACAAGTCAGATCCCGAAGTGTACGATAGGTCATCCCACAATACTTACAGATATACTGGGCTTTTTCGCTACCCTCATAAAGCTCGTGGCGCCTCCCGTTGGGGTTCCGGGGACAGCCGGATGCAAGAAGACTTTTGGGGTCAGAGAAGTCCTGCCCGCACCATTTACAGTAGAACTTTTGTTTTGGAGGAAAGGGAGTTGCTTGTGACCCGCCCCCTGTTCGTCCGGACTGCCTTGCTCCTGTATTTGAAGAATTGCTGCCGGTTATCGTCTTAAAAATTGCACCTAATAAACCCATACCATCCATAATACCACCTCCGGTCTATCACCAGATGCCAGACCGCCTGAAAAACGACAAAAAATCAGAATATCAAACAAAATACGCCAAAACACCCTCAACATACACTATTCGTCCCACGGTTTGCCTACGTTATTGCGGCTGCCGGACATTTACCCGCCATATTCTCCCCGCAGCAAGCCCCCAGCGTTGGTTTACGTAGGCGGAAAAGGCGGCGGCTTCGGCGGCGAAGGCTTCGGCAAGTTCCGGCCAGTTGCCGGCGGCTTCGTCCTTGGGGGGCAGTACCGTATGGCGCCATTCATGTTCGCTGATGCGGCCGGCCAGGGTTTCCCCAAAGTATTTTGCCGCCTGGGACACCGACTGCTGGAGGATGTGGGCCATGAATTCATTCACCACCAGGTAGGGATCATTCATGTCGTAGCGTTGGTATTCAAAATAGCTCCGGATAAACCGTTTCGCGGCGCCGGAAAGATTGTCCCAGCGGCGGCGGCTAAAGTTCCGGAAGTCCTCATCGATAAAGAAAAGCCCGTGGAACCCTTCGTGGGCCATGAAGAGGCTGCGGAGATAGGGCGGCGATTCCCGGGAAATTGAGATGACGGCCCCCTCCCCGCTTATATAGCGGGACGTGCCGTTTTCCCGGCGGATGATGCCCGCGTTTAACAGGATGGCCTCCAGTTCCCGTTCCTCCTTTAATAGAGGGAAGTTCGCCGCCCGGGCTGCTTCAAAGAAACGGGCCAGATCCTCCGCCCGGTAATCGTGGGCATTCCAGCCGTGGAGGTCCGCAATTTCCGCATCCGGGGCAAGGCGGCCGCGGAACCCTTGCTTTTCCGTAAAGAAGGCGAGGCGCTTAAAAAGCCGGTCCTGGACCGCATAATCCGCCGTATCAAAGATGAGTATCGAGGGAAACCCTTCCCAGGCGAACAGCTCAAACCGCGAATCCCGCCAGGCGTCCCGGGAATAGCTGAGGATGAGCCCCGGATCCGCCAACACCGGTTCCGCCGGAAACGATTGCTCCGCCGCGATTTCCAGGTTTATGGAAGAAACGGCGCCGCCGCTGATACGCAGGGGATAGGGATCATTCGGGAAAGCGCCCCGGGGGATGAAAAGCCGTTCCGGTTTTTGTGCGGCGCCGGTCAAGAAAGTCCAGTCATACCGGACCGGGCCGGCTTCAATGCGGAAGCTGCCTGCGGTTCTTTCAATAACGGTTTGGAATTCCACCCTGCCCCGAGTGCGGTAGGACTCCGGAGGATCGATACGCAGGGCATCTCCCTTGGATTCGGGGAAGACGAAGGGAGTAGCACTGAGAACCGCTTCCCCGCCCGCCGCTGTTTCAAATGCAAACCCATACCGGCGCTTGATTATTCCCAGGGAATTAAGCGCAAATGCATCGAACCTTTGGTTCGCATCCCCGCCAACATTCTGCGGCTTTGTGCCGTCCGTTTTTTCCAGGGTGACACTAATACTGCGGAGCGGCTCAGGGGCAAGGGGCAGCGCGTAACGAATCCGCCCGAAGGATGCGGTAAGCCCCAGGAACGAGGCGTCCAGGGGAAGCAGCCATGCGGCGGTATCGTTTAGTTCTACGAGTACTTGATACCCGGCGGCCAATTCTTGCGGAAAACGGTAGTCCACTTCCAGGGACAGGTTTTCTCCCCTTGTCACCGGACCCTCAAGCGCATAACTCAACTTTTTCGGAGCGGCCAGAGGGATTTGCCCGGACTGGGATTCTTTGGAAAGGGCATAGAGCGCCGCGCCGTCTCCCGCGCCGTACAGGGGGATGGCGGCGGGTTCCTTGTAGGCGGCGCAGGATAAAAAAACGAAAGAAAACAGGACCAGGCGCCGCATCGTACTACAGGGCAATAATTCCCCGCGCCATAAGCTGGGCAAGGGAGTACTTCCGTTCCATACTCGTTTCTCCATCGCTGCGGAGAAAGGTTTCAAACTGGGTGAGAAACGATTCGGGCAGAATTCCCAGGGAGTGAATCTGCTTGTAATAGGCCCGGTGGGAGGGCTCGAAACGCCGGTTAATGCAGAACAGGGTTAAACAGGCGGTTTTGATAAACCCCGCAGAGGAGGTTAGGTAATGAAAATCGTCCTCCTGGATCAGGGCGGCGCCGAGGTCACTCAAATAATGTTCCATCTTGGACTGATGGGCATCCCGCATGGTTTGCCAGAATGAAATATCCAGGTTCCGCAGCCGGACCCGTATCTTCTGTATCCAATCGGTCCGGGCAAAAAGAATCTCCCCCTGGTTTAGCCGGTAATACCCATAGGTGCCGGAATCCTTGATGAGCCACAGTTGGTCCCGCTTTTTATCGGCGATATCGATCAGTTCATCGATCTTTTTGGTAGACTTATACTCAATCCGCACCGGTATATCATCCACCAGGAACCGGTCCTTATTGCCCTGTTTGGCGGTTTCAAAGACCACCACCCCATCACCGTAAAACGCACAGCGTTCTTCCGGCGCCGGTATGGGCCCGGAAAAAAACACATCCAAGATAAGGGCAAAGTAGGGGTCCAGGGTATCCGGAAGGGCGGCTTCATTGAGGGAAACACATTCAACCCCGGGCCAGGTGGAAAGCACCTCAACAAACCGGTCAACCAGCAGCTTAGTCTTATATTTCATCGTATTTTTCCTTTACAATAGGAAGAGTATACCATGGGAACGCATTTGTGAACACCGATATTTTCAAAAATCCAAGGCATATCAATGCCCCCCGTCATTTTGTACTCTTCATTCCCCACCGGGATATGGCCGGCCCCCTCCGTACCCTGAGCCGCTTCCTCTTTGCCGCCGGGCTTCCCGGCGCATGGTCCTTCCCCCAGGCCGCTCCGCTGGCTTTAGTTAAGCGCCCCCTTTCACCTGCGGCGCTTCAATCCCTGGCATCAAACCTGCGGTCTGCCGCCCAAGCCTCCGCAGGGGGTAAAATTAACCTTGGCCCCCCGGAACTGGTTCCCTGCCCGCTCTTCCACGGCTTTTTTGGCCCGGCCCTGGATCTGCCGCCGCCTCCCCTGCCCTACCCTGGGGTGCTATACCCCTTCCCCCGCATAGTTCTCTGTACCAGCCTGGTAGTCCGGGGTGATGCGGTGCTCCTGACGGACATTCCTGATATACCGCCGGTAAGCCCTGCCTTTTTCCGGGCCGCCATGGTTGCCAACATGACCATACGGCACCTCATACCAGACCCGCCGGAAAACTATTCATTCATCTGGCGCATAGGCAAGCCCCGGTGGCTCCCCGCATGGCGGGCCCCAAAGGCTAAACTTGACCCACAAATCAGCGTATAGTAACCTAAGGATTAAGAATTTTTAACCGCAAAGATACTATGATTTCAAATATCGGGAAAAGTGGTACTCTGGTCTGACGGGGCCAGGGAGCCGGTGGCAGGCAGTTCGGCGCCGTGAGGAAGTCCGGGAGACCG
>BNUY01000065.1 GCA_025997715.1 Spirochaetia bacterium
TGGACGAAGGCTACGGCGCGGTTTTTGTAAGCTGCGCTTCCCCCCTGGACGATGGCGCCGCTTTATCAACGGAACCCACAGCAACCCTTCGGCTATATGCAACCGTCACCTGCATCCCCAGCAAAACGACGATCGCCGCATCCAAGCGAGTTTGCCCGCTGCGGTGCTCGTCCAGGTCCCGTAGCCAACCGCCCAGGCGATCCGAGGCTTCCAGTATCGTTACCAGGTACCCCTTGCGGACAAGGCCATTCGCTGCGGCCAAGCCCCGCAGCCCCCCGCCCACAATCGCAACCCGCTCGGTTTTTTTGGGAAGTAAAAAAGGCGCCTTTGAGGGTGCGCCGGCGTTTCGCGCAAGGAACTGTTCGAGCCTTCCAATCTCAATAGCGCCCCCCCGTTCACCGCGTTTACAGGGCAACTGGCAGGGGGCATTGCAGGTATGGGCGATAAGCGGCGCCAGGGGAATGGCCTTGGCGTAAAGCTGCCACGCTTCGGCGGCTTTACCGGTTTCTATGAGGGCGGTGAAGGCCCGGACATCCAGGTGCAGGGGGCAGGCCGCCTGGCAGGCCGGGGGCTCCTCCTGGGTGCAAAGGGACTCAACCTCGCGGAGCAGTTTCTGATCCAGAAATGTTTCAACAGTTACCCGTACCGGCATGGCCTTCCTTAAATTAAATAGTAACACAAAGAAGAAGAAAAACCACGAATCACACGAACGGCACGAATATTTTAATGCAATTTTCTTCTCCCATTCGTGTTTTTCGTGCCATTCGTGGTTAAAATTCTTCAAATAAAAAAGAAGGGATTGCGGATCTTCTGTCCCGCAATCCCTTCAATACTTGGTACTACTAGCCCTTCAGACCGGCTTTGATCTTTTCAGGCAGGGCGGGGACCGCGGTGATCCGCACCTTTACCGCATCGTAGATCGCGTTCAGGATCGCCGGGTGGGGAGCGCAGAGCGGAACTTCGCCGGTACCGGAAGCGCCGTAGGGGCCGCTTTTCCGGGGCGCTTCGACGTATTCGATCACAAAGTCATCGGGAACGTCTTCGATGGTCGGGATTCCGCAGCCCACCAGGGTGGTGTGCTTCTTCAGATCCTCGAAGTCCTCGGTGAGGGCGAGGCCGATACCCTGGGCGATACCGCCGTATATCTGGCCGTCTACCACAGACTTGTTGATGACCTTGCCCACATCGGCGGCGGTGTAGAAGGAGATTACCCTGGCCTTGCCGGTTTCGGTGTCAACTTCTACGGTCGGTACGAAAACTTCGTACATGTAGGTGGCGAAGGGCGCTCCCTGGCTGGTTTCCAGATCGCAGTTGGAACACATCTCCGCAGTCCAGCTTCCTTCGTAGCGCAATGGGGTCTTGCCGGCTACCATTTCGGCGTAGGTCTTGTAGGTCCCGTCAGCCTTTTTAAGGGCATGGAGGAGGGCTTCGGAAGCGACCCGGATGGCGTTACCGGTTACCACGTTGGAGCGGCTGCCCCCGGCGGGTCCGGAGTTGGGGGTGAGTGCGGTATCGTTCATCAACACCGTCATCTTGTCGTAGGGGATGCCCGCCTTGCGGAGGGTCTCGTGGGCCATGGTGAGGGTTCCGATATCGGCGCCCTGTCCGTGATCTTCCCAGCTTGTCCCGACCTTCACGCCGCCGTCCGGTTGGAGTTCAACCCAGGCGGAGGAGGAGTCCTTGCCGTCAAGACCGCAGCCGTATACGCCGATGGCAATGCCGACGCCGTATTTGAACTTGCCGCCCTTGGCGTTTAGTTCCTTTACCCGCTTCTTCGCATCGTAGTAGTGGGGTTTTGACTTGTCCATCAGTTCCTGCAGGGAGAACACTTCCGGTTCCTGGCCGGTGATATTGGTGCAGCCCGGGCGATAGATGTTCTTGTAGCGGATCTCGAAGGGGTCAACGCCGACTTTTTCCGCCAGGATGTCCATGAGGATCTCCGAACCAAGCTCCGCTTCCGGAGCACCGTAACCGCGGAATGCGGAACCCCAGCCGTGGTTGGTGGCCACGCAGAAGTTTTCCGTGCGGATATTGGGCACATCGTAACCGGCCATGTGGTACTGGGCCAGCCGCAGGGTGAGGAGGTCGCCGAACTCGGAATAGGGTCCGTGGTCGAGGATGTTGTTGCCTTCCAGGGCCAATACCTTCCCGTCCTTGTCCGCCGCAACCTTCAAATTCATGAAGACAGGGGAGCGCTTACCGGTGTAGGTAATCATTTGATGCATATCGTAAACCAGGGAGACCGGGCGTTTGTCGCAGGCCAGACAGGCCACGCCGACCAGGGCTTCCAGGGTGGGGGAGAACTTGTACCCGAAGGTGCCCCCCGCGGGGTTCTGCACGATCCGCAGCTTGTCACCCTCGACGCCGATACCGGCGGCGATCATGGCGGCGTGGAGGTGGATACCAATGGACTTGGAATGGATGGTCAGGCGGCCTTCTTCGTCGATATAGGCCTGGCCGCAGTCCGGTTCCAGGGGAAGGTGGGGCTGCCGTGAACAATAGGAAGAAACTTCCGCAACATGGGCGGCCTTGGCTACGATGTCCTTGGTCTCGGCGCCCTTCTTGTTGTTGATTTGAAAGTATACGTTGGGGGTTCCGGGATGGATTTCGATGGCATCAGCCGCCATGGCGGCGGGGGCGCTCATATATTCGGGGAGCCGCTCAAGGTCAACCTTTACCTTCTTCGCCGCGGCCTTGGCCTGTTCCACCGTGTCGGCGGCTACGATGGCGATGGCGTCGCCGTACTGGAATACCTTTTCATCGCAGAGAATGGGCCGGTCCCAGCCGTCGCCCTTATTGGTGGGGAAGGTAATAAGGCCGGTGATCCGGTTCTTTCCGGTCACGTTCTTATGGGTGATAATCTTGTAGACCCCTTCCATCTTTTCCGCTTCGCCAGTGTCGATGCTCTTGATCTTGGCATGGGAAACTTCCGCCTGAACCAATGCGAGGTGCAGGGTGCCTGCGGGCATTTGAAGGTCCACGTCGGCGCCGAAATCCCACTTACCGGTAACCTTCGCCTTGGCGGAGGGACGGTGGTAGTAGGTGCCGGTGATGTTATTCCCAACCGGTTTGAAGAGCAGGTCGTCCTTCTGCACTTCACCGCGGAGTACCTTGGCGGCGTCCATAACGGCGTCTACCAGGGGCTTGTACCCGGTACAGCGGCAGATGTTCCGGTGCTTGTGGAACCATGTGCGAACCTCGGTCCGGGTGGGGCTGTGGTTTTCCGCAAGGAGCTGCTTGGCGGACAGAATAAAGCCCGGGGAGCAGAACCCGCACTGGGCGCATCCGTGGGCCATCCAGGCAACCTGCAGGGGATGCAGATTTTCCGGGGTTCCGATTCCTTCAATGGTCTCAATGACGTCATCATCGGTGATCGTCTTGATCTTCTTGGTGCAGGCCCGCACCACCTTGCCGCTGATAATGACCGAACAAGCGCCGCATTGTCCGTTCCCGCATCCGACTTTGCAGCCGGTCAAAAGAAGCTGTTTCCGCAACAGATCCGCCAGGGTGGACTCGCCGTCCACTATTAAAGTGCGCGACTGTCCGTTTATGGTGAACGTCTTTTTATCCATATTTGATATTTCTCCTCTGGATAGTATAATCCCGCCGGAAAAAAACTGCAAGAGAAAAAGTTTATCGAAAAATAGTAAAACTGTGCACTATTTCGAATTACATTCCCACGACATTCATATTTTTTCATGTTGTTTTATTTAATTTAGTTATATTTTGTTATTTTTCTTTAAAGTCTTTATATTTATTATTGTGTTTTGTTATATTTATCAATGTTTCATCACGGAGAAATATTCAAAATAGCATATTGTAGATTCCGGATTTATCGGGTATACTGATCCTATGGAATCGGACCTTCTTACAGCGGAAGATGTGGCGCAGCGACTGCGCATTAAAAAGTATACGGTCTATGAACTTATCAAACGGGGAGAACTCCCCTCCTCTAAGGTGGGGAAACAGGTGCGTGTTTCCCAATCCGATATAGACCGGTATCTGGCGGCAAATAAGACGGGCCCCCAATATGTCGAACCCCAAGTTCACGACCAGAAGTCCCCCTGGGAGAGCGGCCGGGAGGTTGTTGATCTGATATCCTCCGGCCAGCCGAAGGCCCTTGAGGAAGCCCTTGGGGAAAATCCCGACCCTGCCTCCGCTTCGGTGATCATCTCCGGCCAGGACATGTGCCTGGATCTCCTGGTAAACCGGCTTTCCATGTCGGGAAACACGGTGCTCCGTTCCTATGTGGGCTGCTATAACGGCCTCTACTCCCTGTACCATGGCCGGGTATCCATGTCCGCCGCCCATCTCTGGGATGCAGAAACCGATACCTACAATTATTCCTTCATCCGCCGCCTCCTGCCGGGACTTCCCGTGGGGGTGTTCCGGTTGGGGGGCCGTATGCAGGGACTCTATGTCAAGAAGGGGAACCCCCTCCACATACAGGGTTGGAAGGATTTCAGCCGCCCCGAGCTGACCATGATCAACCGGGAACGCGGTTCCGGCACCCGGATTCTCCTGGACCAGAAGTTGGTACAATTGGGGATCGCCGGGGCCGGCATCCGGGGCTATACCCGGGAATCAAGCTCCCACATGGCCTCTGCCAGCACGGTTGCCAAGGGCGGCGCGGACCTGGGCTGCGGCTGTGAACGGGGGATCGAACGGGTTTCGGGGATCGAATTCGTCCCCCTCCAGATGGAATGGTACGATTTGGTATTTCGTTTGGCGGATCGGAATACCCCCGCCGTCAGGATCATCGGTTCCTATATTTCTTCCGACGAATTTAAGCAGGACCTGGAGATAATGGGGGGCTATGATCTAAGCCAGACCGGAAGGTATGAAGAATTTTGAGCGGAAATTAGCGGTACCCGATAGTCTGTATTCATTCCATAGGATTTATAAAATTCCAGCTATAATTGTAAGATTTTATAAATATTTTCAGAAAACACGGCGGGGAAGCTCAAAAAAAGTAAGAAATTGTATTAAATAAGATTTTATTACTAAAACTTTTGTTTGACTGATAAGATTTTCAGGGGGTAACATAATATGACCCCTTATCCAGGGGAAGCCAATAAAATTCGCGGAAAGCGAGGAGGAAGTTTTATGAAAAGAACGAAAGGCTTGGTTCTGTTGTTCGTACTGGCCCTGGTAGTAAGTTTGCTGCCTGTTTACGCCGGCGGCGGCAGTCAGTCCGGAGGAGCTCAGGGCGGGGGAATACCCGCCGCCACCGGGAAATTTTCCTGGACGATGAGTTCCGGAGAAACAATAAATGTGCTTTTTAATCAGCATCCCTATGCCGATGAAATCATCAAAAAGATTCCGGACTTCGAAAAACTTACGGGGATTAAAGTTCAGTATTCGGTTATTCCCGAATCCAACTACTTCGACAAGGTTACCACCCAGCTAAACAGCCGTTCCGGTGACATGGACATTTTCATGACCGGTCCGTATCAGATTTGGGAATATGCTTCCGCCGGTTACATGCAGGACCTGGATGAATTTTTGAAAAACCCTGCGTATATAAGCGATGATTTTGATGTTCAGGATCTGTTCCCATCCATTCTGAATGCCCTGCGCTGGGATGCGAAAGCGGGTCATCTGATGGGTACTGGTCCTCTCTGGGGCTTCCCCATGGGATATGAATCCAACGAACTGGTGTACAACAAGCGTATCTTTGCCGAACACAATATAAAGGTACCTACCAATACGGATGAACTGCTCGCCGCTGCCAAAGCTCTGAAGGGGCATTCCGGTCCCAATACATACGGGGTAGCGCTGCGCGGTGAACGCGGCTGGGCAACTCCTATCACTGCTTACTTCAGCTTGTACTATTCCTGGGGCGCCAAAGATTTTGAGGTTAAGAACGGTAAACTTTCAGCCGTAGTGAACAGCCCCGAAGCCGTTGCGATGACCGACTGGTATGTAAACCTTATCAAGAGCGGCGGTTCATCCACTTGGGGCAGCGCCACATGGTATTCCTCCGGCGCTGAACTCGGTGCGGGAACAGCTGCCATGCTGATAGATTCTTCCCAGAACTGTTTTGGTCAGACGGTAAAGGGTAATTCCAAAGAAGCGGAAAATTTGGTGTTTACCACCATTCCCGTGCCCAGGGGTAAATCATTAAAATCAAACCTGTGGGTTTGGGCTATGGCAATGAATGCTTCTTCCAAGAAGAAAGTTCCGGCATGGCTCTTTATGCAATATTTCACCGGCAAAGAATATCAGCAATTTGCTTCTGTGGATGGCAGGATTGTTCAGACCATACGCAGCTCTTCTTTCAATCAGCCTGCCTATCAAAACATTGTGAGTACATCGGGCTTTATTGATACCTTTAACGGTACCGTTGCCGGAACCACCCTTCTCCCCACACCGCAATACCATTTCTTTGAAATTGGCACCGAGTGGTCTGCAACATTACAGGATCTGGTTGAAGGGAAATATGCTTCCACCCAACAGGCAATGGATGCACTTAAGAAAAAACTTGACGACATTGTAAGCGATATAGAAGTTACGAATTAGCGCTGCTTTTTAAACGATCGGCTTTCCTTAAGGGAAGCCGATCGTATTATCATCAAAAGGGAATATGGGTGTATGGATAATTTGGATATAAACTCCGGAATCATACCAGTACCTGCTGGTAAAAAATCTCTCATGCGCAGAATACGGCCATGGCTGATCCTGCTGCCTACCATCGTTATAACCATAGGGATTTTTTATCCGTTTATTTCTTCTATTGGGTATTCTTTTACCAATTATAGTTTCAGGAGCTCTGAATACCGTGTTATAGGCGGGCGTCAGTGGGTACGTATGATTACCCAGGTAAAGTTCTGGCATGCCCTTTGGGTTACGGTCCAATACGCTCTTGTCACAACGGTTTCGGAAATGGTCCTGGGGCTTTTGATTGCCCTGACCCTTAATCGATCCAACTGGGTTACCCGCATACTCAAAGTAGTGCTGATATTCCCCCTTATGGTAGCGCCTGTTATTGCGGTCCTCCTCTGGCAGCTGATGACCAATTCATCCATTGGAATTCTGGACCGGCTCTTAAACATTTTCGGAGTATATGGTTTTCCCTGGGTTTCACAATCCTCAACGGCATTATTTTCCGTTGCCCTGGTTGATATTTGGGTATACACCCCCTTTGTGATGCTGCTCATTCTGGCAGGACTTCAGTCCATGCCGAAGTCACCCTATGAATCGGCCCTTATTGACGGCGGGAGCGCCTGGTTTACATTTCGAACCCTGACTCTGCCGATGTTAAAACCGTTTATGTACATCGCACTCATTTTTCGCTTAATGGCAGCCCTTCAGGAATTCGGCATTATTTATTCCTGGACCAGAGGCGGTCCCGGCGATACTCTGATGAACCTTTCTCTCACCGCTTATACGACGTCCTTCGTTTATTTTAAATTCGCCGAATCTTTACCGTATATTTTAGTGCTCTGGGTGATTATTTATGCCATCAGTAAATTTCTGGTGGGTAAATGGCTTAAGGTTACCCAAACTTCGTCCGGGAGGTAATAGGATGAATATGCAAAATTATTCGGCTGCTGAAAAACTGATGCTCCGTCTTGGCGGAGTCCTTCTCCTGCTGTATGCGATATTTTCACTCTTTCCGCTGATCTGGATGTTTATAATATCCTTCAAAAGTGATATGGAGATGTACACCACAGTTTTTGTTTTTCACCCAACCATTGAGAATTACAAGAAGGTACTCAATGAGGGGAATTATGTAAAGAGTTTTATTGATAACCTGATTGTTTCAGGTGGTGCAGTCATCGTGTCCTTGATCGTGGGGGTGCCCGCCGCGTACGCCTTGGCGCGCTATAATTTTAAGGCGAAGGAAGATGTGGCTTTTACCATTCTTTCATTCAAGTTTGCACCGGAAATTCTTATCATTCTGCCTTTATTTATGCTGTATCAAAAAATTGGCCTGTATGACACCTATGTGGGACTCATTTGGATATATCAGTTTATTTCTCTGCCCATGCTTATCTGGGTACTGCGCGGATATTTTGAAGATATACCGGTGGAAGTTGAAAAAGCCGCTGAACTGGACGGGTACAAATGGTATCATACCTTTGTAATGATTTTGATCCCCCTGATTAAACCGGGACTTGTTGCGGCATCTCTTTTAGCGTTTATATTCTGTTGGAACTCCTTTACCTTCGGCCTCCAGCTTTCAGGTTTTAAGATTCAGACTATTACGGTATCGGCAATGAAGTATATTTCTACCGATACAATTCATTACGGACAGATGGCCGTAGCTTCAGTTATTGCGATTCTCCCTGAGATTATCCTGGCCTTGTGTATTAGCAAACATCTGGTGCGTGGTCTCAGTTTCGGTGCGGTAAAAGGATAAATCATGTCCAGCATAACTTTAAAACGAATCACCAAAAACTATAAGAAGGTCAGGGCGGTAGATGACATAAGTCTTGAGGTCCGTGACAATGAATTTTTTGTTATCTTCGGTCCGGCCGGAGCAGGGAAGACAAGCATATTAAATGTGATTGCCGGTATTATTGAACCGGATCAGGGAGTAGTTTTATTCGATGATGAAGACATTACCCTGGTTGAAAGCGCTGACAGAAATGTTTCCATGGTTTTTGAAAACTATGCACTCTATCCGCATATGAGTGCATATGACAATATTGCTTCTCCGCTTCGCAGTCCGAAATATAAGAAAAATGAAGATGAAATTAAAAAGGAAGTGTACCGGGTTGCCTCAATGCTGCACATTACTGAATTGCTTGACCGCCTGCCTTCTCAGGTTTCCAACGGGCAGCGCCAGCGTATAGCATTGGGGCGCTCATTGGTTCGTTCTCCCCGGGTGTTTTTAATGGATGAACCCCTGGCCCATCTTGATGCGAAACTCCGCCACGCAATGCGTAAAGAGCTTAAGTTAATACAGGAAAATTTTAAATCGACGACCATTTATGTGACCCATGATTATTCTGAGGCAATGTCATTGGGAAACCGGATTGCGGTTATAGACAAAGGAACGATACAGCAGGTGGGTACGCCGAATGAAATATTTTATACCCCGGCAAACCGTTTTGTTGCACGGTTGTTTGGGGAGCCGGAAATTAATATTATCCCTGTTGAAATAGAAAATTCGGCACAAGGCAGTTTTGTAAAATTACCTTGGCAGGGGAAAAGCCTGCCGGTTAATGCCCTGGTCGGCGAAAAGTTGAAAGAAGCGGGTTTGCTTGACGCCGGGCTTCGCGGTATGGATATACAGTATTCTTTAAAGCCCCTTGCCGACAGTATACGTGGTACGGTATATAACATTGAACCCATGGGCAACCAAAACTGTATTACGGTAAAAATCGATGATGCCCAGTTACAGTTTATGCTGCCCGCTGAACTTAAACCTGATCTGGATTCAGAAATATTCTTAACCTTTAATATGAGCAATGCAATATATTTTGCCCGTGCGGACGGCAGGTATCTTTTCCGTTTAGGAGAGGATGAGCTTGGAAGGGGGGAGACCATTGGCTGAGATCGTTTATTCACAGGTTTGCAAAACCTATGAGCATAATGGGACAAAAAAGAAGAAACACGCCGGCGAAGGCGTGCGGGCGGTAAAAGATTTGAGTTTTACCATCAATGACGGCGAGTTCGTCGGTATTCTGGGGCCTTCGGGATGCGGTAAATCAACCACGCTCCGCATGACCGCAGGGCTTGAGGAAATAACGGCTGGTGAAATCATCATAGACGGAAAGGTTATTAACCATGTTACTCCCAAAGACAGGGGTATAGGATTGGCCTTTGAAGATTATGCATTGTATCCGCCGTTAAATGTTTATGATAATATAGCGTTTTGCCTTAAGGCTAAAAATGTAAGTAAAGAAGAAGTACATCAGCGGATCACTAAAATAGCGCCCCTTATGAAATTGGAGGATCTCCTTGACGCAAAGGTAGCTTCGTTAAGCGGCGGCCAGAAGCAGCGGGTGAACATTGCCCGGGCATTGGTACGCAATCCCAAGGTACTGCTTCTTGACGAGCCCCTATCCCATTTGGACGGGAAAATGCGGCAAACCCTGAGAACGGAAATAAAGCGGCTCCATCATAATATTCAATGTACTACTGTTCTGGTTACCCATGATCAGATGGAGGCGATGAGTCTTTCTGACCGTGTATGTATTATGAACGAAGGTTTCTTGCAGCAATACGGAACCCCGGATGAAATTTTTAATGATCCGGTGAATCTCTTTGTTGCGAATTTTATCGGTGAACCTCCGATGAACCTTCTGCAAACCCAGATTCGAAAGGAAGGAGACAAGTACAGTTTTACTTTTAAAGACACTAATGCTTCTATTCCTATGCCTGAGACATTTAAGAGTATTCTGAAAGAGGGGAATGAATTTGTCCTTGGCATTCGGCCAACCTATATGGACGTAGTACATGATGATAATTGGGATGCCCGTTTTGAAGTTGAGATTTTTGAAAATCTTGGGGAAGAGAAAAATGTTTCTGTCAGACTGGGAGATAATTTTCTTACCGTTATGACTACAAAAGATATAAGGTTTAAAAAGGGCGATGAGCTGCGTTTAAAAATCCAGCAGAAAAATCTGCTTCTTTTTGATGTGAAAACAGGTGAAAGATTGCGTCCTGCCGGATAAGAACAACATTATAATACAGAATTCAGGAGGGAAAAATGACAAAGGTATATTCACGAAGAGAACGGGTAGCTGAAGCGCTTAACCATCGGGAACCGGACAGGGTGCCCTGTGATTTGACTATTTCGCCGCCTGCTTACGGCGTATTATGCGAACATCTGGGAATTAAGTATGAGCCGTATTGGTGGGATGACTGCAACCATGCTTTCCCGTCGGTTGAGTGTCTTGAAAAATTGGATGTCGATGTAATGCATATACCGGCTTATGCTTTTGTTCCGAAAGGGTTTAGCATGGAACTTCCTGAATTCCGGGATCAGTGGGGAGTGCTGAGGAAAAAAGTGGAAGATACCCCCGGGTCTTTTATGTATATTAACGCCGATGTACCGTTAAAAGATGCGGAGACTGTTGAGGATGTACTTAATTATGCCTGGCCTACAGTGGATGATTTGTTTGATCCTTCTAAAATTGAAGAGCTTGCCAAACAGTTATACAAGGATACTGATTTTGCATTGACTCTTGTCACTGCGGGTCATGTTTTTGAGATGCCTCATTTTCTTATGGGTTTTGAACGATATTTAATTGATCTGTATGAAAATGAGGAGATTGCCTGTGCGGCCATGGACAAAATGGTGGAAATAAATAAAAAACTATTTACCGCCGTTATGAAAGCTTGCGGTAAGTACCTCACCTATGTACGCACCAATGGCGAAGATATTGGTACCCAGAACGGGCCTTTGCTTGCACCGGATAAATACCGTGAGTTGGTAAAACCGCGTCATGCCGAGGAATGGGCTAACATGAAAAATGAATTTCATAAATACAACAGCGATGGAAAAATTGCGATGCATACCTGTGGGTCTATAAAAGCTTTTTTACCCGATATTATTGACGCGGGTGCAGATATAATAAACCCCATTCAGCCCAATGCTCGTGATATGGACACCGGGGAGCTTAAACGGCTTTTTGGCGCAAAGGTATGTTTTCATGGCGGCATTGACAGTCAAGGCGCCTTGGTGTCGGGCAGCGTAGACGATGTACGAGCAGAGGTAAAGCGGAGGATAAATGACCTCGCGCCTGGGGGTGGATATATTGCAACCCCATCCCATAACATCCAATTCGGCGTTCCTCCTGAGAATATCATAGCTATGTATGATGCCATTCATGAATTTGGGGTGTACAAAAAATAGAGGAGGGTGGAAATGAAACGCGATGTTCTCATAGGCATGGACTATGGCACAAACGGTGCTAAAGCTCTGGCTTACAGCGTGGAAACAGGCAAGGTGGTATCCCAGGCCTATCAGGGGTACCCGGTTTATTATCCCCCCCCCAATCTGGCGGAGCACGATCCTGCAGACTGGTGGCAGGCTTTCAAATTGGCTCTGGCCAATCTTTTAAAAAATGAAACGTTTAAGGCTGAACAGATTGCGTGCATTTCCGTGAGTGCCCATACGCCCTCACTTCTTCCCATGGACAATGCGGGCCAGCCATTGAGCAGGGCCGCTATCTGGGCTGATGCCCGAAGTGAAAAAGAAGCGGCATCTATTATAGAACGGCTGGGAGACAAAATAAAACGTATTAACCCTGCCGCCATACGGCCCTATCATATGGTAGCAAAAATTGAATGGCTGCGGACCCAGCGTCCGGATATTTTTGCAAAAACAAAGTATTTTTTGCAGTGCAATACCTATATTAATTACCGGCTTACCGGTGTTTACTCCATAGATCACAGCATGGCCGGGAATTGTCATTTTTACAATATTTATACACGCACCTGGGATAAAGAAATTTGCGAAAGTTTGCATATCCCATTTGAAATGCTGCCGCCTGTTTCAGAAAGTTATGATATTATAGGGCACGTAAGTAAAGAAGCTGCGGAAGAAACGGGCTTGTCGCCGGAAACACTGGTTGCCGCAGGTACAACAGATACGGCCGCTGCTACACTGGGAGCGGGTATCTACAAAGAAGGACAGACCGGTTACTCAACCGGAACCGGTTCAACATTAGTTCAAGTTGTAGCCATTCCGAAAAATCCCGGCAGCATGAAGATTGATCCCGCACTAATTTCTATCCCGGCGGTCATTCCCGGTTTTATACTCAATACTGCGGTGATGGGCTGTACCGGCGGCGCCTTAAAATGGTTCCGGAAAGCATTGGGACAGAGTGAAACTGCCCTGGAAGATGCCTTTGGTATTGACGCCTACAGCATGTTCGACAGGGAAGCAGAGCGGACGGCCACCGGCTCAGGCGGTCTTATTTTCATTCCCTATCTTACCGGTGAGCTTTCTCCTATCTGGAATTCAAAAGCGCGGGGGGTATTCTTCGGTCTGGGGGACAGTACAACCCGTGGTGAAATATTGCGGTCAATAATGGAAGGAAGCTGCTACTCATTCAGACACAATATGGATATTATCAATCCCGGTTCCGGAACAGCTATAAAAGAAATTACCGCTACAGGCGGTCCATGCAACAGCAAATTCTGGATGCAGGCTCTTGCCGATTGCAACGGCGTGGAGATACAGACCTTGCAAAAATGTGAAGGCGCTGCGATGGGGGATGTAATAATCAGCGGGCTTGGTACCGGTGTATTTAAGGATGTAAAAGATGCCTTTAGTACGGTTGTTGAGTACGGGGCAAAATATACGCCGAACCCAGCGGAAAAATTAAAATACGACAGCCTGTTTAACATATATAAATCATTGGTTGTCGGTTTAAAGGATAATTTCGCCGCCCTTGCGGAGTGGCGGGATACAAATTTGTCACTATAAGGGAGTACATATCAACAGGAAAAACCAGATTCTTAGTTGTTTAAGGGAAAAGGCGTGAACTATGCATTTGATGCAAATTAATCTCCGTCGTCCGTAAGTACAAACTTTTTAATCGCCTGTCCAACGCCGCCTTTCCCGCAGTTCCCGGTAATTTCCCGGGCCGCAGCTTTCAGCTCGGCGCAGGCGTTCCCCATGGCTATGCCAATACCGGCGGCGCGGATGATGTCCAGATCGTTTTCGCTGTCACCGATAGCTATGGTGTTTTCCCGAGGTATCCCTATGGCTTCAATGATTATATTCATTCCCTTGGATTTGCTTTCCCCCAGGATGATACCTTCAAAGTAGTTTTCAAATGCGTTCAGGCGGAAATGGTTCTCTAAAAAATTCCGTTCCTCCCTGGTTTTTTCCCCCTCCATGGTTAACTTGGTGATGACGGCGCCCTTGTATTTCGTTTCGAAATCATCCGGAGTTTCAATTATATGGTAATAATCGTGGATCATGTCAAAGCTTCCGGGATTAAGGGCGTACATATCATTTTCCCCTTCAAATATGCAGCCCTTTTTATTCTGTTGATAAAAGGCGATGATGTCATGGAGGAGATTCGGCGCTATCCATTTATGGTAGATGGTTTTTCCTGCCAGCAGCACATGGGTTCCGGCGCCGGCCACGATGCCGTCCACCCAAGGGGCTTCCTGGAACTCCGGGGGAATATACCCTAGGGAGCGTCCGGTGCAGAGGAAAATCCGGTGTCCCCTCTGATGGGCCGTTTCAATCTCTGCAATATCATCGCTGAAGGGGCCTTCGCTGACTGTAACCAGGGTCCCGTCTATATCCAGAAAAACTGCCATTAGAGAATTGCTCATGATCCCTCCTGGGTAAAGTATACCCGGGAAGTGATATAAACCACAAGTGGACATTATCAAGAATTTTCCACAGAGTTGTGGACTGAAAGTTTTATAATATTTTGTAATTAGGGCTGGATTTTTATAGATTTTTGTGATATCTTTTATATATGCTTTTTATGGGAATTGATGTGGGCACCCAGGGTGTCCGCGCTATAGTTTCTGACAGTAAAGGCGGGGTAGTTGCTGAAGCCTCCTGCAATTTCTCCGTTCTGAACATAACGGATAAGCCGCGTTGTTATGAACAGCGCCCACTTGACTGGTGGAATGCTGCGGTCAATGTGCTTCGCAACTGTACCGCGCAGCTAAAAGAGAAAAACAGGAAGCCCGAGGAAATTGTTTCACTGGCAATTGACGGTACCTCGGGAACCATTTTGGCAATAGATGAAAACGGCCAGGCTTTAACTGATGGAATCATGTACAACGACATGCGTTCCGAAGTACAAACTGCCGCTGTGCATGAAGTGGCGGGAGCTCATGAACAAAAGCTCGGCCTCCGTTTTAATGCTTCGTTTTCGCTCTGTAAGCTTTTGTGGCTTCGTGATGAGCAGCCGGAGATATTTAAGAAAGCCTGGAAAATTATTCACCAGACAGATTATATTGTGGGTAAGTTATGCGGATGCTATGATGTAACGGATTATTCCAATGCATTGAAAACCGGGTATGATCTGGTTGATGAGAAGTGGCCTTCTTTTTTTGATAAGCTGGGGGTGGATAGCCGAAAATTGCCCCGGGTAGAAGCACCGGGCAGTCCCATTGCTCCGGTGAATTCCTGGGCAGCGGAACTAACGGGGCTGTCACCCCGCACCATGGTTGTTTCCGGCGCCACGGACGGGTACGCTTCGGCTCTGAGCGTAGGGGCAGTGAATACCGGTAATTGGGCAAGCATTATCGGTACAACCTTCGTGCTGAAGGGTGTTTCGGATAAAATCATCATAGATCCAACCGGGGCCAGCTATTGCCACAAATTGCCCGGAGACCTCTGGCTTACCGGTGGGGCTTCAAATGTAGGGGGGAAATGTCTTAACCAGCGCTTTGATCCCAGCCGTTTTGCCGAATTGGATCAACATGCCGCGGTACTTGCTCCCACGGGGGTGCTGATTTATCCCCTTACGGGCGTCGGGGAGCGATACCCCTTTGTGGATCAACAGGCAAAAGAATTTATCATCGGCAACGCAGAGGATGAACATATCCTCTTTACCGCTTTGATGGAAGGGGTTGGCTATACCGAAAGGCTGGCTTTCCATCTTGCCGAGCAGTCCGGCTGCCCGGTGGGGCCCGGGATTTATACAACCGGCGGGGCCTGTCGTTCCCCGGTGTGGCTGCAAATCCGCGCTGATATTTTAAATAAAAAACTTCTGCTCCCCCAAACTGTCGGGGCCGCCATGGGCGCCGTCCTGTTGGCAGCTTCCCGGACCGGGTTCAGCAGCTTGAAAGACGCGGCTGAACAAATGGTACGGATACAGAAAACAATAGAGCCCCGGAACAATGCCGCCCAAAGGTATCAGTCTTTGTACGGGCAGTTCTTCGATGCCTGCCGGGAAAGGTTTGCCCTATGAGCATTTACAAAGAGTGCGATATCCGGGGAATATATGGAGAGGAATTTACCGAAAAAGACGCCTTTCTCATAGGGCAGGCTATAGGCACAAAGCTGAATGGCGAAATCGTATTGGTATCGGGGGACGTACGCCCTTC
>BNUY01000066.1 GCA_025997715.1 Spirochaetia bacterium
CGGGAATATTGAAACTAAACTGGGGTCAAGCGCCCTCTCCGCCGCCGAACGCCGGGAATCATATATCAGGCTGGCCCAACTACAGCGGCTTTCGGGGAACGTCGATGTTTCGGCCCGGGCATGGCGGGAGGCGGGTCTCTCTGATCCGGCAAACCGGGACGACCGGTGTTTTCTGGAAAGCGCCCTCTGCTACGTGACCCTGGGGGAATTTGACGCCGCCGCCGATGCCCTTCGGGGTATTCTTGCGGGGGGCAGGGATACAGCCGCCGTTCGGGACGCCCACTACATCGCCGCTCTTATAGAGGTGTTCCGCAAAGGCAGTCCCGGCGCTTTATACACCCTGCTGGGAAAACCTGAATTTCATGATTACCGTCCGGCTATCTACTATACCTTCTGGCGGCTATTCGGTGACGGGGCCTATAAAGCACAGATACTGTCGGAATTCCCCAAGAGTCCCGAAGCGGGTATCCTCCAGGGTGAAACGGCCCTGGCCGCAAACAGCAATGCTGCCGACAGCACGGTTGCCGGCGTCCGGGTATCCGCGCTTAACCGACCCCTCTGGTTTTTCTACCCCGGCCGCGGCAGCGTGACCATCGGCGCCGCCGTCCCTGCCTCGCCGGCCGGAGGTCCCTTGGCTTTAGGCCCGACGGTTCCATCGGTACGTTCCGGCGAAACCCTGCCGACAGCCGCCGCCGCAGCAGCATCCGCATCAGCCGGGCCAAGGGCTTTACAGACCGGCATTTTCAACCGGGAAGAAAACGCCCGGGCTATGGCGGCCAGGCTTGTGTCCCGGGGCTTTGCCGCAGAGGTCAGCCAAAAGCCGGTAAACGGCGTTACCCATTGGACGGTAAATATTCCCGCGGGGGAGAATGCCAACCAGACCATGCTCGCTCTGAAAGACGCGGGGTTTGAGTCCTTCCCGGTGTTTTAGCCCTTACGGTCCCAGGCAGTCGATGGGAACCACATAGACTCCGTCATCCCTCCGGCAGGAAAATCCGCCCAGGCCGTTTATGACCGCCAGAAACGCTGCGGGGGGGATATCGTTTTTTATCATTGTTTTGTTAAGCTTTAACAGATTTGTTGCAGCCGTATCGGTTTGATGGGCTCCCAGCTTGATTTCCAGGGCGGCCCACCGGCCATCCGCAAGCTCCAGAATCACATCCGCTTCAAGATCCGATTCATCCCGGTAATGGTATACCGAAGCTCCAACCGATTCCGCATAAACCAGGATATCCCGCAGGCACAATCCTTCAAATAAAAATCCCAGGGTGTTTAGATCTTTTTTGAATTTCTCCGGTGTCGCGCCGATGGCGGCGGCGGCGAGGGACGGGTCCGCCAGGAGCCGTTTGGGGCTTACCCGTAAACGCTTGGAGGAACGGAGGCCCGGCGCCCATCCGGGTATTTCTTCAAGTACATAAAGGGTTTTAAGCAGGGTTAAATACCGGGATACCGTATTGCGGTTAATACCGGTTTCCTCGTGATCATCTGCGTCAATATCCTTTTGCAGGGTCTTATTGCTGACCAGGGTGGCGTTATTGCGGGCCAGGGAGCGTAATGCGGCCATGACCTTTGACCGGTTACGGTGAATGCCGTCAACACTGGAAACTTCACTGTCCGCGATACGTTCAAGGTATTGCTGCGGAACTTCGGAGGAGAAGCGGTCGCTTCCCGCCAGGACAGGCCAGCCGCCCCGCAGGATACAGCCGATAATGCGATCCAGGGTCAGGGAAGATTTTTGGGGACCGGTTGCTTCCCCCGAAAAAAGGCTCTTCAAAGATACGGTCCCGGAGGACTCCCCGGACTCATACAGGGACATGGTCCGCATCCGTATCCGGGCTATTCTGCCGACGCCGCTATGTACGTAGGATTCCCGCGGCGGCGTGGCGGACCCGGTTAAGATGAACCGGCCCTTTGAGCGATCCCGATCTACCGTAAAGCGGACGGCATCCCATATCCCCGGTACTTCCTGCCATTCGTCGATCACCAATGGCGGTTCACCGTCCAGTATCAAAGACGGGTCCAGCCGCGCCATTTCCCGGTTTCGAAAATTTCCCGCCGGATCGGCGATAAAGAACGCGCTGTTGCCGTGGTTCAGGGCGGTCCAGGTTTTACCGCACCATTTGGGGCCTTCAATTGCCACGGCGCCGAATTCCGTCAGTAAATCCGCCGTTTTTGGGTCTATGAGCCGTGGTTTATACCCTTTTTCTGTCAGCATCACCCTATTCCCTTTATAACGTGCAAAATACAGGTTTTATAACAGGCAAAATACAGGTTTTTCAACGTGCACTTTTCAGAGATTTTAACAGGCTTTTTTCGAAGTAGTCAAGCCGTTCGATACCCATGTCCTGGGGCCGGTTGGTGATGATCCCCTCACAGCCCATGTCCAGCATACGCCGGGCGGTGACGGGATCGTCCAGAACCCAGGGCACCAGGGGGCGGCCTTCCCCGCAGGCTATACGGCGATAGGAACGGGGGCTAACCTGGGTATAAACCGGTTTAACATAGTCACAGGAGGCGAGAAAACGGCCCAGGCCATAACGGAGAATGAAGGGGACCTCGGAATCGGCGCTCCATATGATGGCGGCGGAACATTGGGGGCAGAGCCGTTTAAAAGCGGCAAGGCAGAAGGGGTTAAAGGAGGAGACGGTCACCGCATTTTTGGTCCGGTCCCCAAAACTCCTCAGTGTTTCCGCCACCGGACCAGGCAGCGGGTCGTTTCTGATTTTCCGGCTTTTCAGTTCTATATCGATATATATGCCGGGGCAAAATTCTTCCAGAACATCCTCCAAAAGAGGCGGGCGCTCCCCGGAACCCACATCAATGCGGCGAATTTCCGCTAAGGTGAGTTCCCCTATGTCCCGGCCGTTTAAGGTATCATCGTGGGCCACCACCAGTTCCCCGGTTGCGCAGACATGGACATCCAGTTCAAGCCCCGGCGCGCCCAGGTCACGGGCCAGGCGGAAAGCAACCATGGTGTTTTCCGGGGCCAGGGAGGAACAGCCCCGGTGGGCAAAGACCAGGGGACGCGGCCTGTCGGGAAGCAGGGGGATACGGGTCATTATTACCCATCTGTTTTAAGCTTAGCCTTTAGGGCTTCCAGAGCGGCATCGGCTTCTGCCGCCGCAAATTGGCGTTCAAGCTCCGGCGTCTTTTCCTCCCCCGGTGTATGGCCCAGGGCAAGCAGCAGTTCCTGTTCAAGCAGGTCCGGATCAATGCTCCGCTCCCTGGCCGCCAAACCGGAGAGCTGGCCCCTCATGCGTTGAATTTGGGCTTTTAACGTTGCAATTTCCGCTTCTATAGCGTCCCGTTCTGCCCGTATCCTGTCCGCCTCACCTCGGGCCGCTGCGGCCAGGTCCTCTGCGCCCCTGGATGCGGCCAGGTTAAGCCGGGCGAGCCATTTTTCATGCTCCCCCTTCAGTGTTCCGTACTTTTTCTCCGTAAGTTTTAACGTGGTGATATAATGGAAGATATATTCTTTAGCGTCCGCAGCGCCCATGCCGCTGAGGTCTTCCGGAAGCTGTTCCATAGCAGAATTGTATAATATTTCCGGCAAAATTGACAGATACTATAACTATGTGGATACTCACCGCGATTCTTCTTCTCATCCCCCCTTTTCCGGCTTTTTCGCAGGATGGAGCGGTACGCTTGTTCCGGGAAGTTCAGGGCCCCTATTCTATCGTTGAGAAGTCCGATTGGTCCCGTTACGACAATGGGAAGTATACCGGGCATGTATACCGGGAAGTCCGAGCCTCCATTATACCCCAGGCGATGCAGCAATACCGGGGCAACTTCTTTGTTATGGAGGAGACCCTCCGGGATATGCGGCAAAGCGCCCGGGCGGTGGATGAGGTAATCCCCGTTAGCTTCCGCATTGACGGGGAAAGGGTTGCCATTGATCCGCCGGGTGATGACCGCGGCTTCCCTTCGCTCAGGAATTTTCCGGCTATTCCCGCCGATGCGATCAAGCCCGGCTCAAAATGGACCGCCAAGGGGAAACGCGCGGTGGACCCCCTGAATGAGGGAAAGCCCGTGGTGATACCCCTGGTTGCCGAATATGAATACCGGGGGATCGAGGACTACCGGAACATCCCGGTACACCGGATTGTTGCAAAATACGCGTCACGGTCCGAAGGGCAGGGGGAAGCGTTTCAGGTTCAGGGCACCCATAATGTGGACATCCTGCTCCGGGTTTCCGATGGCATCCCCCTCCTGATGCGGGATACCCTGGACGAAACCTATTCCTGGCACAATGGTTCCACGATCCGTTTCCGGGGCTTCACGCTGACCTTCGGCGACGGGCTTGTCCCACTGGACAGGGAAGCGTTTATTACCAGGACTAAGAAGTCCACCGATCCCGGCATAGATAAAATCGCTGAGTCCGGCATTGATCTTGCCGCCGTCCCGGAAGGGGTTAAGCTAACCGTTAAGGATATCCGTTTTGAGCCGGACTCGGATCAAATGCTTGCCGCCGAACGTCCCCGGCTGGACATGATAGCCCGTGTATTAAAAGAAACCCCGGACCGGACCTTCCTGGTAGAAGGACATACCGCCGCAATAGGAAGGCCCACCGGTGAAATGGAGCTATCGGTACAGCGGGCTAAGGGGATGGTAGACGAACTGGTAAGCCGGGGAATTCCGGCGGAAAGGTTTATCTATAAGGGCTGGGGCGGGACGCGGCCCTTGGGGGATAATACAAGCGATGAGGGCCGCAGAATTAACCGGCGGGTAGAGATTACCATCCTGGAATAAACATGGGGACCTATGCTGCCCAGTTTGTCAGTCGCAGTCCGTCAATATTTTTAAAGTGGTCCGTGTTGTTTGTTACCAGGGGGTATCCATGCTGAATACAGGATGCGGCAATGAGTATATCGGCGTCCTCTAATAATGCCCCTTTCTTTCTGAGGCCGGCATAGATTGCGGCGGCTATTTCACCGGTTTCTCTATCCATGGTGCCAAATTCAGACATTTTGCAAAGCTGATCAAAGGTTACCGACTTTTTTGGCGCGGATTTTGCTAACAGGCCCCGTCTTATTTCATAATAAACAACCGTAGGAATGATAAGCTGGTTCCCTTCGTAGAGAAACAAATGAATTTTACCCCGTATCATTTTGTCATTCGCCATATAGTAGGAAATAATATTGGTGTCCAAGGCATAGGTACTCATATTTCAACCTCGCGGTAGAGCTTGGCACGGGGAAATTCGGGAACTTCTTCATCCATGCTTTCATCAAGGAGCCGTTCGAGTTCGTCTAAGTCTTTTCTTCTGCGCACAAGTTCAGCCGGGCTCATCTTGTTGCCGTTCGCCGATTCTTCCCGGTCCTCATCAAGAATGGTTACGATTGCTTTCTTCCGCTCCGGTATGCGTACCGGCTCATCGGTAACAAAACGGTCACCTTCAAAGTAGCCCTGAACGGTCAATAACATGGCTTGCCCCCAAAGGAGAGTATACCCCTAAAAGCGGAATTTGTCCATGGAACCCTAAAGGGTTCCAACCCACTCCGCAATCTGTTTTGCCACCGCCTCCCGGTCCAGCCTTGCGGGGTTTATAAAATCAATCTCAGCGGCAATGATGTTCCCCGGCAGCAGCGCCTTAAACTTATCCATGGCCTTCCCCTTCCCACCGCCATGGCATATGAAAAGGCCCAGCATCTTCCCGCTAATCCTCGTTTGCGCAATGAAGCTCTGTAATGCCGGCGCCGGGGAACCCGCCCAGACCGGCCCGCCGATGATGATACGGTCGTAATCTTCTATTGTTACCGTATAGGGTTTGAGCTTAGGGCGTGCATGGGTAAGGACCTGCTTCCCGCCCCAGGCATACTTTGCAAAGCCGGTCCGCACCTTTTCATCTTCGGTTTTGAGTTCCAACACATCCGCATCCGTGGCTTTTTTAAGCTCCTCCGCCACCACGGCGCTGTTACCATCATAGGAAAAATAGACAATTAAGGTTTTCATAGTAGCCTCCATCACTTTTTTTATGGTAAATTATAGGGAGAGTGTTTGCAAGCCGTGAATATTGAAAAATCGCCCCTGCGTATCTTCGCCGCCTATTACCGCCCGCATTGGAAGCTCTTTGCGGCGGACATGTTCGCTGCATCCCTCATTGCCGCGGTGGATCTGGCCTTCCCCATGATGACCAAGTACACCATTGAGCATTTCCTGCCCAATGGCCTGTACAAGTTTTTCTTCATCATGATAGCCCTGATGGTGGTAATGTACCTGCTCCGCATGTGCTTTACCTACTTTATCACCTACTGGGGGCATACGGTGGGGGTCTACCTTGAGGCGGACATGCGCCGGGACCTTTTCAGCCACCTTCAGCAGTTGCCCTTTTCCTTTTACGATAACCACCGCACCGGCCAAATCATGTCCCGAGTAACCACCGACCTCTTTGACGTGACCGAGCTTGCCCACCACGGTCCGGAGGACCTGTTCATTTCCGTTATCACCCTGGCGGGCTCCATCATCCTGGTCTTTACCATCCGCTGGGAAATGGCCCTGGTACTGTTAGTGTTTGTACCCTTCATGCTGTTTCACATCCTCCGCTCCCGTTCCACCATGATGAAGACCGCCCGGAAGGTGAAGGAGCGGACCGCCGAAATAAACGCCGCCTTGGAGTCAAGCATCTCCGGCGTCCGTATCGCCAAAGCCTTTACCAACGAGTCCTACGAAACCACCAAGTTCCGGGGGGGTAACGAAAACTACAAGACCGCCCGAAAGTTTTACTACCGTTCCATGGCAAACTTTCAGAGCCGCTTAGATTTACTGCTCCACCTGCTCAACGTGCTGGTAATCGCCGCCGGGGGTTTCCTTATCATGAAAGGCAGGATGACCCTGCCGGAACTTATCGCCTGCAACCTCTTTGTGTCCGCATTCCTCCAACCCATCCGGCGGCTGCAAAGTTTTGTGGAGCAGTACACCACCGGCATGGCCGGATTCGGCCGTTTCGTAGAGATCATGCGCCTCCGAAGCGATATTACCGAGAAAGCGGGCGCGGCGGTTCTGGATAAGGTCCGGGGTGATATTGTATTCACCGATGTAAGTTTTTCCTACAACAACAATGTTACGGTGCTCTCCCATATCAACCTGTCCATCCCCGCAGGCGGCGCCATTGCTTTGGTAGGCCCCTCAGGCGGCGGCAAGACCACCCTCTGCCATCTCCTCCCCCGGTTTTACGAAATCCGCAGCGGCAGTATTACTATTGACGGCACGGACATCCGTGAGGTGACCCTGGAATCCCTGCGAAGAAACATCGGCATAGTCCAGCAGGACGTATTCCTCTTTGCCGGAACCGTCCGGGACAACATCAAGTACGGCAGAATCGACGCCACCGATGACGAGATGATCGATGCCGCCAAACACGCCGACATCCACAACGACATCATGAAACTCCCCGATGGCTACGACAGCCTAGTGGGCGAGCGGGGGGTCAAACTTTCCGGCGGCCAAAAACAGCGGGTCAGCATCGCCCGTATCTTCCTAAAAAACCCCCCCATCCTAATCCTGGACGAGGCCACCTCCGCCCTGGACACCTCCACGGAACTACGTATCCAGCACGCCCTGAAAGAACTGTCCCGCGGCCGCACCACCCTAGTCATCGCCCACCGCCTCTCCACCATCCGCAACGCCGACTCCATCGCTGTGATCACCGACGACGGCATCCAGCAGCAGGGCGCCCACGAAGCCCTCCTTACCGCAGGCGGCCTCTACGCCGAATTATACGCCGCCCAGTTTGCCGCCCCTTAACCCACAAGCTCCCCCCCCTCCCGTTCCGCGCCATGAGGAAAAGAATATGCCCCCCCCAAGACGCCGCCCAGTTTGCCGCCCCTTAACCCACAAGCTCCCCCCCTCCCGTTTCGCGCCATGAGGAAAAGAATATGCCCCCCCCAAGACGCCGCCCAGTTTGTCGCCCCTTAGCCCACAAGCTTCCCCCCCTCCCGTTTCGCGCCATGAGGAAAAGAATATGCCCCACAAAGGGTATTGGGGGTGGCAGAGAGAAAGTACGGGAAGGACCCTCCGGGAGGGGCCCGTGCTTTCTCACTGACAGGACCCCCCACTAATCTACAGGCATATTCTTTTCCGTACCTTGCCAGATCCCCTATTTTTGCATAGTATACCTATACATGACTGAAACCCAGGAAGACGCCCTCTACGAATTTCTCGAAAACAACCGGGACCCCTTTACCCTGGGCGATGTAATGAGTTTTATCCGGCTGCTGGATTTTTCCCGGAATACTCATTTGGCGGAGGAAATTACCGCTTTCATCGATTCTCAGAACATTGCCTTCCGCCTTGGGCCGGGAAAATGGCTGTCCCGGCGGGGTTGTTTTGAGCCCCTGCGCTTCGTCATCAGCCCCACCCGGCCGGAATTGGTGAACGGCATCCTGATCCCCGGCCATCGCTGCGTTCCCTTTGCCAATCCGGCGCTGATGCCCCAGGAATATACGTTTTTCTATAAGGGGCGGCAGATACCCTTTTCCTCCATTGAGGGCCCGCCGGAGGATTTTTACCCCTATTACACCATTTTTGGGGAGGAATATGCCCCCCAGTATGTGGCAAAGGACAATCCGAATAACGAAAGCGCCTTTAACGAAGACCCCTACGAGGACCCGCCGGATGTTTCCATCCAAACCCTGGATATGCGGAACCTCTACCGGGAACTGGCCTTTGTGCCCGGGGATAGGTTTGTGGTTTCGACCCGGGACTGGAAGGATGGTGCCTTTGAGCTCGAGGCGGTACGGAAGGATCGGTGGTCCAAGGTGGACCTCTATGCCTGGCAGGAGGCCGCCGAGGGGGGCTTTGAGGAAAGTTTTAAGTCCCTGGGACCGGGGGCGTCCACTGAGGAACAGATTGCCTATGCCTATTGGTACGGGGGGAAGCGGATGCGGGATGTGCCCGCCTATTCCCTGGAGGATTTTCTCTACGAACAGACCGACCGCATCGAGACTACCCCCTACGGCATAGAAACCCGGTTCTGGTTTGCCGGGAAGGAGATCCCCGACCGGAAAGGACTGGAGGGGCTTCATAACGAATCCCCGTCCGAGGAGATCCTTGGCCGGAGCGGGGCGCCCATATCGGACTATGTGGTGCAGTCCTATGTGTGGGATGCCCTCTACAGGCGGGACAAGGATATCGGGGCGCTGGTAAAGCGGATCATCCCCCCGACGGTGAAGATGGAGGAAGCGGACCGGGAGTACCTCCTGGGGTTTGTCAGTGAATTGTTGGCGGAATTTGAGCCCCTCTATTCCCCCTTTAGGGATGCCGGTATGGGGCCCATCCGCCAGCGCATGGGGGAACTCCATACCGCGGTGATAGACCTTGCGGCCCAGCTCCGGCGGGGGGGGATCAACAATTCCTGGCTCCCCAAGCATACCTTCATCATCCTCTCCCAGATCCAGGCCCATGCCGCCGGGGTTTTGGAGGAACTGGATACGGATACGCCCCCAGCGGGGGATGAACTGGAGGCCATGGATAATTCCCTGGACAGCATGATCGAAACCTATGAGGATATCAAAGAACTGATTGACGACGCCCTGGACAACTTCCGTCAGAATAATCTTTCGGTGGTGAAATTCCACAAGCCGGCGGGGGACTTTGAATGGCGGATTGTCCAGGTGAGCCTGGGGGGTACCGATGTCTGGCGCCGCATTGTCCTGCCGGATAGCTGCCGCCTGCGTGTTCTCCACCGGATAATCCTGGCCCTGCTGGGGTGGAAAGGAGAGTATCCCTGTCATTTTGCCCTGGACGAACAGGGGTCATCGGGCCGGGGACGGCTGGACCTGGATTTGGCCCTGGGGGAAATTGACCTAAAAGGGGGGAATGCCCTTTTATATGAATACGGATCAAAATGGACGGTAAAGGTACTGCTTCTCTCCCGGTACGAGAGCGAGGGACAGCCGGAGATCCGTTGTGTGGCCGGGGCAGCTTCGGCGCCGCCGGAATACGTTGACGGCCCCATGCGGTTCCGGCGGTATATCGTGGCCCTGGAAAAGGGGGCCGAAGCGGAACGGAAACTGGCGCTCCGGGAACTCGGACAGGATTTTGAAAGCGGCGCCTTCGACTTGGATACCTGTAACCGCACATTGGCGGCGGCACTGGAAGGGGAGGGAAAAATATAATGGACAAAACGGCCGAACCGGGTTTGATTGAGCTGATCAAACGGGGAGGGGAGTTCCGCACCATTTCTGCTTCGAGTTCCCAGGAATATGTAACGGTCCTGTTACGGACAATCGATCTTCCCCCGTCGGTGAACCGGAAAGCCCTGTTAAGCGCGGTGCTGGAACGGGAAGCTCTGATGACCACCGCCGTGGGAAACGGCATTGCCCTGCCCCATCCCCGGAACCCCATCATCACGAATCCCGCCGAGCAATTGGTGAGCATTAGTTTTCCTGAGCGGGAACTTGACTGGGCGGCCCTGGACGGCAAGAGCGTGCATACGGTTTTCCTTATTCTATCCGCATCCCCAAAGATGCATCTCCACACCCTTTCGCGGATCAATTTTTTCTGTCAGCAGGAATCCTTCAGGATGCAGCTCCGCAACCGTGCTTCCCCCGCAGAAATACTAAAGGCCATTGAAGAAACCGAGCGGACCTGGTCAGTGTAAATTAAACCGGTCGCTTAATTCCTTCAGGTGGCTGCCGATAAAGAGCGCCCCGTAGGCGCTTATCACCGCGCCGATGGTGATCCCGATGGGGAGCAGGAACGATGAGCCCCAGTGGTCGGCCACCTTGCTAAAGTCCATCCCCAGAAAGGATGTGGACAGGGATATCAGGATGATGAGGCCCGTGACTACCCAGCTCCGGAAGGAAACCCCCGCGCCGTTCTCCATGAACGCTGCCTCGGAGAATTCTTCCATCTGATCTTCCAGGCTGATGCTCCGCATGATCCGTTCTTCCAGCCCCTTCGGTGCCGTGGGGAAGAAGCTTCCCGTCATGAGGAGCCGGGTGCGTTCCAGCCGTTCGATTTCCCCGGCGCAATGCCCACAGTGGAGGAGGTGCAGTTGTATCCTCAGGTGGGTAAGAAACGGCAGCGCAGTGTTTCCTTCAAATTCGTATGCCCTATCCATTACTTCATGGCAGTTCATTCAATACCTCCAGTTTTTCCCGGAGCAGTTTTTTTGCCCGGAACACATGGGACTTAATTGTATTAACCGGATACCCGGTGATACATTCTATCTCCTGGTAGGACCGGTCATAGAAAAAAAACAGGTCCACGCAGATCCGGTACCGTTCGGGCAGATCCTTCACGGCTTCCCGTACCGCTTCGATGGCGGCGGCCCGGAGCAAATCCTGTTCAGGGGACCCCCGGCCGTCATCGGCACTTGCCCCGCCATCCTCATCGGCGAGGCTGCGGTACTCCTTCTGCCGCCGAAGGTTGTTCACCGCCGTGTTGTAGGCGATCCGGTAGAGCCAGGTGGAAAACCGGGACCGGCCCTGAAAATGGGCAAGGCTGCGGAAACTTTTCAGGAAAACTTCCTGGGTAAAGTCCGCGGCATCCTCGGCGTTCCGAAAAAAACTCAAGCCCATCCCATACACCGGCTGTTCATGGCGCTGTACCAGGATACGAAACAACTCCTTCCGACCCGAGACGACCTCCGCGACGATGAACTGATCGTCCCCAGGGTCATCGCCAACGTTGCCGTTGGCGCCGCCCATCATGAGTTTTTATCGCGCCGTCGTATCCCATAAAAAATTAACAGGCCGGCGCCCAGCGAAAGGGGAATAATGCCGCCCAGCAGACCATAACCGGATCCCTTGGCTATGGCGAGAAATACGGTTAAACTAATCCCCACGGATACCAAGAGCAGCCCCGTAAGCAGGCTGAAGGAAAGGAGATCAAAGTTAGTCCGGGTATTTTCGCCGGCTTTGATAAGCAGCATTTTACGTTTATGATTCCAGAGCAGATAGAAAAACACCACCACCGATCCCATGACGATTCCCACGATAGGGATAACGGCGATAACAACCTGCGCTGGGGAGGATACTCTGTCCATGATAAAAGCGACTCCTTTCAATTAAAGGTATTAGATACCTTTCCACTATACCCGTTCAAATTCAGCCCGTCAATATTTAGACCCCGCACCGGTATAATGGTTGCACACCATGCCTAGCTCCCCATGCCGACTCTGCCCCCGTTCCTGCGGGGTGGATCGCCCTGCGGGCAACCGGGGCTTTTGCGGGGAAACCACGGAACTCCGCATCGCCGCCGCCTCCCTGCACCGGGGGGAGGAGCCGCCAATCACCGGCAGGGGCGGTTCGGGGACGATCTTCTTTACCGGCTGTACCCTGGGCTGTGTGTTCTGCCAAAATCGGCAGATTTCCCAGGCCGGCATGGGCCGAACGGTGGACCAGGCTGAGTTTATCCGCATATGCCTCGCCCTCCAGGAACGGGGTGCGGAAAACATCAACCTGGTTACCGGCAGCCACTGTACCCCGGTTCTGGCCGACTTTCTCCGCTCTGCCCGCAACGAGGGGCTTGTCATCCCCCTGCTCTGGAATTCCTCGGCCTACGAAAGCCTTAACGCGCTGGAAAGCCTGGAGGACCTGGTGGATGTCTGGCTCCCGGACCTGAAAACCCTGGACCCGGGGCTTGCGGGCCATTTCTTCCAGGCCCCCGATTACCCGGAAACCGCTGCCAAAGCCATCCTCCATATGCTGGACCGCCGGAACACCCCGCGCTGGAACGGCCCGGTCCTGGTTTCCGGCGTGATAATCCGCCACCTGGTCCTCCCCGGCTATCTCGAATCCACCCGGGCGGTGCTCCAATGGTTTGCGGATCACTGCCGGGGCCGGGCGCTGCTTTCCCTGATGACCCAGTACACCCCTGTAGGTGATCCCAAAAAGGCGCCTGGCGCCTATGTGAACCGGGATGAGTACGGCAAACTGCTTAAATGGCTCACGGAGTTGGATATTGAGGACGGCTTCTGTCAGGAATTGGTTCCCGACGATAGCTGGCTCCCGGACTTTGAGCGGACCAACCCCTTCTCGTCGGCGCTTTCGACGCCGGTGTGGCACTGGAAGACGGGGCTGCATTGCAAATAACAGGTACTTTAAAATTGACAACATATGCAAACTGCATTGCAGATAAGCAGTGAGCGGCGGGCACGAAGAAAAGCCGTATTTGAAGAAATTGATAATCTCCATATGGAAAACACACAGTCATTCCCCGATCCGGCGGAATTAACCCGGTAGGACCGGGATAGATGATTGTTGTTTTGGATTGCAACGCCGCGATAGAAATTGTGTTAGAACCGCCTGCCTTTACGGGAGATTTCATTACTTATAAAAGAGATATGGTGTACTCCTCCGTGGTGCCTCATTTAGAAATGTACCTTTCGGCTATGGGTGCCTCATTTCAAAAATGTACCTTTAAGCCTTGGTACGAAGCTTGGCTTGGTGGGCGGCCAGCATAGCGTTGACGGCCCGATGAACAGCTTGCTGTAAAACGACCGGATTGTACAGTTCCTTAAAAGCGATCAGCCGGGCCCTCTCCTTATCGGCGAGATGAGTGGATTCCAAGAGGCGTTGATACGGGGTTTTAGGGCGGTCATAGTTCTTGACCGTTTTTGATCCGACGGTAGTTTTGCTGATGAGTTTTTTGTTCGGGATAAAGCAGTTGAGCAGCGGGCAGAGTGCCGCATAAACCCGCCCCAGAGCGGCAAGTTCCTTCTCCGTATCGAGCCGGTAATAGCCGATATAATTTCTGACAAAGGCGTTATTTTTCTGTTCGGCATAGCAATTATCATTTTTATGACGGGAACGGCTGCGGGACAAATCGAGGGTTTTGACGATTTTCCACCAGTTCAAAGTGTCATAATTTATGAACTCACTGCCATTATCACTATGAAGCTCAATCATAGCGAAAGGGAGGGTGAAATGGACGTTTTGGAGGCTTTCCAGGGTCCATTTATGGGCTTTGTTGCGTAAAGCGCGAAATTCGGACCACCCGAAAGCAACATCGGTAACGGTGAGGGTCAGATTGAACTCGCCTGAGTCATTATCACCGCAATGATGAACCGTATCGGTTTGGAAATAACCCGGTGTAGTGCTCTCAGCGGGGCTGTAGTGCGTCCGAATAGGTATCTGCTTAATGAGGGCTGCCTCGCCGCACCGGGTGCCGCTGATGCCCCGTATCTGCAATTTAGCCCGCTCGCTCTTAAGTTTCCGGTCGATAGTCGCGGGGCTGATTTTGAGCAGTTTTTGCTTGATTTCAGGCGTGAGGTGAAAGTCCGGTTCTCTGCTTGCCTCAAGATACGGCATAGTTTCTTGCATAAACGGGGCAAGATATTTTCCGCATTTATACCAGAAAAATTGCCAGATATCCCGTAAGACTTTTACGAAATCCGGGCCGTAGACCAGCTTTCCCTGGTGGTTGCTTGGCCGTTTCTTTTTGGTTGCTTTTCCCCTTTTTTTCAGTCCCTGTAGCTTCAACATCCGGGAGGCGTATTGGCGGTTGTAGCCAGATGTTTTGATGAATTCGTCAAGAATAGCGGTCTTTTCTTTCCGCTCCGCTTGACGATACCGTGCGCTGATTTCTTTGGTCAGTGCCTTCTTCTCGCTCATTTTTAACCCCATTTTGGCCTCCGTAAGATCGCACCTTACAGAATAGCCCGTTTATTTGGGATACATTTTCTAAATGAGGCAAACCTTTGTTTGGGGTACATTTTTCATGAGGCACTGCATCCTCTTGCCGGATCGCCGGGTTTGCGGTATAGTAAGGTACGAGGACAAACGATGTACGATGTTCATACAGAAATAAC
This sequence comes from Spirochaetia bacterium, assembly GCA_025997715.1. Taxonomy (GTDB): domain Bacteria; phylum Spirochaetota; class Spirochaetia; order Treponematales; family Breznakiellaceae; genus Termitinema. The sequence goes on from BNUY01000066.1 coordinate 14,756, forward strand.
ACTGAAAAATGGGTGGGATGTGAAAATGGCCGCCGAAGGGCTTATCAAAGAATCGGAAGTGCGGCAGGAAACCGTTCAGGCGGTGGTGGACACCGGGGCGTGGAACATCGTTATCAACGAGGAGATTCGGCGCAAATTGGGGCTGGAAATAAAGGGAGCCGAAACGGTTACGCTGGCAGATGGCGGTCTATGCGATTGTTCCATCGTGGGGCCGCTGGAAATCTGGTGGAAAGATCGCTGGTTTTTGCAAGATGCCCTGATGCTTCTCAACGCCGGTGAGATGTTGCTTGGCGCGATACCGCTTGAGGCCCTTGACCTTACCGTAAACCCCAGGCTTGGCGAGGTGGTAGGCGCCCACGGTGACCAGCCGCTACACCGGCTCTATTAATATTTTCTCCCCCGCAGAAAAAAGCTGGAACGGGCTCTGTTCCCGCTCCGGCTCTGGTATCACCTTTTTTCGGCTGCGCTTACCCGTAATTTCAAACGGGGCCAGGTGCCATAGGCGTTAACCCCACGGATGTATGATAAATCATACACTTGTTTAATCGAAACCTTTATATCTCTCCTCAAAATCAGGGGATGTAATGGGAGATTGTCTCCCAATAAAGTCTATGCAAAATCTGTAGGGGGCTTGACTTCATTATTATTAAAGCTTAATCTAAAAACCTCAGGATTGATTGTTTTAAGAGAGGTAACAATTATGAAAAATTTTGAGGAAAAAGTAGAAGAACTTCGTGAGGAACTCCTACAGGCTCAGTCTGCCGCCAAGCAGATATTGTCCGTATTAGAGGAAGAGAGGGTTCCTTCCTCCGAGCAATGCGAAGCATTGTCTGTCTCACTAAATAACGCATTGCAGATAGAAAGTATAATAGCTGATTATTTGCCAAAATTACCGGAATCAGAAACGCCAATAGAGAAGTATTCGGTGAAGGAATACATTGAACTATACAACAAAATAAAAAACGAGTCCTTCAAAAACCTTTCTTGAAAAATTTGTATAAATAATATCAAACATGGGATCGTCTGAAGATATTTTCTTTAATAGAATAGTGATAAATGCATGAAATCCCTTAATCTGATCTTTTAACTGATCAAGCTGACTTTCATCGGTTGCCGATTGTATTTCTTTAATTTTTTGGAGAGCGTCAACACGATATCCTTCCAGGCTTTCATGAAATACTGCATCTTCAGATATGACTTTAGTAAATAACTCAAGCTGTTCAACAAGTGT
>BNUY01000067.1 GCA_025997715.1 Spirochaetia bacterium
TTTTGGCCTCGTGCTTCACCTCGTTCCTCAGCCTCTCTCTGCCAAACTTCTTTTGCTTTTTCAAGTTTCCATTCGGTTATGACCATTTATTTGTCTTCCGTTTGGGCTAGTTTTGCCTTGATTTCTGTCGGGGTGTACCCTTGTTCCATAAGTTCCAAAACCCTATTTTGGCCTCGTGCTTCACCTCGTTCCTCAGCCTCTCTCTGCCAAACTTCTTTTGCTTTTTCAAGTTTCCATTCGGTTATGACCATTTATTTGTCTTCCGTTTGGGCTAGTTTTGCCTTGATTTCTGCCGGGGTGTACCCTTGTTCCACAAGTTCCAAGACCATATTTTGGCCTTGTGCTTTACCTCGTGCTTCGCCTCGTGCTTCACCTCTTGCTTCGCCTCTTGCTTCGCCTCTTGCTTCACCTCGTTCCTCAGCTTCTCTCTGCCAAACTTCTTTTGCTTTTTCAGTTTTCCATTCGGTTATGACCATGTTCCGTACCTCCGCTCCATGTTCGGTAAAAAAATCAACCAGTATATTATGGTCAATGCAGTGTGCTATTGACGCTTCCATTGCATCGGCCAGAGACAGTTTTTTCCTATCCAGGTTTTCCCGCATCTGTTCAACAAAGATGCTGTACCCCCGCAGTAGTTCACAGTGCCGGACCTTATCCTCATTGTGGCCCTGGTTGATGTTGTATACCGTAACGGTTATGTCCATCGCCGGGGTGGTCTCCGGCTTTAAGCCCCCAAGGGGCGCAAACAGGTCCGAAAGGCGCAGGGTTTGCACATCCGGGCAGGGGTCTTTTCCATTATACAGGACAATGAATTCCGGGCGCGGAATGACGAGGGCCTTTTCGGTATAGAGGTTTTCCTCCGCAAGTATCTTTTCGTATACCCGCCCAAGGTACATAAGCAATCTGACCGGCATATTCGGGTTTATCGTGCTTTGGTGCTCAATGAGGATTACCAGCATGTTGCCTATGATAAAAGAAATATCGTTGATTTGCTCCATAAATAGCGCTTCGGAAAGGGTATTTATGGCAATCTGCGTGTCGGCATTAAGGGGAATACCCTCCAGGGCGCTGTATAGCTCCCGCAATGCCTCCGGTTCGCTAAAAAGCGCGGAAAACATGCTGGCTTTGTACTGTTTATTGACGTTCATGGCTGCCCCTTTCCTTACTCTAGCGGAATTTATGCCTAATTGCAAGGTCGGGGTCACGCCTGTCACGACAAACGCATGAAAAAATTATTCACGGATTTTCACTGATTACGATAGAATTTCCAAGGATTTAAACCACGAAAACCACGAACGACACGAAAAAAGATTGCAATTTCAAAGCAAAATTTCGTGGTTTTCGTGTCTTTCGTGGTTTAATTCTTTTTTTTATCCGTTTTTTTGGATTAGTATGGTTAAGAAATTCTTTCATGCGTTTGTCGTGTCACGCCTGTCATTTGTGGCTAAATTCTTCTTTCCCGCCGTTCCCGCCGTTGTTGCTCCAGCACCCGTTCCAGGGGCAGAGGGTCCGAGCGGCTTGGGGCACAGGGCTTTCCCTCCGCATCCTGGATGGAGAGCCCGCCATTGCCGATGCGCCGGGCGGCCTCCACAATGGGGAAAACCCCTGTTTCCAGGTATGCAGCGATAAGCGGGGCCAGGCTTTCCACGGCGGCCCCCTGGGCCTGGGCGTAAATGTCCGGGAAGGAACGATTGTCCGCAGGGCTATCCCCGGCGGGGTAGTACCAGTCCCGGTGTTCCCGGTTCAGGTAGTCGATATCACCGGGTAAATCTTTGGGATAGAGGTAAACCAGGGGCATTTCTTCCAGTATTTCCCGCAGGAACGATGTTCGCCCGGGGTCCGTGCAGCGGTAGAAAAGCGCGCAGTCCCGGAAGGTGTTATCTATGCGCTGGGCCAGCTTTGCATCCTTCCCGGCCCGTTCGGGAAAGGTCCGGCGAAGGGCTGTAGCCAGCAGTTCCTTTAACCCGTCAGGCGGTTCATCGCAGATATGGGCGAGGCTGTCCTGGTCCCAGACTGCGGCGTTGCCCCGCAATTCCTCCAGCATCAGTACGTCGAGGATTCGTTCAAAAAAGGCGTGGATATTGCGGACTGGTAAGTCCGTGCGGACTGGTAAATCCCGGTCAATCTTCACGGTCTTGTAGACAATATAGGGGTGACAGGCACGGTCCAGGATGGCGTGGGTCGCAAAACCTAAACTATAGGCCCCCAGCGCGGTGATCCCCGCCGCCGGCAGGGCCAGGTTAAGCAGGGCCGCCGTAAAGGCCCCGGAACCCCGGCGGTGCAGCAGGGCGCCGTACTCCAGCCCCACGGGCCGGGTCATCTGGCTATGGTAAAAAATATCCGGCCCCTGGCAGCCCAGGACAAAGGAAAAGCGAAATTCCTCTTCAATACCGAATCGAACCCGAAGCATCCGGCCGATCCCGGCGATCACATCCTCCCCAAACAGGGTATGCAGAATCTGGGAAGGCACGGTTTGTGTTAGGTCAGTTCACTGCGGTTAGCAATAACCCGGGAAATCAGGCCGTACTTGACCGCCTCGTCGGCATTCATCCAGTAGTCCCGGTCGGTATCCTTCTCCACCTGGGCAAAGGCCGCCCCGGTTTCACCGGCAATAAGGCGGTTGATCTTATCCCGGAGTTTTTCCAGTTCCCGGGCGTGGATTTCGATGTCCGTGGCCACCCCCCGGATCCCCGACAGGGGCTGGTGGATAAGGTAGTGGCTATTGGGCAGCCCTACCCGTTGGTCCCTGGGGCTGGCAAGCTGAATAATTGCCGCCGCACTGGCCACCAGGCCCATGCCGATGGTCCACACCGGGGGCTTCACAAAGCGGATCATGTCAAAGATGGCGTAACCCGCATCGGCATCCCCGCCGGGGGAATCGATAAAGATACGGATGGGATCATCCCCCATGTCCTCCAGGAGCAGAAGCTGCCTGATGGTCCGTTCCGCCAGGTCCTTCTTTATTTCCCCGGAAAGCAGGATGGTCCGGGTCTTAAGCATCCTATTCATCAGGGGATCGGTCCCCTTCCCTTCTTCCTTTTCCTTGCACTCTTCATCATCATCGTCCTGGTATCTCATCAAAACTCCTTAGTATTAATATACGTCATTGTACTCTTTTCTGCAGTTCCGCAATGGCCCCGGCGGCGGCGGCATTGCGGATGGCATTCCGGTCCCCGGTATAATGATAACATACGGCCTCAGCCGAGGGACCTACTGCGTCCCCGAAACCCCTGCGGGCAATCCCTATCCAGACCGTGCCCACTTTTTGTCCGGAACCGTCCCCGTCGGGACCCGCCAGGCCGGTAACGGACACCGCCACATCGGCGCCGCTTTTTTCCAGGGCTCCCTCCGCCATGGCCAAAGCCGTTTCCCGGCTCACCGCCCCATGGCGATGGATGATTACCGGATCCACCCCCAGAAGTTTTATCTTGGCATCCACAGAATAGGTGACAAAGGAACCCCAAAACACCCGGGAAGCTCCGGGAACCCGGGCGATGAGGTCCGCCACCAGTCCCGCAGTACAGGATTCGGCGACGGCAAGGGTCAGGGCGGCGGCGGCAAGGGTCTCTACAAGAACCGCTGCGGGGCTAGACTCAGCCATTCACTCTCTGCAATTCCGCCTTGATCTCCTCGGTGGGGCGGGAGAAGATCTCCACTTCCTTATCCACCCCGGTCATGCTGCACTGCCCATCAAAGAGAACCCCGTCGGCAATGCGCAGACGGGCGGCGGTACAGTCGCCCCGGACCTCGGCGCCGGAGAGCATATCGATCTTGTCCATGGCGTGAATCTCCGCAACCACGGTCCCGGAGACGGTAAGGGATGCCACGTTGATATGATCCGCCTCCACCACCGCTCCCTTGTCCACGATAAGGGCGCCGGTAGCTTCTATGGTTCCCTTGAAGGTTCCCTGGATACAGAGGGTTTCCTTAAACTTAATGATTCCGTTGAAACTGGTACGGCTGCCTAAAACTACGGTGTGTTCACCCCGTTTGCTATCTGTCTTTGCCATGTTCATCCAATTCCTGTTTCAACTGTATCCGGGTTTCCAGGGTCTTAATGCCGATTTCATTCTTTTTAAGATCCTCCCACTCCGAAAGTGTCCGCTCAATCCGGGCGTCCAATTCGGCAATATGCTTCCGCACCGAAGTAATCTGCCGGGACAGGGTACCAGCATCGACCTGCTTTCCTTCCCCGGTAATCGTGGCGATGGCGGCCTCCAGGTCGTCCATGCTCTTGATGAATGCCCCCACCGAAGCCTTCATATCGGCGCTGAGTTCCTCCGCCTGGCTCAACCGGGATTCCCGGACCAGTATCTGGCCGAAGAGCTCCCGGTTCCGCAGCACCGCCCTGATCCGGGCCAGGACTTCGGAAAAATTAAAGGGCTTGGTGATATAATCGTCTATCCCAAGCTCAAAGCCCTCAACCTTATCCTTCACATCGTCCAGGGCGGAAAGCATGATGATCGGGATGTTCCGGTACTTGGGGTCGGCCTTGAGCTGTTTGGTAAGATCCCAGCCGGACAGTTTGGGCAAAATATTGTTCAGGATGATGAGATCCGGATGAAACCGCTTTACCGATTCCAGGGCAGCCCCGCCGTCCGCCGCCTTTTCAACCGTAAAGCCCAGCTTGGAAAGCATGACCTCAAAGAAATCAACATTCAGGGGATCATCATCGGCTACCAGTATCTTCTTCCGTGTACTCATCGGTTCCTGCCTTTCCTCATTATACTCAGCCCTATCCCGAGGATCAACATGATAGCAGCCGCCGCGGTGAAGAGTTTTGCCCAGAGATCACCCCAGCGGGTATAGAGGGTTTGCCGGGTAATCACCGGAACCGCCGCCGTAAGCTGGGTTTCCGTAAAGGGTTCCGCCATGGCCAGCACCCTGCCGGAGGGGTCGATGGCGCAGGTCTGCCCCGAGGCGGTGGACCGCACCATGGAGCGTGAATTCTCCACCGCCCGGAATACCGCCATGGACAGGTGTTGCATCTGGGCGGGGAGGCTTTTGGACCAGGCGTCGTTGCTGAGGTTTACGATGACCTCCGCCCCGTTCCGGACAAAGTTCCGGGAAAGGTAGCCGAAAATATCCTCAAAGCAGATGGGGGTCGAAAACTTCACTCCGCCGGCATCGAAGACCGTGGCTGTATCGCCCTTCTTCCAAAAGTGGGTATCCGCATTTTTCAGGGCATTGTATACCCAGGGGAACTGTTTTTCGTAGGGGAAATGTTCCGTAAAGGGCACCAGGTGCAGTTTCCGGTAAAGCTCCGTGTTTTGGCCCCCCTCAAAGAGCATCACCGCGTTGTAATCCACCCGATCCCAGACCCCGGCGGCGTTGACCTCCCGCCGGGCATCGTCGTTCCCGATGATGTAGGGGACATCCTGGGTTTCCAGAAAGGCGAGAAGCTCCTTTACCAAAGCCCAGGATTCAGGGTCATCCCGGTACACCGTGTGCCAGTAGATGCGGGGGACAAAGGCGGTTTCAGACCAGACCACCATATCCGGCTTGGGATAGGCGGCCATTGCTTCCAGGGAAAGACGCTTCAGGGTTTCATAGTTATGCCGGTAGTCCGCGATACCCCCCCGCCAGGGATCGGTGTTGTGCTGTACCAGGGCAAAACGGACCGTAGGGGCCTCCGAATAATCTACCGGGGAGGCAAAGCCGTAACAGAGGCTTGCCGCAAGGGCGATTACCCAGACTATGCCTGCGACCCGCTCCCGGCTCAAAAACGCCAGGGGCTGCCGGGCGGAGCCCGCGTCCTTGAGCGCCGCCGCCCCATAGGCTGAAGGGAACACCAAAAGGGCGGAAACTCCCCATACCCCGAAGATGTTGGCGATTTGGACCACCGGCAAAGCCTGCCACTGGGAATAGCCGGCAATACCATAGGGATAGCCCAAAAAACCCAGGGTCCGCAGGTATTCGTAGGCTATCCAGAGGAGCCATTGGAGTATATAGCCCTTGCGGGGGAAGAGGATGGACGCCAGTTTTAGGAGGGGGAAAAGGACGGCGAAATAAAAAAGATAGATGGAGCCCACGATGAGCCCCGCCAGTGGATGGAAAACGCTGAGCCAATAGTTAAAAAGACCGTAGGCGGTATAGCCGTAGAGTGCGCCGAAAAAAACCGACGCGGGGAGGGATACCCGATGGATTACCCAGAAAACCGGGACAAAGGCTATCCATGCCAGGATAGAAATACCGTTTTCGGCTAAAAGGTTGGGAAAGGATGCGGCAAAAAGCAGGGACCCAAGGAGTATCACCCCAAGGTTGACAAGAAACGCTCTCCAGCCCCCGGTTCCTGTGGAACTCATGGCGCTTCGCCGCCCTCTACCCGGGAGTCCCCGGCCGTTTCGCCCTTTTCACCGAGATTCCAGACATCCTGCTTCATTTCCCGGCCGGGACGGAAAGCGGCAATACCATGGGAATTAACGGAGACCGATTCCCCGGTTTTCGGGTTCCGGGCCTTTTGCCGGGCCCTGCGGATCCGGACTTCGAAGGTCCCAAAACCCCGTAATTCAACGGGCTGCTGCTCTATGAGGGCATCTTTTATCGCATCTATGAAAAGATCCATCACCGTCCGGATTTCTTTCCGGTTCATTCCGGTCTTTTCATAGATAGCATCAATAATATCGGCTTTGGTTACCTTCTGCCCGACGTTGCCCGCCATTATGCCCTCTTTGTTGAAACGGGGAAGAAACCCGGTTATTGAGTGAGTGAATTAAAGAGCCGCTGCATCCGGGACTTTTTTCGGGAAGCGGCGTTTTTCTTGATAATCCCCTTCCGGGCGGCGGTATCTAACTTCTTAATCATTTCCTGGAGAGCGGCGCCGGCGTTACCGGTGTCCTTCTTCCGGGCCAAAACCTCAAATTTCTTCACACTGGTCCTTACGGAACTCTTTGCCGCCTTATTGCGGAGACGGCGCTCTTCACTCTGCCGATGACGCTTCTCTGCGGAACTGCTTTTACCTGCCAACGGGAACCCCCACTATACAAAAATATAAACTTACAAGGAACCAAAGGTTCCCAATCATTTAAAATCCGACGGACGCCGTTCGGTCCGCTTGCATTTCTCACATTCCGCAAGATTCTTGAACTTGCCGTTTTCAAACAGGGTCTTCATTTTAACTTCGCCCCCGCAGGAACAGAAGAATTTCTGGGTAGTACTGGATGTACGGGCGTTTTTACTGACCTGTCCCATGGTTATACTCCTTGCCAAATGGCGCGCTTTTTATAGAGGATTTTCGATAAAACCCAAAATGGTACGTTCCTAAGATACTATAGACGGCCGGGACTGTCAACGGTCTTTGCAGGGTAAAATATCATGTAAAATTGTATATAAAATCTTTACTTTTTTACCATAATTCATTAGTATGGTAGTCATAATTGAGGTATGTATGAGAATAACTACGAGAGGCCGTTACGCATTGAGGGCATCCTTGGCACTGGCGAAAATCGGGAAAGACGGGGCTCCGGTGTCTATTACCAGCCTCGCGGAACAGGAGCAAATTTCCTCCGTATTTCTTGAACAGATCTTTTTTAAGCTCCGGAAAGCGGGTATCGTTTCATCGGTCCGGGGCCCCGGCGGGGGGTTTTACTTTGCCCAGCCCCTGGAACATTTGACCATAAAAAAAATCCTGGATGCCGCCGGGGAGGATTTGAACCTTACTTCCTGCGATAAACATGTCGAGGATTGTTCCCGGATAGGGATGTGCCTAAGCCATGCAGTCTGGGCAGAGATGACGGATTTGATCAATAATTACTTTAACAACATCACCCTGGCCGCCATTCTGGAAAAGGATACGCGTGGGGGAAAATAAGGGATTTTCATGGGACAACAGCAAGTAGACAGGGAAGCGTACCGGAAGGTAACCGAGGCATTTCGCCACCATCAGAAGGGGGCCACGGTTGCGGATATTGTGGCAAAAACGGCGCTGCCCCTGCATACGGTGCGGGAACTGGTCCCCCGTGCGGCGGACGAATATTCCGCCCGGCTTGAGGTGACCGAATCCGGGGAGATCCTCTACTCCTTTCCCCGGGGTTTTATCAGTAAATACCGTAGTTTTAAGGCCCGCTTTGGCCGATTCATGGAAAAATTCGGCAAGGGCCTGAAAATTGCCGCCGCCGCAGTCTTTAAGGTCTGGATCATGGTGATGCTGGTGGGCTATTTTGTCCTGTTCATGCTCATCGCCCTGGCATCCCTGATGATTTCCGTAGCCGCTTCTTCCCAATCATCGAACAGCCGTTCCTCCAACCGGGGCGGCGGGATTGGGGGCATGTATTTTGCCTCCGGCATTTTCAACCTGATAATCCGCATCTGGTTCTATTCTGAGCTCACCAAGTCAATGGATCACCGGTACTACGGCCGTTCCCCCCAGGCCGCCCGTCCCAAGGGACGCCCCCTCTACAAGGCCATCTTCTCCTTCGTGTTCGGCGACGGGGACCCCAACACCGACTGGGACTCCCGGGAAAAGCAGGCGGTGATCGCCTGGTTGCAGAAAAATCGGGGGGTTATCTCCCTGCCGGAGTTCATGGCCCTTACCGGGAACAGCCCCGCAGAGGCGGAGGGGCGGATCACCGGTTACTGCGCCGAATTCGGCGGCCTGCCGGAGGCGACCGATGACGGAACCGTGGTGTACCGCTTTGATGAACTGCTGCTACGTGCCGACAAAGCGAACATAGGTTCGAAGGACCGGTCCTTTACGGGGTTTTCCGCGCCCATCAAGCGGCTATTTTCCTTCTCATCAAATACGAAGAAGATGAACGGCTGGTTCGGCGTTATCAACAGCGTCAACCTGATTTTTGGCGGTTACTTTCTATATAATACCCTCACCACCGGGGCGGTCCTCACCCAGGCCCACTTTGACGCCGCCTCCTACCTGTACGGCGTTACCTACATACTCTCTTCCACCCTGATCACCAATCCCCTGCCCGTTCTCACCATAGGCTTAGGTATTGTGCCCCTGGTCTTTTCGGCCCTCTTCTGGCTCATCCCCGCCCTCCGGTACTTTGGGGTGAAGCGGGACAACGAAACCATCAAGCGGGAAAATCTGCGGAAAAGCGGGTACGGACAGATCTGGGACAAACCCCTGGCGGTTAAGCCTGCGGACATTGACCCCAAGGCCGAAGAATGCCGGCCAAAAAACATGGCCCTTGCCCGGGATCAGATCATCAAGGAAATTGGCGCCTACGCGATGCCGGATGTGGCCATTGGGCAGGCGGGGGAGACGGTCTATGCCTTTACGGAACTGGAGCGGGAGAAGGAAGCGCTGGAGAAATACCGGGCGGGGATTAAGGACGATGCTTCGGCCCTGGGGAAGACGGTGTTTGACAGCGAGGGGTGAGATATTTCTGCCCATGGAATATAAGCGGTTTTTCTTTTCCCCCTAAAGTATTTTTCTCTATAGCCACCTCAAGGAGGTAATACGGGACATGTGTGCCCGCATACCGCCTTATGGAGGAATATCATGGCTATTTACCATGCCAAGGACAACAGTTTCAAACTTATCCTTGGCAACCCGGAACTCTTTGCCGAATTTTTACGGGATTATCTGAACATCGAATTACTAAAGGATGTCCGGCCCGAAGATATCGAGGACATAAGCGAGCGTTTTCTGCCGCTTTTTCAGGACAACCAGGACTCGGACACGGTTAAACGGATTACGCTCAAAGGAGCGCCGGTTTTTATCATCGCCCTGGTGGAACATGAGTCCAGGGTCAATTACCGGTCCAGTTTCAAGATGCTCCAGTACATCTGCCTGATCCTGGACGACTATGAAAAGGAAATCAACCGGGAACATAAAGGGATCAGTGCAACCAGGGATTTCCGCTATCCGCCGGTTTTGCCCATCATCTTCTATGACGGCGCTGCACCCTGGACTGCAAAAATGAACTTCCTGGACCGGACCGCTCTGAATGATGTGTTCCACCAATACATCCCCAAATTTGAGTACCTCCTGGTAGACCTGAACCGGTATACCCAGGAGGACTTGGTCCGGTTTAACGACACGCTGTCCCTGGTTATGATTATCGATAAATTGAAAAAAAGCGATGGGAAATCGCTATTAAGTAAATTACCCCTGGACTACCTGGAAAAAACAGCATTGAAGATTCCGGAAGAACTGACTAAACTATTAATGGACGTGATAACCGTCCTGTTAAACCGGGATGAATATCCAAAAGAGGAAATTCGGACCATCGCCGGTTATTTTACGGACAAGAAGGAGGATCAACCAATGTTTGAAGGATTTGTGGAAGCTATCATGGAGCATACGCGGATTAACAGGGAGGAAGCCCGGGAGGAAGGACGGGAAGAAGCCCGGGAAGAAGAGCGAAAAGCGGTTCTGGAACTGGTAAAACAGGGATACACAGCGGAACAGATCGAAGCAAAATTGGCTTCCAATACAGCAGGGACAAAGACAGTGGGATCAACACATGTTTGAAGGATTTGTGGAAGCTATCATGGAGTATGCACGGATTAACAGGGAGGAAGGACGGGAAGAAGCCCGGGAAGAAGAGCGAAAAGCGGTTCTGGAACTGGTAAAACAGGGATACACGGCGGAACAGATCGGAGCAAAATTAGCCTCCAATATAGCAGGGACAAAGACAGAGGGAGCAGCCCATGTTTGAAGGATTTGTGGAAGCTATCATGGAGCATACGTGGATTAACAGGGAAGAAGCCCGGAAAGAAGCCTGGGAGGAAGGGCAAAAAACGGTTTTGGAACTTGTAAAACAAGGGTACACGGCGGAACAGATCGAAGCAAAATTAGCCTCCAATATAGCAGGGACAAAGACAGAGGGAGCAGCCCATGTTTGAAGGATTTGTGGAAGCTATCATGGAGCATACGCGGATTAACAGGGAAGAAGCCCGGAAAGAAGCCTGGGAGGAAGGGCAAAAAACGGTTTTGGAACTTGTAAAACAAGGGTACACGGCGGAACAGATCGAAGCAAAATTGGCCTCCAATACAGCGACCTTAGAATATGACATTCCCTGAACCCTGCATAATTATCAATAAGGGGGTGATCCCGATGTTTCGAGTCAAAGGGCAGCAATTTTACTTTTAGGAAAACCACCGACCTCACAGACGCAAAAACTATGAGGAAAAACAACCGCAATGTCGAAGAAGTCGAAAAAGAAGAGGAAAATATAGTTAAAATCCTCAAAAACTTCTTTGACTTTGTTTACTTTGCGGTGAAAATTCCTTATTTGTTGGATTTGTCCGTGTCGTCTGTGTGGTCCGTGGTTAAATTCCTTATAATTTGTGGGTAAAAGTAAAATTGCTGAAGGATATATACAGTCGGCTTGACAAGATAGAAAACAACGATTTACGGCATATTGATTTATCGCAGCAACGGTCAACAAAAATAGAAGACCTTATTCTTGATGTGTTGGCGGGGATAACTCAAAAGGAAGAAATCGCCGATCGCCGGGTACGTATCGAAATATGGTACTCCGGGAAAAGCTTATAGGCCCAACCCTCGCTCCCTCAGCCCTTCGCTTTCCGAGCCGTGCGGCGGTACATTTGGGCTTGCTGGGCAATGTCCCGAATGTCAAGCACGTATATCTTATCATTTACCAGCTGGATTTTGCGGTTCTCCATGATCTTCTTCATCATCATATACCCTTCCTCGGGGGAAAGACCGACCATGTTTACCAGTTCCTTGAGGCCGAAGTCAAAGGCATAGGGCTGTTCCACCGTGAAATTCACCCGGTTCTTTTCAAGCTGGAGGACCAGGGCATCGTAAATGCGCCCCAGGGGGTTATCTATCAGGGTATTGGCGAGTTGCTTATAGATGAACCAGATCCGTTCCGCCAGGAGGACCGTCAGTTTGGCGATAATTTGGGGCTGGACGACGACTACGTTGGTAAAATTGGCCCGGCTCACCATGAGGAGCACGCAGTCTTCGTAGGCCAGGGCGCAGGCGGTGCGGGGTTTGGATTCCAACAGGGCCATTTCACCAAAAATATCCCCGGGTTTCAGGACCGCCAGAAGGATTTCGTTGTTATCCGCAATCTTGGCAATCTTCACCGCGCCCTTCTGAATGATGTACAGTTCATCCCCGGGCTCCCCTTCGGAAAATATCATCGTATCCTTGGCATATTTTCGGGTAAACTCATCGGGAGGGAATTCCTTCCGTACCGAAGTAACATAGGGGGCAATCTTCTTCATCCGTTCCCGGATCAGGGTGCCGTGCTCCCCCTGGGGGCAGTGTTTGAGGTACCGGGAATAGACGTAATAGGCCAGGTTGAACTGGTTTATCTTTGCGTAGTATTCCCCCACATTGAAGAGCTGGGAAACATCCTCATCGGCATTGTTCTTCAGGGTCAGCTTGGTAAGGGCCGCGTCCAGGTAGCGCATGCGCTTGGAAAATTGGAGGATTATCTTCATCGCCACGGCGGTGTTTTTCTGGATAAACTCGCCGTATTGCTCCTTGGGGACGGAAATTACGGTACAATCCGTTGCGGCCTGGGCGGTTTCGATGTGACTGTGGGCGGACATGGCGGACACCACGGCAAAGAAATCTCCGGGGCCCAGGATATCGCCGCCGTCTTCCTTCACCACCTTCACGACCTTGGAAATGCGGACCCTTCCTTCGCGGATGATAAAAAACCGGTCGGTGTTTTGGTTCCCCTCCACCACAATGTACGAGTCTTTTTTAAAATTAACAAACGTAAGCCGGGGTGTTGTATCCATAAATCCTACAAAGTATAAAAACCACCGGCGACCCTGTCAATATCAGAATTGTCCCCCAATACTCAGGGTGGGCCTGAGATACCCCGGCTGGGATTGGTCCTTGGGGGAAAAAACATGAATGAAATCAATGCCGGTTTCGAGGAAGAGGGGGCCCCAGAAACGCCACTGGAAGGTGAAGCCCGCATCCAGGGAGAGGTACGCGCTGGTCAGGGGGTCCTCTTTGCCATCGCCGTAGTCAAAATAAAAATCCGCTACCCAATTTATCCCTGCCCCCAGGTGGAAATTAAGAGCCATTTTCCGGTTCGGCAGCCACAACTGGTAGAGCAGATTGAGATACAATCCTATATCATGGGCCGTAACCGTATAATTGCTTTTTTGCTCCTCCAGTTTATGCCAGGAGGCGTTCAGTTCCGCCCCTAAATTACCCCAGTTCCGCTTTAGGGGGAGCACCCCTACCCGGGCGGCGAAGCCCAGGGGAAAGATGGCGCTTTCAAAGGCATCACCCCTGAACAGGCCCCCGTACAGGGGCACGGCAGGGACATATCCCGCCGAGATAATGATATCGGGCCTGGTGAAACGGGTATCGGCGGTTTTTTCCCCGGCGGCCTCTGATTTCTCATGGACAGTAAGGATGCCCCGGGAGTCCGCAAGCCCCCCGGGGTTTCTGATATATACATCGTAGATACCCGGCGGGAGCTCTTTTTTATCGAAGGTAAGCAGGAGGGTTTCCCCCTTAAACGTGGTACTCCGGGGACGTATATCCTGTCCGTCAGGGGCGCCGAGGGGGCGGAGCATAATAAGCGCCTCCGGGTCAATATTCCGCCCGGTTATGGTAATTTGCCAAGGAGACCTGGTCTTCGGGAAAAATGCTTCCGGGGAAATCGTGAGTATCTCCGGCTGGAGGGCGTTTAAAACCGTAAAATATACATAGTCCATGGTATATTCAAGCTGCCGGAGGAGATTATATACCTCCACCGCATACCGGTATTTGCCGGGCCGGAGAGAAAGGCTCAGAAAATTTTCCGTGGTCGATTCCCGGAGCTGTTCCGTATACTCCCCGTCTCGCTCTATTTCAATGACCACCTCATAGCGGAATACCAGGGGGTCGTCCTCCCAGGAAAGACGCTGAACAAACCGCTGCTCAAAACGATAATCGCCCTCCGGCTCTGTATCCTGGGCAAAGGTCCCGGAGACCAGCCACAGAGAGAACAAGCCCAGCAGCAATGGAACCGATAGGTTCCTTAGAACCGGCAGGTTCCTTAGAACCGGTATGTCCTTATTGACCATAGACTTTGCCCGGATCATTTGCGGTTTTCTGCGGGATCACCGGAAGGGACAGAGTGAAACGGTTTTCGCTGAGGGTTCCCCGCCGTTCAATAGCGCCATTTGCGGCCCGCCTGAGGGATTCCACCTGCCAGACAAAGGTACCGTTCCGGAGGAGACTCACTTCAATGGCCTTAGAAGTAATCGCCGAACTTTCCCATCGCTGAATAAGCTGCCGCCTGCCGCCGTCCTCCCGGTAGAGGGCCAGGGTATAGACATTTGCCCCCGGTACCGCAGCCCAGGCAAAGGTAATGAACTCGGTGTCCCTGAGCCGATCCGGGCCAAAATAGGCGTTATTTTCAGGCAGTAAGAGCCGGGCTGCGCTTAGCAAGGTCCCCGGAGAAGAAGCCGCCGGGGTTGAGGCCGCCGAAGCTGGAGCTGCCGGAGTTGGAGCCGCCGGAGTTGAGGCCGTCGAAGCTGCGGCCGCCGGGGTTGGGACCGCCGAAGCTGGAACTGCCGGGGTTGAGGCCGCCGGGGTTGAGGCCGCCGAAGTTGAGGCCGTCGGGGTTGAGGCCGTCGAAGCTACGGCTGCCGGAGTTGAGGCCGCCGGAGTTAGTGCCGCCGGAGTTGAGGCCGCCAGAGTTGGGACCGCCGAAGCTGAGACCGCCGGGGTTGGGGCCGTCGAAGCTGCGGCTGCCGGGGTTGAGGCCGTCGAAGCTGGAACTGCCGAAGCTGAGGTCGCCGAAGCTACGGCTGCCGGAGTTGGGGCCGCCGAAGCTGGATCTGCCGGAGTTGGGACCACCGGAGTTGGGGGCGGCGACAGGGCTACCTGGAAACTTCGGGCCGGGGTCTGCACATTCCCGTCACCGGCTTTTACCCGCCAGTACCACCGCCCCTCATCCAGGGTTGAGCCCCGAGAGGCCGCGTTTGCTGCCCAGGATCCCCCCGAAACTGCCTCATCGATCACCAGCCGGGAAAAGTCCGGGGTATCGGAAACCTGAAAACGCAGGGATTCGGTAAGGTTCGTCTTCCAGGTAAATTCCGGCAACCGGGTGTCTGATACGGTGTAATTATTCGGGGGGAAGGTAGGGCGCAGGACAAGTTCCCCCGCAGTAACGGTAAAGGACCGGGAAGGCGAAACCTCCGACATGGTTCCGTCACCGCCGGTTTGGTATACCCCCCAATAATAGCGCCCTTCCCGGAGTTCCGTCGGGACATATCGATAATAATTGGTGGTCACCTGTCGGGTAAGCACCGGCGCCTGCAAGCTGGGGGAGGTGGAAACCAGCAGGGTATAGGAGCCGGCTTCGGGCTCGCTCTTCCAGGAGAAATAGATGTCCCGCAGGGAAGCGGTAAGCGGCGCCGGGGCAATGTTGATGAAAGACTCCGCCGGGGGATTCTGTAGGGTGGGAGCCGCCAGGGTTCCAGTTTGGGTGATGGTAAAAGACGCGATGGCCGAGGGGACAAGCCCCCCCTCATCGGACCTTAGGTCCGCGCCATTGTCCGGGGTGGGGATTACCCGCCAGTACCAGCGGCCGGCTCCCAGGCCGGAATGGACAAAAGAGAGGGTCTCACCGGAATTGCCCCGGACCAGGGTCTGCAGCACGGGATTTGCAATGCCGGGATTATCCGCCACCTCTATTATATAGGAAGAAACTTCGGATGAAGCCGTCCATTGAAAGGTAAGCGCCGGCAGCCGGCTGAGGTAGCGGTATTCGTAGCCCCCCACGGGACTCACCAACTGGGGCGCCGGCACATAGCTTATCGTCAATTTACCGAGGGCAGCGTTAGCTGTTCCGGTTGCCCCGTCCGCGCTCACCGCATAGGCCCGCCAAAAATAGGCCCCCGGCGCC
>BNUY01000068.1 GCA_025997715.1 Spirochaetia bacterium
GCCCCCCTTTTTCCCAAGCGCCTGTCTTTAAACCGGTTGCTCCCATCTATCGTGACCATTTGTTCTCCCTCCCAAGGATTTCCCTTATTATACCATACGTTTCTGAACTTGTGTATAAACGTTAGCCATTGCAGGGGACGTCCTTTTTGCATTGCTCTGCGGGAATCTGCGGCGGTCGATGATAACCGTGATATACTTCAATGTTATCTCCGTGTATATTGATTACTACCTCCTCCTGTTTCATGCCGTTGTGTTCAGCGGCGGGGGCAACTTGCAGAATGTGCTTTCTTCCACCGCAACCAGCTTTGCGGTTCGAGTTGGCGGCGGCTTGGCGTTTATCGGACTGGGGGTACTCTATTCCCGCTTCAGCCGGAAATACCCGGTAAACCTGACGCTCCGCTCATGGCTCCTTGCGGCGCTGCCGCCGCTAATCAATGTTTGCGTTCTTGTCTACTTCTGGGAGGTTGCAAAGGAGTTTCAGAAGTCTGGCACGAATATCTATGGGATAGGACTTGTGGTCGGCATATTCCTGTTTCTGGTGAACTGCGTTCTCTTTTACTGGCATATCAACGTACTTGCCACCCGTCAGGCGGAGGAAACCCTTGAGAAGCTGCGGAAAGAAGCGCCTCCGGGAAAGCCCAATACCGATACGCCTTTTGACTCAGGCGAATTGCCGGAGCAGGTGTGGACGCCGCAGGAAGGGTTTATTGATGCCTTCGCCGTCAAGCATAAGCTTTCCCCCCGGGAAAAACAGGCGCTGGAACTGCTTCTCTTAGGGAATAGTGATAAAGCCATCGCTGATAAAATGGGTGTCTCTATAAACTCCGTAGGCGTCTACCTTAGACGGATCTATGCTAAAACCGGCGCCTCCGGGCGTTTCGACCTCTTGACCCTGGTTCATACCGGCAAAAACCTTGGAATTAGGTAAGTTTTTCCCTGACACCACGGATTCTCTTGCATAGTTGTTTAAACTAGTATATAATGCTTAAAGGAGTGTAAATATGGAGTATCCTATCAATGATACAGTGAAAATGTTAATAAGAAATTATCATAGGCTTGTAGCCGATTTTGTGAGCAAAAATGGAATTAATATTTTTATTCATACAAGGAGTTTTTTGTGAACAATCTTATTGACCAGGTTGAATTGTTAGTTAACACTACTGGTAAAGATGTTATCGACTCTAGTTTTTATAAAAACTATAGAAGTTTTGCATCTGATTATCAAAAATTGATTGAAAAGGGTGTTGCTACTAAACGTGAATCCCAAATAGAATCAATACTTGACAAAAACAAGATGTCAATCTTGAATTATAATTATTAACGCAATAAAGTACTTCGCATAACATACGTTATGTGCAGTTTGGGCGTACCCCATTATTCTTTGCTCTTATAATTTATACATTGATATTCCGGGAATAAATTTGAAATCGGATATATTTAATGTTACTAATGTCGTATTGTTTATAATTGCTGTTGCTGCAATTATTGCATCGTTTATAAATAAATTGTGGCTTTTATTATATTGATAAATAAAATCATATGCCAATTCTGATATTTTTTCATCAATATGTACTACTTCAATTTTTGCAAAAGCATTTTTCATATTTGCTATTTCTTTTTTATTTCTTGCACCTAATATTAATTCCATCATTGTTATTATTGATATTTTTAAATGATTTCTTCTATCCTTTTTAAGAAAATCAATATTTTTAATTCCACGCAAATGATCAATTAGTATACATGAATCTATTAAATAGTTCAATTTTTTCTCCAGGCCTTTGCCCGTAATGTTTCTTTATCAATGTCATAATCTTTCCATATGCCAAAAACAGCCTGGAGCGGATCTTCTTCGATGTCTTTATCCGGTATAGTATATAAATTTTCTATTTTCTTAAAAAGGATTATCCTTTCTTTTTCATTGAGTCCATTAACCTCAGAAACAATCCTGTTTATTTCTTTCAATGCCATAATAACCTCCATATCTTTATTTATTATATATAAATTCAAAAAACAGTCAACCACTAACTTTGTTCTTTAATTATCAATTTATACCATATATAGTGTCTATTTTTGTATACACTTTGCTGTTTTATAGTGTATTTTTTCAATAATTTAGAAAAATTTTAGCCCAAATTGCACATACCATACGCTATACGCTTTTTTCAATCCCTGTTTCGTAATTCCTTATATTACAAAGAAATAAATGACCCCTTAAAATCTGGGTCAAAAAACAGGTCATAGCCCCCATCTATTTTCTACTTGCCCCTGCCGCCCCCTTCCACTTATGGTCTTATATTGGTAGCCATAGTATAACCGCTTTGTCATTTATTGGCAAGGTATGAAAAAATCATATTATTAAACTTGGTTTTTTCCCTTCAAACTGATTTTGACATTTTCTCAAAAAGTGTCAAAATCAGCAACCGGTCCGCCTTTTTAGCAAATTGTTAGTAAAAACAATCATATAGAAGTTAGTTGTTTTCCAGTTCTAAACATATAAGGTAAAACGGATTTTAAAAATCCAGTAGCCCCACCGACAAATAAAAACGCTTTTTTTTAAAATAACTGCGGTTTTTTATATTTTCTTTCCGCTATCTTTTTTTTGTATTTTTAGTAATTCGTTTGCTTGTAATAGTAGATAATCTTGGAAAGTTTCGTTTAACTCATTAAAAACCTCTGCTAAAAGATCAAATTTTACATCGGGTAAAGGTTCCATAAACATTTCCCCCTTCCCTGTTAAAATCCATTCCCTGCTTGCCTTATACTTATTGACAATCAAAGCAATATGGCGGTCATTTAGTTTCCGCCCCTCTAACTCAATAGCGGCATATAAACTTTGACTACAATAGATACCTTTAGCAAAATCCCGTTGATTGAGTTTCAACGCTTGCCGTATCGCCTTTATCCTGGTATTGACCGATTTTTCCATAATAGCCCTTGAAACCTACCCCTTACCCTATACTACCATAAATACACCCCCTTAACAAGAATACAAAGCGGTTTTTTTAAGGAATTTTGTAATAACCCTTGACATTATTACAATATGGTTATATACTGACCTCAAAGCGGTCTATGGAAAAAGGGAGAAAATGAAGGGAAAAACCGATAAACTTGACGATTTAAGTAAAGTTTTTTACGCATTGACAGAGGATAGGCGGGATACGCTTATATTGACGGCTAAATAACTTTTAAAGGTTCAAAAGTCCAATGCCCCTATTCCTTCACCTTTACCGATTGAAGAAAAGAAAGAAGCGGATTGAGTTATGGAAAATTGCGGGGTCTATGCTCTGCTTATATTTTTTTAAGGGGTGTTGAAAATGCTTAATGAAACTTGACGAAAGAAGCCGAACTGTGATAAATATGAGGTTTGGGCTTAATGGTTTTGTTCCGATGACACTTGAAAAAACCGGAATGAAAATTGGTCTTACCCGTGAAAGAGTGCGGCAAATTCAAGAAAAGGCAATAAAAAAACTTCGTAAAGAAGAATGTTTGAAAGATTTTTTGTAAGGGGTTTGTGATGAAAAAGTTTGTTTTGGTTGTTTTATTTATCGGTTTGTGTTTTTCGGCTTTCGGTCAAAGCGAAAGCGATTTTGAAATAACAATACAAAATACAATAAAATACGATGGTAATGATCCTACTACGTGGATTGGAGAAGGGTGGGGTAAAATGATGATAATCATTGAAAAATATAATGGGACTATTAAAGATGTTGTAATCCCTGAAAAAATAAATGGTCTTCCTGTTGCTAGTATTGGGTATCAGGCGTTTTATGAAAAACAATTAACCAGTGTAATAATTCCTAATAGTGTTCGTATAATTGAAACAGAAGCGTTTTATGGAAATAAATTAACCAGTGTGATAATCCCTGATAATGTTTATTATATTCGTAATGGTGCGTTTAATAATAATGAATTAACCAGTGTTAGTATTGGAAATAGTGTTTATATTATTGAAAAATATGCGTTTCGTAATAATAAATTAACCAGTGTCATTATTCCAGATAGCGTTTCTACTATTGGAGATAGTGCGTTTAATAATAATGAATTAACCAGTGTTAGCATTGGAAATAGTGTTGAAATTATCGAAGATTGGGCGTTTTATGACAATAACTTAACCGGTGTCATTATTCCAAAAAGTGTTTCTTTTATTGGAAGAAATGCGTTTAATGGTAATCGGATAAGAAGTGTAAAAATTCCTGATGATACTATTTTTAAGGAAAGCGGAGCAAATACTACATTTGACGATTATGTAAAAATAACAAGGGAATGATTGACATATTTCTCTCGTAAGTTCGTTGAATTTGCTTTATATTATTTTGGGGGTTTATAATGAAAAAGTTTGCTTTGGTTGTTTTGTTTATCGGTTTGTGTTTTTCGGTTTTCGCTTATGATGAAACTATCTATGGAAAATGGGGATTTATTGCCAGACAGGGCGAAGTATTTGAAGTTATTAGTTTTAATGATAGAGGAATAGTTTGGCAAGGTACACATTTTATTGAAAAAAAATGGATAGTAGAAGAAACAAATAATACTATCGTTATAGTGTGGAATGGAAATAATATAGTAATAACCTATTTTCTTTTATCAGAAAACAGTTTATTGTTTGGTTCAGATGTAAATGGTGTAATAATATTATCTAAACTGTAGATAATTTTGGAGAATGTTTTGGGGGTTCATAATGAAAAAGTTTGTTTTAGTTGTTTTATTTATCGGTTTGTGTTTTTCGGTTTTCGGTCAAAGCGAAAGTGATTTTTACACGGAAATAAATAATGGAACTATAACCATTACTGGATATAAAGGGACTAATAAAGATGTTGTAATCCCTGAAAAAATAAATGGTCTTCCTGTTGTTGCTATTGGATATGGGGCATTTATTGAAAAACATTTAACCAGTGTAGTTATTCCTAATAGTGTTATTACTATTGGAGGTGGTGCATTTAGGTATAATCAATTAACCAGTGTAATAATTCCTAATAGTGTTATTACTATTGGAGGATACGCATTTGGTAATAATCAATTAACCAGTGTAATAATTCCTAATAGTGTTATTTTTATTGGAGGATACGCATTTAGGGATAATCAATTAACCAGTGTAATAATTCCTAATAGTGTTATTTTTATTGGAGGATACGCATTTAGGGATAATCAATTAACCAGTGTAATAATCCCCAAGAACATTGATTGTTTTTATACAAGTTCGTTTGATGATGATGTAATAGGATTTGATAGATACTCAAGTGAGTTTTGGTTAGAAATTAAAAACCAATCTATAACCATTGTTGGATACAGAGGGACTAATAAGGATGTTGTAATCCCCGAAAAAATAAATGGTCTTCCTGTTGTTGCTATTGGCGGTGGTGCATTTAGAGAAGAACATTTAACCAGTGTAGTTATTCCTAATAGTGTTATTACTATTGGAAAATACGCATTTTCTGAAAACGAATTATCTAATATAGTAATTCCTACCAGTGTTAAAATTATTGAAGATAGGGCATTTTCCGGGCAGTATTTAGAAAGTATAACAATTGGGGATATGGTTATTGGAGGCGATGCGTTTGATTATGGTTCTGTAGGTCAATAAATATGAAATTATATCGTATAGAACCGGTAGCCGTTATTATCTTTGAAGTTCTTACTTGTATTGGACTTCTTATCGGTTTCGCTTTTCCGGTAATGGTTTGTATTTTGTTTAAGTAGTTTTTCGGGGTTCGTTTTCTCCCTGAACGACCCCTTTTTATGTAAGTTCGTTGAACTTGTTTTATTTTTAGATTTTCGCATAATAACAAACCAATTTATCATAATAGTTTTTTATAGTTTTCGGATTATTCCTTGTATTTTGATTATTTAATAGTATTTCTTCTAATGAAAAACCATTAAAAAACAAGTAAGGAATTCCTTTATTTATTATTGCGTCCCTTTCCCCTTTTGGATAGTCGCCATTTAAAATACATTCCGCTTCATAAGATAAACTATCATTTCTAACAATCGGTGTAGTTTTTCTATATGTCAAAGCAATGTTTTTCATTTCTTGTATTTTGTTATACAATGGTTTCCATATAATGTTTAAAGGTTGTAAAGTATTCCATATCAATACTTGTTTTTTATTGGTATCATTTCTAATGGCATTAGGTGTCCTTGAAAGTCTTAAACAATCTTTACATTGATTATCGGCATAAGGAAAATAGGTATCCTTTAACAACTTCCATAGATAATGGTATTCTTCTATTGTTTTTGGGTAATCCATAACTTGAATAATAAGATGTATAGATTTATTGCCGCTATATGTTGCCATAGAAATTATATCTAATCTATCTTTCAATAATGCCTTTTGTTCTTCTAATGTTAAAGTATCACTTTCAAATAAAAAGTTTTTCATTACTGCTATATTTTCATTTTTCCTATTATCCCCTATATGATTAACCGGATTAATAGCAAAGAATGAACTTCTATTATTCCATTTATGAAAGGGTAAAGCAAACCCCCTCATTTCTACTATATCCTGTTGAATAACTCTATCATCATCATTAAATATACAAGGTGTTTCTTTCATATTATCCTACCTCATAAAGATAATTATTTGTTTCATTAGTATCTTGTATTAACTCTTTCAATAGTTCTTTAAAGGTATCGGTCGCTTTAAATACAAGCATTTTATTTGCCTTATAACTTTCCATAAAATACTCTTTGTTTCGTAAAAAGGTTATTAATTTTTGCCGTCCCCCATTATACAAAAAAAGACCATTCATAATTCTACTAACTGGTAAGTATTCGTTTTCTGTTAATAATTTAAATATATATTCAGTAGCAAAGTTTTCTAATATGCTATTTTCCTTTTTTTCTTGGAAGGTCAATTCCGCTATGGTATCGGGGTTAATACTATATTCTATTGGTGAATTATCCCATATATTCATTAGTAATGTTTTTAATTCTTCCCTTGTTTTCTTTTGGGTGTATTTATTACTATGGATTATTGCTATTCTTCTTTGTGTTTCATCCTCAAAAAAGATTTTTGAAGGGTCATAATTTATTGACATAATTATTGAAGCAAGTTTTTTATATTGCTTAAAACCATTCTTCCCCTTGTATTCAAAATCTATTGTTTCCGTTGTTATGAGTTGTTTTATATTATCGCTTATGTTTTTATCAATCCGTTTCAATTCGTCTATCCATAAAACCGCTTCCGTAGTTAGTGTTAATGGTTGAAACCTGGCGGATAATTTTATTAAATCTGTTGTTATTAATCGTTTGTTTATTACTTCCGCTATTGTTGAAGCCAATATACTTTTACCTATAAATTGTTCCGTGCTGGTAAAGCAAAGTATTTGTGGAAGTTCTATTGACATATTTAGTATCTGTCTTTTTACATTCGTTAGCCAATGCGTAATATACATAATTTCTTTATCATTCATTGCGTATAATTCTTTTAGTTCATTCATATAAGTATTGAATAAATCAATGTTAGGATTTTTTGAAAATGATTGAAGTTCTATTTTTCTATCTTGTATTTGTTTATCATTATATTTACCAATATAAATACTAACCAATTTATTACTATCACTTAATGATACATTTAACCGCTTGTATTCTATAGGTTTCCTTTTTACTTCTTTGTTTTTATCGTTAATATAAGGGGTTCCGTTTTCTTCCCTGAATAGTAATGTTGCCTTTTCAAGTTCCTTATCCAGTGAAATACATAAGTCCATTATTCTAAAATTAATGTTGTTATTTTCGGGGTTTAGGTTTTCTTCTAAAAGAATGTTTAGACAATCATTATAGATTTTTTGTTCCCGTATGCGTGGGTCAATTAAATCCTCAAGATTTAACTGATAGGTAGGGCATAGTTCTTCCGTAGTTGATTTTTTATCCATATATTTTTACTCCTAATTAGAATTGCCAAAAAGATAGTTTTATTAAGGAGTGCCGAAAGGGGTAATTCCCTTTCGGCATATAATAATAAAAAATCTTATTAGATTTCCTAATCATATTTAACTTTACAAGTTTTGTAAAGAAAAATTTCCATAATAACCAATGTTGTATTATCTATATTTTAATCGGTCGGTCGGTCGGTAAAATTTACTATTCAAAATAGGGGGGAGAGGGGGGAGGGCTGGTTTTAATATAGGAAATAAATACCGACCGACCGATAAACCGACTAATACAACATTGGTTATTATTCCAACAAATACAAATAGTAATACTGCTTGAAACAGAGAGAGAACGGAAATAAAACTAAATACAACACCCCTTCCAGAATTCACTAAACAATGTAAGAATAAAACTAAAGAAGAAACAGAAAATGAAAAACGGCTTTTAGAACATTACAAAGTAAGGGAATAAACCGCTATAAGTAAAACATATAAGAAATAAATATACTAATACGGAAGAAAAAATATATTTATGCTTCATATCCCCACCTATCCCAATTTTCAACAGGGGTTCTACTGAATAACTCTATTTTATTTCCCGCTACATACATTTTTTCTATTAGTTCCCTGAATTCTTTTGGTTTTTCGCTATGGTTAGAGCGTTCTATGGAAACAACACTACCATAAAGTTTATTGGTATCGGGTAAGCATTTTCCTTTTGTTGCTATTATTAAAATTTCGTGTCTAACAGAATTGTAATGCCCCATATTATGTTTTACTTTATCCCATACAAACATAGATTTATATTCAAAATTCCAATGTCTAATAATGTCTAATGATTTTTCAATAAGTGGAGAGGGAGACCAGAAAAATAAAACACTATTTTTTTCTGCTATATTTGATACTGGTAGATTTTTTATTTCTTCAATCTTTAAAGTGGGGTAATGGTCTTTTGATGATTTTATTAAAGGGCTGTCAATAGCATACTCAAAAGGAGCGTCAATATAAATAATTCTATACTTCTTTTTTGTGATGAATATATCTATTAAAGAATTATCGGTAGTTTCTTTTTTTCTTGCTTCAAGTATTATTTTCTGTTTTAGGTTTTTTCTTTCAACACCTTTTAATAGTAAAGATACATTATACCCCTTTTCTATTTTGTGTAGTATTGCTTTTAATTCTCTATCATTTAATGCCCCTATTTTTATTATATCAGTTTTATTTATATTGGTATTTCCCGCTAATATATCATTTTTTAATTGTGGGTTTATCATTCCTATTTTATCTATAACATTAGTAAAGGTTTCATTATTTCTAACTGACGCCGAACTTATATTATATTCTTTTCCTATTTTTTTTGAAGTATTGATTGCTAAATTTTGGCAATCAGTAAGATTACTTTTTAAGTTTAGTTCTTTCTTTTGTTTCGTATTTTTGTAGAGCATACCGATAAAATACGCTTTTGCTTCATTAGTCAAGTTTCGCCTTGAAAGTTGATTTAATATAATCCAGTTAATAACATCATTTTTATTTTTAAAGGTCATATTTTTTGTTTTAAAAGAAAGTTTGTTTTTTTGTGAAATAGCATATCTATTATGCCCGTCAATAATATAGTCATTCCATAAAATAATAGGTTCCCTTATGCCGTTATTTATACAATCATTTTCTAAACTGATAAATTCTTCACGGCTTAAAGGGGGTAGTAATTCTTTAAATGCTTTATTGATTTTAATCTCTTTATCCTTTAAATAAAATAGTAATTATATTATACCCCTATTCGCCGTTTTCGTCAATCAGTCCGCTTTCCCCTGATACTATATATGTATTCAGTTCTTTAAATACATATTTTGAAATCGGCACTTTTCTTGTTGCGTTTCCAGTTTTTTATAGTTTTCTGTTGTTTTCAATGATTTTTCAGCATTTTAGGGTTTATTTCCGGGGCTATTGTAAATCCTGCGTTTTCTGCGTATCAATACGGGTTTAATACCTTTTGCCCTTTCCGTATCCTCTTCTTTCGCTTGTTCTTTTCTATATGCCCTACTTGCTTCCTTATGATTATCTAATCGGTCAATTTTTTCGGTATCCCCTTCCAATTCCAATAATTCCCGCATTGTCCTATATTTTCCTTGAATGACAATCATTTTAAATAATCCTTTGTATTTGTATCTGTATTTGTAATCAATAACAGGAAGCATAGAAGGATTTTTTTGTAGGTCGCCATTTTTATCTAAACTGAAAAAAACAATAAAATCTTCCCGGTCAAATTGGAATGTTCTTTTATTACCCCACTTTATTTCTGTGTATAATCGTCTATTATTATTAAGATAATATAGAACGCTATAAATTTGTGTCTTATCATAGATTTTAATAAAAAGGTGGGTTTGTGCCTTATGGTGTCCGTCGGTCAATTCCGCAAAATTATCCATTCCAGTATCATCATATAAAATGGATTTAAATAAAATAATACTTTGGCTTTTATCTTCGTCAAGTTCTCCGTTTTCTATGGCGGTTTCAATGTCTTTATCCCATTCATAGTATTTTTGCCGTTTATTTATCTTTTTATTATTGATTTCTAATGGAAATAATTTTGTAGTTATAGAAGGGTTTTTACTGACCGCTATATCGCTATCTTTTTTGGTAGTAAATAAATAATAAACTGGTTTTTCAGTTATTTTCAAAGATATAGTTTTTTTATTGGGTCTACCCTTTTCATTATATTCTTTGTCATATTCTGCTAATGTTTTCATAAATCCCCCTTATATTTATTATATCATTGAATACCAATTCTTGTCAATACAATAAACATAAGGGGGAAGGGCAATACCCTATAAATAGTAATGTTCTAATATGTCTATGGCAATCCTTCCCATCTGGGAATAAATCACATCGCCGACCGATTTTCTGTTAAGGTGTTTATAGTTCTTTTCTATACTGCTGGTTTGGTTATTGCCCTTTAAGGTATGCCCCATAAATAACTCTTGGAAATTAACGGGTAGGGATACTTTGTCATATCCTAACGCTAATATACTTTTATAGGTATGCCGACCGCTATAAAAGGTTATGTTCTTTTCGGTCAATTGCGGTTCAGTATATCCTAAAACCCTCCCCATTTCCTTATATGCTTTCCTAAAAAAATCATTATAGGTTTTAGGAAAAATTGGGGTGTCTTTTGGTATGCTGTTTCCTTTAACATAGTTCAATACCTCTTTGTAAAGGTAGTTTGAAACAGGGGCAAGGCGGGGGGCGTTTTCTGTTTTTGTTCCCCTTACATTTAAAAACATAACCCCATTGACCTTTTCAAAATCGTTTAGTTGTATCCGTGCTATTTCATTGTTCCGTAAATCAATGAAGTAAATAATCATATCTAACAATCGGTAGGATTGATTATTCCATTGTTTGTCAAACACCCCTTTAAGTTCGGGTATTGGATAGACCCCCACTTCCTGTTTTTCAATAGAACCGCCATTAACAGATAGATTTTCAATGATTGAAGCATCGGTCATTATTTTAAGACCTATTAACTGACGGAAACACATTTTAAGACCTTGTATCTGGTTGTTTATGCTCTGCGGTTTCATTCCCGTAGAATTAAGATAGACCTTTAACGCTTTCATTGTGGGGGTGTCTATCTGCGTCAAGTATCTTATGCCCCTGTCTTTAAGAAAAGGAACTATACGATTTTTGATAAAAGAATGGTAGATTTTGCGTGTCTTATCAGTTAGCGACCTTTTGGTTTCCCTTACTTCGTCCGCTAACATCTTTGACCCTTCCGTATAGTAATTTTCAAGGATTGACAATTCCGCATTGTTCTTTTGAAAATATGCCTCAATAAAAGCGGTTTTATTAAGACGGGCAAAATCAAACGCCTTTACTTTGTCATTTGTCCCTGTTGAAAACTTTGTGGGTAGTATTTTTTTTGTTTGGGGGTCAATGTATTTGACGCAATAAATAAACCCTGTTTTCTCCCGTTTTTGTTTGATTAAATAGAATTCCCGTTCTTCCTGTTTGGTTTTTGCGGTTTCCAGTTTCTTTTCAAACTGATTTAATCTTTTGTCAAGCAATAAATCAATGCTGTTTAGTAAATCTGTGGTTTCCATAATTTCCACCTTTAAGGTTTAATAAGGGGGGTCATACGACCCCCCTGTTTTCTTCTACGCCTGGACTTCACCTCCTTTCCGCTTTAATAAAACTTCCCGATAGTTCTGGGCGTTATCGTTGATAAACGCTTCAATCTGGTTGGGGTAGAACTGCGGTTTATTGGCGATATGGATGGCATCCAATCTTCCATCCAAAATTTGGCGGTTAATCCACTGGGTAGAAGCCCCACCCAGCATTTCTTTAACCTCGTTAATGGTTAATAACTTCATAGTTATTACCTCCTTCAAAAGTAGTAGATTGATTATTCAATCTCTATTGAAGAATATAGTGCCCTGACATATGAAAAACAATAGTTTTACTATTTATATCACGCTTATATTTCTATATATAATAATGATTTATAATCGTGATATAAATAGTATAAAGGGCAAATATGGGTTAAAAAATGGGTCAAGGAAACCCAAAAAACACATATAGAAGGAACTTTAAGGGTAGCAATGATATTTGTATCACGCTTCTATTTCTATATATAATAATGAAATAGAAGCGTGATTAGAAACATATTGAAAAAAGCGTATTCATACGCTATACGCGCAGACCGTTCAGACCTCCGGTCTGCGATCTGACGCCGCAGGAAGGGTTTATTGATGCCTTCGCCGTCAAGCATAAGCTTTCCCCCCGGGAAAAACAGGCGCTGGAACTGCTTCTCTTAGGGAATAGTGATAAAGCCATCGCTGATAAAATGGGCGTCTCTATAAACTCCGTAGGCGTCTACCTTAGACGGATCTATGCTAAAACCGGCGCCTCCGGGCGTTTCGACCTCTTGACCCTGGTTCATACCGGCAAAAACCTTGGAATCGGGTAAGTTTTTCCCTTTTGTCGCAAAAATGTGACAAGAAATTTCCCGTTTGTCATGAAAAAGGTGACATACCCACAAGCTCTTTTTTCCTAAAATCGCCTCATGCTTAACCTGCTTATTGCTGTTGCTCTGTTTGTTCTTGCCATAGCAGCCGCTGTTGTTCAGCTTGTGACGATACTTCGGCTGCGGCGAAAAATCAATCGGAAACAGGAAGACCAGGAGGGCAAATCTACAAAAGGCGATCCCTGCGCCTAATCGGGGAAAGGAGTAGTAATGAAAAAGGCATTACACATTTTGGCGATTATTGCCGTAGGGGCAATGATCCTGGGGATGACGGGCTGTGCATCGGTGGGGGCACCGGCGGGTGCGGATTTAACCGCCTTATCAAGCGGTCCATTTGCCCAGCAGAAGAAGGCGGCGATGGGTTTCATCTTTATCGATGATTTGTTAGGCAGCAAAGTCACTATTACCCAAGACCTTCTAATATTTAACTTTGGGAAGACCATGACCTACGACGGCCCATACACCATTGACGGCAGTACCATCACCGCCGAAACAGCGGGATACCGGAACGGACACCCGGAAGATAAAGATATGCCCGGAATGAAACCGCGCGCAAAGTTGTCTTTCACCATTACACGGGATAAGAAGGGGGTGCTTTTCCTGACAGGCAACGGGAAAAAGGATGGTGACATCAGCGTGAACAAAATTATCTACAAGCAGAAGCCGGCAAAGTAAGCGCACCCCGCCCCGCCGTTTGAAAAAGAAGTAAACCGGCGGGGGTTACACAAATGTGTCGGCGGGACGTTAAAACCGCGAAGGAGTCTTAAAAGAATATAAACCGCAAAGTCGAAGAAGTCGAAAAAGTAAGAATCTATCACAAATCAGCATCTTTTTCCTTCCTTATTCGACTTATTCGACTTCGCGGTTAAAAATTCTTGTTATGTCATCTGTCTTAGACAGCACACTAGGGCGCGCCGACTTATGCCGGTTGCATAAATCAGCGCTTCCTTACACAAATCTGTAGGCGGGACCTTAAAACCGCGAAGGAGTATTCAAATGAAAAGGAAGTGGGTTTCGGTGTTGGTTCTTGCAATGATGGTTGCGGGAGGGGTGTTTGCGCAGGAAGGAGACGCAACGCACAAGCATAGCGCGGGGGATATGCTTTTAGGGCTTAATTGGGGTTTTTTGGGTACAATGATGAACACCGATCCGGTGGCCGCTTTTAGCGATGTAGCCAGTTCATTGGATTTTAACGTTAACCAAAACTCACCCACCGATTTTTCTATTAACGCAACGATAGACTTGCCGAAGTTTTTTACCACCGCACGGATACTTAATCTGGGATTAAGTTATGAGTATTACGTATTCCATTGGATGTCCGTAGGCACGGGCTTAGGAGTCAGCCCTGAAGTCAATGTCGTGACGAAAGGCGGCCGTACGGGGATATCGGTAACGGGCGCGACTACCGAAGATGCCGCAACGGAAGCCGCAATCAGCAAAGCCATGGAAGTTGTGCATGTACAGGCCGGTTTATTTTTAACCATACCGTTTAATGTCCATTTCAATATTCCAAAAGTTGAATGGCTTTATGCCGGTCTTGGCGCTGAAATACACATCCCTGTTTCTGATTTGGGACTCGACGATATTATCGGCGCCGATATAGCCAAATACTTACCCGGGGGAAGTATAATGGGCAAAACCTTTGTTAGTATGCCTATAGACCTGGGCTTTGATTTTTCCCGTATAAAAAAGAACGGTAAACCGGCGAGGAGCCGTTTGCTTCTGAGGGTGGAACCTGAATTCTTTGGAGACGGCATGGTGAGCTTGCCGCTTAGTTTAGTCTGGCAAAGCAGTCTTTGGAAATTGGCGAACGCCGCAATTCCCGGTACAAAATAAAGAAGCGGAATTAAACAAATTTTTGTCGGCGGGACGTTAAAACCGCAAAGGAGTATTCATATGAAGAAAAACAGAAAAGGGAGCGGAGCTTTTGGCACAAAAGCTATGCTCATGGCGGGAATGCTGGCGGCAGTGCTGGCATTTGGATTGGTTCTGGCGGGGTGCGCCCCCAGCGGCGAACCCGACCCCAAGGTTGTAACGTATACGAGCACCGATGACAGCGGTAATACGTATAAGTTGACCATTACCGATGACACCAGCTACACGTTGGTATATACCCCCTCCGGCGGAACGGCTAAAACGAGTACCGGTTCGGTGTCAGCATCAAGCGGCGGGTTTATAGAGCTTCAACCGTCAAACGCCGCTAGTGGAACCACGTTTACTGTAACTATAAGCGGCGGGGACATGACCGGTATGACCGGAACGATTACGTTCACTAATAACTCAACGGAATCGGCTCCAGCTTCCCTCACACCCGTGACCGGCGGTGGCGGCGGTGGCGGCGGAGGCGGCGGTGAAGCGGCGGCAATAGCGGCGGTTACCGATGCGGCCGGTGGTAGTGGCGAAGCAATGAAGACGGCACTGGAAAACAACGCATCCGCGCTGGGTCTCAATCTGACCGCCTACAACACACTGAGCCCCCAACAGAAACTTGAAGTGGCGGACGCGATGCAGCTTGCGGTTCAGATGCGGGCGATTAGCGGCAGCGTAACTGCGGCGTGGATCAGGGAAACTTTTGACGGCTATGTGGCTGCCTATGATGAGGGCACCGAGGGTACTGACGCAAGGGCAACGGCCATCACGCTCACCGCCGATACATATACGACCGGCAGTATCACGGCGGGTGGGGAGCAGTGGTATTCGTTTACGGCGGTATCGGGAACAAGCTACAATGTATACTGGGAAGATTCTTACGCCCAAGCAGGCTCATCCTACAACGCCGATGTACAAGTTACTGCGTATGCCGGTACAAGTACTACCCCTATCCC
>BNUY01000069.1 GCA_025997715.1 Spirochaetia bacterium
TCAATAGAATTAACAAAATGATATAAAAACCGTGGACTTTGTCCTTGGGTAAGTGGTATATTTATTGCAATTTGATTATTCATTTGTTTATATGTAAAAACAAGCCATTACTTGATACGATGGAACTCAACATGCGCTTCATCTAGAAACCCAGTATTTACTGTAAAAGAAAGAGTTCCACTTATAAGTGATCCGGTATACTTATATCCCAAATCAAAGGAAAGAACTATGGCATCTTTAGAGATTGTGTAAGTTCCCATACGATCTCTATCGGTATCTTTTCTTATCCATCTGAAAGTACTTTCATTAAAAGTAATTGTTCGAATGCCATCTGTATCTTGCCATGTTGTATTAGTAAGAGAATTGTAAGAACATGATACAAGCATTATGCTCAATACAGCAAAAAAAGAAAAACCAACCAATATTTTCATTTTTCTCAACATTTTATACCCTCCTTAAACCGCCACGGATAGTGGCACAACAAACCCATTCAGGTTTTTTGTTGCTTTTTTCATATTACATCTCTATTTCTAGGTCGTCAATAGCTAGATGCAAAAAGTTTCGCTTAACTCCCATAAACGAACTTTCCGTCATTAAAAGGGGCTACTATCCTCGGCTAACCGCTCCCCCCTTCCCCGCACGGCGCACTACGGCTTTGCCGGTACAGTCGCCTACAGCTCCCTTTGTACCGGCCAGACCAATGGTCTGCCGCCTCCGCGCTGCCGTGCGGGTTCCTGTTTCCTTCTTGGCAGAACTCAGGGACGGACAACCCGGAAACCGTAGAGGTTGGTACGGTACGAGGGCGTAGCGCTGAGCCGATAGGCCGACCGCAGGAAATGGGCGGAGTAGAGCCAGCCACCGCCGCGAAGAACGCGGTAAGACCCCGAAGCGGCGCCCGTGGGCTCAGTCTGCGCTCCGTTGCTATAATCATCGTACCAGTCCCAGCACCACTCCCACACATTTCCGTGCATATCATATAAGCCCCAGGAATTAGGCGTAAAACTACCTGCCGCCGTTGTCTTTTCTCTATATGTGCCCTTAGCGTTACTGTTATACGGAGAATTCCCATCGTAATTCGCCTGGCTGGTGGTGATGTTATTGCCGGTACTGAAAGGCGTTGCCGTTCCCGCACGGCACGCATATTCCCATTCCGCCTCCGTAGGTAGCCGGTAGCCCGACGCGTTCCTGTTCCAGCTTACCGTCCGGTTGTTCCCGCTTCCGCTTATCGTGTATGCCGCTGTTAAACCTTCCCGCTGACTCCGCTTGTTGCAATATTCCACCGCATCAAACCAGCTTACCGTCTCCACCGGAAGATTCGGCCCCTTGAAATAGCTGGGGTTGGTCCCCATTACCGCTTCGTATTCCCGCTGGGTTACCTCATATTTCCCCATATAAAAGCCGCTCACCGTTACCTTATGCTGCACTTCACGATTCCCTCGCTCGGCCTCGGACGAAGGGCTGCCCATGAGGAATGTACCGCCGTTTATCTTCACAAACCCGTCCGGTATTGTCGGAGTTGATCTAGTCGCGGATGGCTGCACGGGAGCCGCCCCCTTTCCCAGATAGGCGGTTTCAAAATACTGGGAATATATGGCGGGTATCTGGGTGTTATTGCTTGCCTGCCTGACATCGGAACCGGTACGCCGGAAAATCTCGCTTACTTCCAGGCCGGAAGTTTTTAAATTTTTGAGCAAATGCGTAGTAAAAAAGCCGTTTCGCCCTTGTCCATCGGCAGAGGTAGACCCCGCTGACGTCGCGTAGACAATGATACTGCTCGGGGGCTGGTGGCTGACCGTCCCCAGACCCCTCGTTCCGCCCCGGCTCCAGCCAAAGGGATTATCGCGGCAGGCATCCAGCACAATCATATTGAGTTCATTACCGGCAGTATTCAATTCATCCAGTACCACCTGCACATTCACCGCCCGATCCGGAAGGTAGGACTCACTGGGGATATTCGCATCTACGGGGATCAAATAGTTCATTCCCTGATACTGCACCCCATGGCCGGCGTAAAAGAAAAAACCATAGGCATTTTTAGACACACTAAGCCGGCTCTTTAACCGGGACACGGCTCCTTCCATCTGCACACGGTTTCCGTTGCTTACCATGTCTACGGTAAAGCCCAAACCTTCCAGGGCCGCCTTGATATCGGTAGCGTCATTGACCGGATTGTTTAGCCTGGTTATGCCGGTACGCCCCATTGCCGATGACCAGCGCATACTTGTTCTGGGCGTGTGCCAAAAAAGCGGCAAGAAAAAATAAGACGGCTAAAACCGCCCGCCTCTGAATAAAGCGGTGCATAATACCCTCCAAAAGCGTAATTGCGCTATAGTACCGGATAAGCGAACCCTTTGACAAGTCCCTTGCAAGAATGTAAACTATCTTTCTATGAAAAGACCGGTTTTCCTGGCCCTCCTGCTGGCATTGCCCTTGGGATTCCTTTTTCCCCAGACCTTCCCCACCGGGGCTATCCTTGATTCGGCCCACTACGATAGCCTGCCCCAAAAGGCGGTACAACTCTCCCGTGCGTATACCGTAATCCCCAAGTCGGTTTCCCTGAAAGCCTACGCCCCTTTCCCCGGGGACCAGACTGCATACCAAACCTGCGTTGCATGGTCAAGCGCCTATGCTGCCAGAACCATGCTTGAATCCCTGGAATTGGGCCGTACCAACCGCCGCCGCACCACCGAAGAAGTCTTCTCCCCCGTATTTATCTACAAGAGTGCCTCCGGTGACCCTACCGGTAGTAAGGGGATGACCATTTCCCAAGCCCTGGACTTTATGCGGGATCAGGGGGCGGTGAAGCGCTTATCACGGGAACAATCCCTGGATTTCCTGAATCTAAGCCTTGCAATGTATTCCGGCAGTCAACGGTATCCAATTGCCGGGTACACAACCTTGTATCGATCTTCCAGGGGAAGCGATGAAGGATCGGCTGAACGGGTCAAAATGGTCAAGAAAAGTCTTGCGGAACGTAAACCGGTTATTATCGGTATGAACTGTCCCGAGTCATTTTTCAGGGCTAAAGAGGCGTGGCGGCCTTACGAGAATTCCACTCTGGATTACGGCGGTCATGCTATGTGTGTAGTGGGCTATGATGACACGCAATATGGCGGGG
Source organism: Spirochaetia bacterium (assembly GCA_025997715.1). Classification (GTDB taxonomy): domain Bacteria; phylum Spirochaetota; class Spirochaetia; order Treponematales; family Breznakiellaceae; genus Termitinema. Next base: position 3,119 of record BNUY01000069.1, read on the forward strand.
CCTTTGAAGTGCAGAATAGTTGGGGTGAAGATTGGGGAAATTCCGGTTATATCTGGATTCCCTACGATGTCTTTGGACGTTTTGCCTATCACGCCTATGAGATCATCGAGAGTCTGGCACGTGGTCAGAAGGTGGAATACGCCGGGACAGTACAAATTGAACTCTACAACAACAATCAGGGTATGCCCGTGCGCTTCCAGGATGGCTACTATCGGACTGTTTCCTCGTATCAATCGGGAACCGAATTCCGCTACCTGCTGGGAAATACGAAGCCCGCCTACGTGTATGCCTTTGCCGCTGATGAGGCCACTACCAACACTACACAAATCTTCCCGGCAGAAGGGAGTACTATCTCACCGGTACTGGATTATACGGAAAACTTCGTCGCCTTTCCTGGGGAATACACCTGGGTTAAGATGGACACTATCAAGGGCGCCGATTATCTGGTGGTACTCTACGCCAAACAGGAATTGGACTTGAACGCCATACGGAGCCGATTTGCCCGTTCACGGGGCAATTTTCCTGACCGGGTTGCCCAGGCGGTCGGCTCGGATTTTATCCCGCCCCAACAGGTGAAATATGAAGCGTCCGCCATGAAGTTCAGCGCCACATCCACAAACCCCAAGGCGGTGTTTGGGTTGTTACTGGCAATAAACCACCGATAAACGGAAAGCTGTGCTAAAGACAAGGCCTCCAACCAATACCCTGCCTGCTCTGCGACTGCCCTATGATCCACAAAAAAGGACAATCTTCCCCTGTATGCGGAGCGTTTTAACACGGTGGAGTTGGACTATACCTACTATTCCATGCCCAAGGCGGCTAATCTGGCGAAAATACTTGTCGATGGGGGATGGGTAAAGTATACTGGAAGCCTCCGCCCGGTACGCAATTTCTTTTCGCCGGTAGTTTTACAGCAATTCTAAATTTACCGCGAAGAAGAGAGTTTTTAACCACAGACCACACGGACTACACGGACTTTTGCTTTGAAATCTCGTTCTTTTGTCCGAGTGGTCTGTGTGGTCTGTGGTAAATTCTTAATATTAGCTCAAATTTAGAATAGCTAGTAGTTTTATGCGTACCCTTGCCACCCCACAAATATTTGTGTATATTTAATCCTCTTAATTTTAGGAGTTTGTTATGCAGGTATATATCGCTTTTTTTGAATATGTGAACGGCAAAAATGGGAAGGATGGATACAGTGTTGTATTTCCCGATTTTCCCGGACTGGTGACGGCTGGGGACACCTACGAAGAAGCATATAGGATGGCGCATGAGGGGCTTGCTGCTCATGTTAAGTTTTTGGAACGGAAAAATTGTGCCATCCCGGAACCGCGAACTATGGACCAAATTGAAAATACCTGGGAAGATTGGGATGAATGGAAAAAAGACAATGATTTTATTACGGTGCCCATTAACAAATTGCCGGTAAGCACGAAGGCAAAGAGAATAAATATTTTTATTAAAGAGGGATTGCTTGCAAAACTTGATATGGTGGCAAAAAACCGTTCAGAGTATATAAGCCAAGTACTAGAACAGTCTTTAATGTAGTACGGGTTTTTACCGCTTATTCGTCAAACAAGGTCGGCCCCGGACTATCCCGGTGCGGTTTAGCGGAACTTTTAGGGGTCTCCTTACCGTCGAAGAGGGCTTTCCAGGTATGGATGCAGTTCAGGGCTTCCAGGGGGGTCATGCGGTTTAAGTCCAGGGCGGCTATATCGCCGGCGATATGGCGGAGGCGGCCGTCCTGAGCGTCTTTACCTATAGGCTCCTCCGTCGGCAGCGCAGAGGGCGGCAATCCGGGCAGCGTTTTGTGGAGGATCTTCTCCCCCTCCTTTAGCCGATCCATAATCTCCGCAGCCCGCCGCAGAACCTCTTCGCGTAAGCCCGCTAAACGGGCTACATGGAGGCCGTAGGATTCCGCCGAAGGGCCTTCTTTAAGTTTTCGCAGAAAAACTATTTCCCCGCCCCGGTCCAGGACCTCCATTGAACGGTTTGCCAGGCCGGGATGGGTCAGCATGGAGAGTTCGTGGTAATGGGTAGCAAAGAGGGTCCGGCATTTGATGCGGTCGAGCAGTTCCTCGCTCACCGCCCAGGCGATGGAAAGGCCGTCGTTGGTGCCCGTTCCCCGGCCTACCTCGTCCATGATGACGAGGCTCCGCTCTGTGGCGGTGTTGAGGATGTTGGCGGTTTCGTTCATCTCCACCAGGAAGGTGCTTTCTCCCCGGGCCAGGTTGTCCGAGGCTCCCACCCGGCAGTAGATCCGGTCGGTAACCCCCACCTTCGCGTCCTTTGCGGGGACAAAGCTGCCCGCCTGGGCCATGATGGTGATAAGCGCGGCCTGGCGGAGGTAGGTAGATTTGCCCGCCATGTTGGGGCCGGTGATAAGGGCAAAGACTACCCCGTCCCCCTCTAAAACCACGTCATTGGGGATAAACTCGCCCCCGGGCAAATGGGCTTCCACCACCGGGTGGCGGCCTTCGAGGATCTCCAGGCGGTTTTCGGCATCCACCACCGGGCGTATCCAGCCCCGGACCGTGGCGGCCCGCGCCAGGGATTGGGCGGTGTCCAGTTCGGCGATACGGGCGGCGGCGGCGGATAGTTCCGGGATCAGCGCCTTGGCCTTGTCGCGGATTTCCAGGAAAAGTTTTTTTTCCAGTTCCACCACCCGGTCCGATGCGCCGTTGATGTCCGACTCCAGGGCCGCAAGCCGGTCCGTGGTAAAACGCTCCCCCTGAACGGTGCCCTGGCGGCGGATAAAGCGCTTGGGTACCTTGGGAAGGTGGATCTTGGTGACCTCAAAAAAGTACCCGATCAGCCGGTTGTACCGGATTTTCAGGCTGCTAATTCCCGTGGTCTCGCGCTCCTCCTCCAGGTATGTTTCCAGGAGGGAGCGGCCGTTATCCCGGAGCTTGTGGAGTTCGTCCAGTTCCTCGTTATATCCGTCCCGGATAAGGTTCCCTTCCGTGAGCAGGATCGAAGGGTCCTCGCAAAGCCCCCGTTCCAGGAGGTCCCGGAGTTCCATAAGCGGGGCAATATCGCTCAGAGACTTAGCCGCTTCGGTTTCAAAGACCGGGGACCCTGCAAGTCCCACGCCCAGTTCCCCGCTGAGCCGGTGGATAGTCTCAAAGGAGTTTAGGGAATTTTTGACCGAAAGCATGTCCTTGCCGTGGGCCCGGTCCATGGCAAGCCGAGAACAGAGCCGTTCCAGGTCCGGGGTTTTCCCTAAGAGTTCCCGGGCCGCGGTGAGCCGGCTCTGGTCGCGGTAGAAAGCTTCCACCATATCAAGCCGCGTGTTGATACGCCCAATGTCCGTCAAAGGGTGGAGGATACGCCGTTTCAAGAGCCGGCGGCCCATGGCGGTTTTGGTTTCGTCCATCACTTCCAGGAGGGAAAAACGGGATTCGCCGTCCCGAAGGTTACGGACCAGTTCCAGGTTCCGCTGGGAGCTTTCGTCGATGCCCACGTATTCCGTGTCCCCGTAAAGGCTGAGGGATCGGACATGGGGGATAAGGCTCCGGGCGGTGTTGTCCAGGTAATCCAGAACAGCCCCGGCGGAGAGTATCTCCGGGGAATTGTCCTCCAGGCCGAAACCCCGGAGGCTTGCGGTACCGAACTGCCGCTCCAGCCGTTCCCTGCTGCGGCCCAGGTCAAAGAGCCAGTCCGCCCAGCGGTTTACCACCAGGGTTGAGCGGTCCAGCACCGCGGCGGCAATTTCCCCAAGCTCCAGGAGGAGGGATTCCTGGGCCACCAGTTCCCGGATTTGAAGCCGCTCCAGTTCCCCCCGGAGTTTTTCCGCCGCCGCAGCCTGGGGGAAGGAGGTGGCGTAGAATTCCCCGGTACTTAAATCGATGTAGGCAAAGGAAACCACCGTGGCGGTTCCCGAAAGAGCTCCCAGATAGTTGGAACTGCCCTTGTCCAGAAAGTCCTCGTCCACGGTGGTCCCCGGGGTGATAACCTCCACCACCTTACGCTCAATTACCCCCTTGCCCTTGTTGACTTCGGAAAGTTGCTCGCAGATGGCTATTTTTTTACCCAGTTTTAAGAGGCGGGCAATGTAGGACCGGGCCGCATGGTAGGGAATCCCGCACATGGGAAGCCCGTTGCGGCTGGTCAGGGTGAGGTTTAACAGGGCGGATACTTCCACAGCATCATCTGAAAACATTTCATAGAAATCACCCAGGCGAAAAAAAAGAACATCTCCCTGGTGATCCCGTTTTATCCGCCGGTACTGGTCCAGCATAGGGCTTGTTTCCATACTTATCTTCCGGTTTTTGTCCGTAAATTGGTAATTAGTTTTTCGGTAATGTCCACGGTTGGGCTAAACCAGAGTATTCCCGTGTTCGCCCGCTGGTTTAAGACCATGCTGTAGCCTTCGCTTTCGGCGATGAAGCGGATTTCAGTCTGAACCTGGTCCAAAAAGCTCCCGGATTGGGAAAGCTTTTTCATCTGATCCTCCAGTTCGGCCTTCTTAACCTGATAATAGTTCCGGAGGAACTCCTGTTTCTTGTATATGTCATTCTGAATCCGCAGCGCCCGCTCTTCGTCCCCCCGGGCTCCCGCATCGGCAAGGGAACTTTGCAGGGTCTGAATTTCCGCGGTCATCCGGTCCACCTCGCTTTGCACCCGGGCGCTCCGCTCCTCCCATTCCCGAACCGCCCGGGACTCCCGGAAAAACTGGGTGTAGACCCGGGAAAGATCCACCACCGCAAAACGGGTCAACTGCTGGGCAGCCAGGGGACTAAGCCAGGGCGAAATCATGATCGCCGCAAAAATGAATGTGATAATTCCGCGTTTTTTCATCATCAAAACCTTATCCTAATAGGTTGCCAGGGCAAAGGATATTACAAAATCAAGGGGCCCCAGATTCCCATCCTGCCATTCCCACTGTCCATTTATAACCCGGGCGCGCTTGGCTAAGATGAACCGGAAGGGGAATTGGGGAATAGCGAACCGGATTCCCCCGCCAAGGCTGAACTTCATCCGGTCTATGAAGCTTCCATCTACATCCCTGCGGAACACGTTTTCCGGCGTGTCGGCAATCTCCGCGGCGTCAAAGAAGAAATCCAGGGCCAGGATACCCGGCACAACGGGGAAACGGACCTCCGCCCAGTTCTCCCAGAGCGCCAGACCCCGGTTGAGCCGTTCACCGGTCCATCCCCGGGCGTTAAACATGCCGTCAATAACCAGTTTATTCGCATCTTCGATCGCCGGCTCCGCATAGCCGGGCTGGGGCAGGATGAAGGATAAGCCGGAATGGATGCCGAAGATCCCCTTGAAACTATAATTATCCGTTATGCGCAGGTTAAAAAGGGTAAGGAAATACTCAAGCTTGGTATCGGACTTTATGTAATGCTCCCGCTCAAAGGGAAACACCCCATAAAATCCGAAACGCTGGATCCCGTAGTAGCCCTTTGAGGGATCATAATACAAATCCCGTTGATCCAGGGATACGCTGGTCCAGTACGAATTGGTCCATATCCATTTGTTATTGTCCTCCCGCAGGATCGGATCAAAGGGCCGGTAAATGTCGGCGTCATAAATATTATCTACCAGCCCGGTACGGATACCGCCGCCCACGCCCAGGTTCCCGGCGGCGGTGTTCCACCGGTAACCCGTAGAGAATCCCAGGGAGAACCCCAACTGGTTATAATCCATCAGAGCCCATGTCGGCGGGTATTTGCTGGCGCTAACGTACTCTTCATAGGAATCAAACCCATCGGGGAAGGCCCTGGTCTCGTCCCCGTTAAAGAAGGGCGCCTGGTTATCCATGGCCGCCTTGCGCACCGTGTGACGGAAGGTAAAATCAAAGCCCCCGGACAGGGGCAGCCCGAAGAGCCAGCGCTGGGTATATTCCAGGGACGCGCTCTGGGTGTCCGGCGAGGCGGTTATTTCTGCCCCAATCATATTGCCGTAGCCCAGGAAGTTACGATCGTTCCATTTGGCTAAAATCGAAACGGGGAACGCATCGGGATCCGAGGAGCCTGAAAAGGTTACCCCCAGTTGTACATCCGTGGTGGGCTGTTCTTCCACGGTAAATACCAGGTCCATCAGGCTGTCGGTGCTTCCGGGGGTCATATCGGGGATAACACTGGAGAAGTACTGGAGGTTCATAAGGTTACGCTGCCCGTCCATCAGCTTGGTCCGGGAAAACACATCCCCCGGTTCCAGGGGAATTTCCCGCAGCAGCACATGATCCTTGGTTTTCTCATTTCCCCGGACAATAATATGTTCAATATGGGCCCGCCCCCGCTCTACAATGGAAATAGTGAAGGACAGAACCCCGGAGGCCGTATCCCGGTTTTCCCGGGGAATGATGGAATTAAAAATATACCCGTTTTCGGCGTACAGACCCATGATCCGCTGGAGGTCCTCCTCCACCCGCCGGGCATTGACGGTATCCCCGTTTTTTGAATATACCTGGGCGGATAATTGTTCGGTGGTAAAAATCTCATTCCCCTCAAAGGTAATGCCCCCGAAGGTATAGATTCTCCCTTCACTTATCCTGAAGGTGATGGTCAGGTTGTTGTTGCCCTTTTTATCCCGGGTGGTGGCCCGGGACACATCGGTCACCTCGGCGTCAATATATCCCCGGTCCCGGTAATACTGGGTAAGGGCGGCCCTGTCCGCGGTAAGCTTCGCTTCCTGGAAGGCCCCGTCATTGAAGACGGCGATGAGGCCCTTGGGTTTTAAGGAAAGCTGCCCCCGGAGGGTCCGGGTCGAAAAGATGCTGTTTCCCTCAAACAGTATTTCATCAATGGTTAGTTTTTCGCCTTCAATAATGTGGAAGGTAACCTGGACGGTATCGCTTTTACCGGGCCGTACTTCGGAGCTGACCCGCACATCGGGGAAGCCCTTTTCCAGGTATTTATTGATCAGCGCCGTTTCGTCTATCTTCAGTTTAGCCTGGGTAGCCACATCATTTACCTTGAGGGTAACCACATCCAGGAGCTGTCCCCGGGGCACCTTATCATTACCCGCAAAGATAATACGGGATATGGTGGGCCGCTCGGTCACCCTGAAACGGATGATCACGGCGCTCCCGGCGGCGTCTGCGGGAACCGCGCTGGGGGTAATCGAGTCAAAATACTCCAGGGCATAGAGCCGTCCGTGGACTTCCCAGAAAACATCATCATTAAAGGCCGCGCCGATAAAAGGCTCCGTTACCCCCTCCAGTTCCGAAGCTTTGATATGCTTTAGCCCCTCGAATACGATATCCTTGATGGGTTTCCCCTGATACCATTCAGAGGCAAGGCCGTTTTCGTCTGCATCCTGCGCAAAGGCGCTCAACCCGCCCAGCAGACAAATCATTAAACATGCAACACCAACGCGCATCAACGCTCCTTCTTCCATAAATCTCTAAAATTCCTAAACGACCATTTCCGCGAAAAGGTAAAAGAAAGATCGTTGACAAACATATTTTCCAGGTGGCTTGGGGCAAAATTAACCTGGATATCAAACAGGGGGCCGCGAAATTCGACCTCAATTTCCGGTTCCAGGGATATTCCCGCCCCCAGGGTTACGCCCCCCCGGGATATATCGCCAAAGGTAATTCTGTTTTCATCATACCGAAATGATAACATAGCCTGGCCAAAAACATTAGGCCCAAAGTACTTACCAAAGAAAACAGTCGTATTATCTAAATAGTTACCGAAGCCGCCCGTTCTGTCAACCGGGGCCTGACGCTCCGAGTCCGTTGACTGAGACCCCGCGGCCGTGGACTGAAGCCCCGTGGCTTGGACAAAGGCGTTTTGCAGAATCTGGGTACGGAAGGAGAACATATCCAGGCGGAGGATATCCCGGATCGTCCGTTCCGCACGACGGTAGAGTATAAATTGGGACAGGACATCCCCGCTTGCCAACACTATGCTCCGAATTGCCCCATTGGGGTCCTCCGCCGAAAGGGTTCCGGCAAAGTTTTGCCCTAAGAGCGAAAGAATCTCAAACTGGGAAAGGGGGGGATTGGATTCAAGCCGGGCCGAAAAGGATTGGAGGGGGGAACTGTCCACGATCATGGAAATCGTTACCGGCCCTTCACCGGTGCGGTCCCGGGTTTCCGCCCGGGCGGTAATCAGGGGTTCAAAATGGGTATCGCTTTCATTAAAAGATAAAACGCCTTCCCGTATATAAAAACTCCGCTGGAAATAGAAGATTTCCCCCCTCCGGATGGCAACATCCCCCTCTACGGTAAAATGCCCCGAAAGGCTATCGCTGGTAATGCTGATGCCGGTCCCCGCTTCGGGACTGCCCCGTATCAGGGGGAAATCTCTGGTGGGATAGATAAATTCGACCTTCGGCCCCGTTTTGATGGTGAGATCCGTCACTGTTGTAATGTTTTGGCTTATTGCGGCCGGGGTCTGGGTGTTCCGGGTACCCAGGGTTATTTCCGCGTTATTACCCAGTAAATTCCCGGAAACCTTGAGAACCTGGTCTCCCATGGCCAACATCAGTTGGCCCGACGCGTCACCCGACGCCTGGATACCCCCAATATCCACCCCAAAGGGGATAGGAGTGGCATCCGGTACCTGGATATCCAGGTTAAAAATAGTGGGTACCCACCGGTCAAACCGGAACCAGCCGGCAATCGTGCCGGCGCCGGACCCAACCCGGGCGGAAACGGGGCCAAAGCGCATTTCGTTTCCCTCAAGGCTCAGGGTTATCGGAACCGGCTGGATATCCTCCCGGACAAATTGGGGTACCTGGATACGCAGGCTGTTTACCCGGGCGCTGCCGAAAAACTCCGGGTCCCCCAGGCTGCCCCGAATTTCCAGGGACAGATCGACGAAACCGCCGGGTACATTGATCTTTTCCTTCACGGGGATAAAACGCCAGAGAGAGGACAGGTCCAGGTACATATTTGAGGTCCGGGCTTCAATGGTTCCGTCGGTGATGGCGCCCACCACGGAACCCCGAAACGGGGCGGGGTTTGAAAAGGCGGCGTAAAAGGCCCTGCCCCCGGAAGCGTCTTCATCGGAAACCTGCAGCCGGAGCATATCCCCGGGACCGCCGGAAAGGGATATCCGGGAACGGTCACGGGAAAAGGTAAAATCAAAGGGCTCCCGGGACCGGATGGCATCCAAACGGATATTCTGCACCAGGAGGGAGCCGTTAAAGGTATCCATAGCTTGGGGCAGGCTAAACCAGGAACCGACCGGAACAAAATTCAGATCCGTACTGAAGGACATGTCCAGGTTCCGGCCCATGAAGCCCCCCCGGATTTGGGCCTCCGCCTGAGCGGTGGACAACTGCCGGTTTATGCGGAGCAGGTTCACCTCCCCCTCAAGGGTGTTATACCGTCCCCGGATATTATGGAGGGAAATCACATCCTGGTTGAGTTCCGCAGAACCCGCAAGGGTAATAGCATTGTCCTCTATCCTGGCGCTCAGTTCATCCAGGGTAAGGGTTGCGGAATAGGAGTCCCGGGATTCCCAATGCAGTTCCCCGTTCCCCGATAGCACCGCATTATAGGAATTCTGCAGGAACCGCCCCAGATTGAGGCCGGTACCGGAGAACGCGATATCCACCGCTTTTTCGCGATAGGCCCCGTCTATCCGGGCAATTTCCGCCCCCCCCTGGTTCCGTATCACCAGGTTTCCCGTGGGATTGGCAAAGCCCCGCCCCCAGGAAGCGGCGGCCCTGCCTGACAGGGGGCCCCGGCCGTCATCAAAAACTATACGCCGGAACAACAGGCCGCTCTGATTCACTTCCCCGGAAATACTCAGGGCGGTAATCGGCGAAACCGGGGTAACCAGGTCCTGGACATCAAAATGGTCCACCGTAAGGGACCAGTACTCAGGATCGTCGTACCGCAATGATACGAGAAGATTTATCCGGGCCGCCTGATCATTCCAGGAGATTGGAAGAGATACGGCTTCGATATACCCGGAGTATCCTCCGTAACCGGAATCGTTGGCGGTGACATATACCTGCAATCCGTAGGAGCCGCGAATGCTCAGGGAACGCCGGTCCAGATATTCTCCCTCCAGAGAATAGAGTGTATCCTTATACGAGGTGCGGAAGGCGAAGGTGATATCATCGGGGTTTGAAAAGTCGGCGTATCCCGCGGCTTCCGCGCTCCCCTCAGTCCAGACAACCCGCCCTTCGCTGAGCTCAAAGCGCCGGTCCGTTCCTGCTACGGATACCAGGGTTAAGAAATCCCGTTTCCCCGAGTAGGCCGCCACCAGCCGGGGTGCATTGTAGAGGATATGGTTGAAGTCGGTGGTAACAAATACCTCGGTGGTGATAGCGATATCTTTGGTAATCAGGTCCGCTTCCGCCCAGGGGGCAAAGGCGGTAAGGGGCCGGATGCTATTTAGTAGATCCGCTACGGAAACCGATTCCAGGGCAAGGCTGGCCTGAAGCTGCCGGGGGTCGGTGTCGAAGGACCCCGAGAGGGACAGGGTACCAAGCTGTACATTCTCATAGGACTCGATATTCCGGAACCGGAGCGCGGAGAGGTTAAAAGAAAGGCCCGTATCCTCCCGGGTCAGGTCTCCATCCAGGGCGGAAAGCGTCACGAGAGGCCCTTGGCCTCCCCCCATGGTAAGGGTTTCCCCGAAAAGGTTTATGGTACGCCCGGTGGTACTGAGGGTGATGTCCCCTGAGATTCCCCCGTCTCCGGTGAGCGTAAAATCCTTTATTTGCAGGGTCCCGTTTGGCGCAAAGGGCTTCAGCCCCATACCGCCTGAGTAGGCTAGCGCACCCTGGGGAAGCAGGAAATTGCAGCGGGTAAACCCGAAATAGCGTTCATTCCCCTTACCGGCCACGGCATAGGAAATGGCGCCCGCCGCCGTGCTTGCGGGCAGGGAACCGGATAGATCGATCGCGTAGGATACGCCCTCTCCGGGGGAATGTTCCAGGGAGGCAAAACCGGAACTCCGTATGCCCAGGTAGGAGTTATAGTTCCGCCAGGGACCGGTGAAGGTAAGCAAGTCACGGGGGGTGAAGTCTTCGGCCCGGAAGGAGGCGCTTAAACGCCGGGTATCAAATTCGTAGTTCAGGGAAAGATCCACCGGCAGGCGATCGTTGATCTTCCGCAGTTCCAGTTCCCGCTCCGTCAGGGTCAGGTTCACCGTCAGGGGCCGTAACACAAAGGAATCCCCGGAAAACGCGGGAAGACGGAGCTGCACACTGCCGTTATTCAGGTCCCGGGACAATGTTCCGTTAATCCGGCCGGACATGGCGGCGGCGAAGGGTTGGTCAAAAAGCCCCGCCAGTTCAGCCTGGGCGGACCATTTGCCGGAGAACAGGAAGCGCCCGGCTTCCGCACGGGTTTCGAAATTAAGCCCCTCCACCCGGATAGTATTTTCCGCCCTGCGGAGCCGGAATTCCCCCCCCCGCACCCGGAACAGTATATCCTCCGGGATCAGGGCGGCAATATTCCGCATACCCTCGCTCCGGGGATCGGCGCTGTCCGGGGCTGAAGGGTTTTCGATATCCCCCTCCCATTCCAGATGAACCACCGGCCGGTCTATCCGCACGGAACGGATCGATTCCGGAAGCCGTCCCCGTATCAGATCCCCGAAGGAATAGGCAAGACGGAAGCGCTCTATGGTTATCTCCGGTTCCACGCCGGATGCTTCGGTCTCCCCGGCCGTGTATATCCGGATACCCCGTATGTCCAGGGAGCCGAACAGGGATGGCCCCATGGAGGCATACTCGATTTCCCGGTCCAGGAAAAGTTCCGCCCGGGCCAGCAACCCGTCCCGGAACTGCGTCATCCCGGCCTTCAAGGATTGCTGCAAAGGCCTGAGCAAAAGGGTACTTACCACCACCAGGAGGAGAAACACGAGAAGTTGTATGACAAAACGAACTAAACGGTAAACCGGATCAGCGGAAGTACCGGCCTGGGCTTCACCCATCTGGTGCATTCAATATAGTACCTCATTATCAGTATCGGTTAATTGTCACTAAATACCCTATGGTATACCATATCGTGTAATGATGATTATTCCAAATTTCGTCGTGTTTGAGGGGGGAGACGGCAGCGGTACTTCCACCCAAATGGACCTGCTGCGCCGCCGCGCCGGGTCTTTTCTGTACTGCACCGCCGAGCCCACGGAGGGCCCGGTGGGTAAGCTCATCCGGGAAGCCCTTGGGGGAAAATTGTCCCTGGGTGCGGAAACCCTGGCCCGGCTTTTTTCCGCAGACCGCCAGGAACACCTTTACGGAAGCGGAGGCATCGTCGAACATTGCGGGCGGGGGGATTTGGTCGTCTGTGACCGGTACGTCCTGTCCTCCCTGGTATACCAGGGGATCACGTGCGGGCAAGCCGCATTCGGTGAAGATTTACCCCTCTTGTTAAACCGGGACTTCCCCGGCCCGGAACTGCTCATTTTCTTTGACCTGGACCCGGATATCGCGGCAAAACGGCTGGAAACCCGTGCGGAAAAGGAAATCTACGAGTACCGGGACTTCCAGGTTTCGGTCCGCCAACGCTACCGGGAATTGCTGCCCCGTTACGCCGGTGAAGGGGTACGGACGGTAACCATAGACGCATCCCAAAGCCCGGAAAAAGTAGGGGAAGCGGTATGGAATGAACTGCAAAA
>BNUY01000070.1 GCA_025997715.1 Spirochaetia bacterium
AAAAGGGAAAGGATAGGCAAATTAATCGGCGTTGGTTTTGCCGTACCGGGACCTTACATTAGAGACAGCGGTACTTTTGTGCTGATGTCCCATGTTCCCGGCTGGGAAAATATTGATTTTGCCGCCCAATTGCACTGGCAACAAGAGTATCCGGTCTTTCTGGAACATGACGCTAACTGTGCTGCCTTTGCAGAATGGTGGTATAAGGACAGCGCCTCTCAACATTCATCTATTCTGTTCCTCTGTGCCGGCCCCGGCATCGGGGCAGGCATCATTGAGAACGGGAACATCCTCCAGGGAAGCCTGGGAATAGCAGGCGAAGTAGGGCATATGAGCATCAATTATTCAGGGCCCCTCTGTGAGTGCGGACACCGGGGCTGCCTGGAACTCTACGCCAGCACCTTTGCCCTAGAAAACGAGGCTATGGCTCTCTCCAAAAAAGGGGTCCTCAGTTCTCTTTCTCCGGAGGGCATGAGCGCCGACGCCATCCTGGCCGCCGTTAATCAAGGGGACCCCCTAGCGTTACGAGCCTTTGATCGGATTGCCGCGGCCCTGGGCTTTGGGGTGGTCAATCTGGTTAATGCATATAATCCTGAGGTTATCTATATAGGAGATATATTATCAAAAGCTCCACAACGGCTCCTGGAAATCGTCAACGCTGTGGTAAAGGAAAATCTGCGGACTATTGTGTACAACAAACTTCAAATCAAAATAAGTCACTTTGAGCCCGAGGAAACAGTCATGTTGGGTATCAGCGCCATGGTTTTTAATAATATCGTAAACAACGGTTCCCTGGTAGAGATGTTCAGGGGAAATGAGTAATCTGGACACGCAACAACGCACGGGGCTCAACTCATCCAGAAACAGCACCGAAGGCACATGAAAATTATTTTCCTGGTCCAGGATGTTCCGGTACCAGTGGGGGGCCAGCAGTTCCAGATAATGCTCCCCGGTTTCGCGGTCCTCCGCCCGGACCTGGAAGCCCAGGATCTCCTCCTGGGAAAACCGGGAACCGATCAATGTTTCTATATGGTAACCATTGCGCCGGGCCCAGTTGTACACCACCGTTGACTTGGCAAGCCCCGGATTCGCCATCAAAAGGGCGGGAACCTTGCTGTCCCTGGTTATCTCTATCGCTATTTCGATCCGGTCCCCGCCCCCAAACTGCGGGCAAATTTTTCCTTGATATATCAGTGAAAATAGGCGATAATCAAAGGAAACAATATCTAAATAACGGAGGGATTACTATGCAAAGTCTATCCGGCAAAAAGCTGTGCTCCTCAAGCGGACTAAAGGCCACCGGTTTTGGGCCTAATCTAAGGTTTCTTATCACCCTTATTGCGGCGCTGGCCCTTGCAGACTGCGACATTGCCTCTGACATCACCACCCCTGCCGCCCCAGCGACCGACAGTACCGCCCCGGCGGAGGTAGGGAACTTAAATGCCGCCGCCGGAAACGCCCAGGTAGTCCTTACCTGGACTGACCCCGCAGACAGCGACTTCAGAAGCGTGAAAATCACGCAGCCGGACAGTTCCGTCCAATGGCTTGTTCCAAAGGGAACCCAAACCATCCCGATTACCGGCCTGACCGATAACACGCAGTACACCTTTACCGTAAAGACGGTGGATACCGTCGGCAACGAAAGCGCCGGAATTACCGCAACGGCAAGCACCGCCCAGCCCATCAGCCTAAGCGAGACCGGGAACTATATCTTCCCGGCGGCAACAGTGGGTTATGGGGCGCAGACCGCAAGAACCGTCACCGTCACCAATACGGGCAATCAGGCAACCGGCGCCTTAACGGCCTCCCTTACCGGGGCTGACAGCACTTCTTTTACCCTCTCAAGAACCAACATAAGCAGTATCGCGGCAGGCGGCGCCGGCACCTTTACGGTGGTTCCCAACACCGCCCTTGCGGTAAGAACCTCTCCCTATACCGCCACGGTAACGGTAAGCGGCGGCAATGGGATTACGGTGAGTTTTACGGTCAGCTTTACGGTAAACTCAAGCTCGCCCACGTATAGCATCGGGCTAAGCGAGACCTTTTATGCCTTCCCGGCGGTAACAGAGGGTTATGGGGCGCAGGCCGCAAGAATCGTAACCATCACCAATACGGGCAATCAGGAGGCCGGCGACTTAACGTTCTCCCTTGGCGGGCCTAACAGAGAAGCTTTCTACTACTCCACAAATGGTGCGATAAGAAATATCGCGGTAGGCGGTACCGGCAGCCTTAACATATTTCCCGCGAACCACATTTCGGTAGGAACCTATACCGCCACGTTAACGATAAGCGGCAGCAATGGGATTAGGGCGAGCTTTACGGTCGGCTTTACGGTAAACCACGCGCCCACGTTCGAGCTAAGCGAGACCGGGACCTATACCTTCCCGGGGGCAACAGTAGGTTATGGGGGGCAGACCACAAGAACCGTATTCGTCTACAATACGGGCAATCAGGGAACCGGCGCCTTAACGGTCTCCCTTACCGGGGCTGACAGCACTTCTTTTACCCTCTCAACAACCAACATAAGCAATATCGTGGCAGGCGGTACCGGCAGCTTTAAGGTGCTTCCCAAAACCGCCCTTGCGGCAAAAACCCATACCGCCACGGTAACGGTAAGCGGCGGCAATGGGATTACGGCGAGTTTTCCGGTCAGCTTTACGGTAAACCCCGCGCCCACATATGGCATCAGACTAAGCGAGACCGGGACCTATACCTTCAGAACGGTAGAAACGAGAACCGTCACCGTCACCAATACGGGCAATCAGGCAACCGGCGCCTTAACGGTCTCCCTTACCGGGGCTAACAGCACTTCTTTTACCTCCTCGCGAACCGGAATAAGCAGTATCGCGAAAGGCGGGAGTGCCGAATTTACGGTGGTTCCCAACACCCCCCTTGTGGCAAAAACCTCTCCTTATACCGCCACGGTAACGGTAAGCGGCGGCAATGGGATTACGGCGAGTTTTTCGGTCAGCTTTACGGTAAACCAAGACTCGTCCACGTATTATGGCATCAACCTAAGCGAGACCGGGCGTCTTGACTGGGGAAAGATCTCTAAATATAACAATGAGCAGCCCTACGTAACCGTAGTCATCACCAATACGGGCAATCAGCCAACCGGCCGCTTAACTGCCACCACAAATGATGATTTGGTCTTCGTAACCAGCACCTATCAATCTACAACCGTGCAGTTAATGTATATACCCAGTATCCGGGTAGGCGGTACCGCCAGTTTTACGGTGTATGCCCGTGATCCCTATCCTAGTACAGACTGGTTTAAATGGTACATCTCCAAAGTGAGGGTAAGTGGCGACAATGGGATTACGGCGGAATTTGAAATCAGATATAACTGGGACTATTTTTAAAAAATAACGGGGGGTAGCCTGGATCAAAGGCGCCTGGCACCGTGTGATACCAGAGCCGGGACGGGAACAGCGCCCGTTCCGGCTTTTTTCTGCGGGGGGGGGCCTGTCAGCGCCCCATACTGTAAAATCGAGCAGCGCGTCCCGTTCTTCCCGCCGCCGTTCCTCTTCCAGCCGCTGCCACTCTTCCCTCTCAAGCGCTGCCTGTTTCTGTTGCCGTTTTATGTATTTTTCCTTGATATATCAGTGAAAATAGGGGATAATCAAAGGAGTCATGAAGGTCTGACTTTATGCCGAAAATATCTAAATAACGGAGGAATTACTATGCAAAGTCTATCCTGCAAAAAGCTGTACTCCTCAAGCGGACTAAAGGCCACCGGTTTTGGGCCTAATCTAAGGTTTCTTATCACCCTTATTGCGGCGCTGGCCCTTGCAGGCTGCGACATTGCCTCTGACATCACCACCCCTGCCGCCCCTGTCGCCCCAGCGACCGACAGTACCGCCCCGGCGGAGGTAAGGAGCTTAAATGCCGCCGCCGGAAACACCCAGGTAGTCCTTACCTGGACTGACCCCGCAAACAGCGACTTCGGAAGCGTGAAAATCACGCAGCAGGACAGAGGCGTCGAATGGGTTGTTCCCAAGGGAACCCAAACCTACACGGTTACCGGCCTGACCAATGACACGCAGTACACCTTTACCGTAAAGACGGTGGATACCGTCGGCAACGAAAGCGCCGGAAAGACCGCAACGGCAAGCCCCGCCCAGCCCGTCGTCCCGGACCCGGATTATGGCATCAGCCTAAGCGAGACCGAGACCTATACCTTCCCGGCGGCAACAGTGGGTTATTGGGAGACCAGAAAAATCGTCACCGTCAACAATACGGGCATTCAGGCGACCGGCGCCTTAACGGCCTCCCTTACCGGGGCTGACAGCACTTCTTTTACCCTCTCAACCAGCGGAATACGCAGTATCGCGGTAGGCGGTAGCTTTCGCTTTTGGGTGTCTCCAAAAACCGCCCTTGCGGTAAGAACCTCTCCCTATACCGCCACGGTAACGGTAAGCGGCGACAATGGGATTACGGCGAGTTTTACGGTCAGCTTTACGGTAAACCCCGTAGTTACGCCCACGTATAGCATCGGGCTAAGCGAGACCGGGTTTTATACCTTCCCGGCGGCAGCAGTGGGTTATGGGGAGCAGACCGCAAGAATCGTAACCATCACCAATACGGGCAATAAGCCATCCGGCGACTTTACGGCCTCCCTTACCGGGGCTGGCAGTACTTCTTTTACCCTCTCACCAACCTCTTTAAACGAAGAGCTTTCAACACATCAGGAGTTTATAGTTATAAGCAGTCTCGAGGTAGGCGGTACCGGCAGCTTTACGGTGGTTCCCAAAACCGCCCTTGCGGTAGGAACCCATACCGCTACGGTAACGGTAAACGGCTTCTATGGGATTACGGCGAGTTTTACGGTCAGCTTTACGGTAAACCAAGGCTCGTCCACGTTTGGCATCAGCCTAAGCGAGACCGGGACCTATACCTTCCCGGCGGATCGCCTGCCACCCGCAAGAACCGTCACCGTCACCAATACGGGCAATCGGGCAACCGGCGCCTTAACGGTCTCCCTTACCGGGGCTAACTATAATTGCTTTGACCTGGCGTCAACTGGAATAAGCAGTATCGCGGCAGGCGGTACCGGCAGCTTTACGGTGGTTCCCGGCCGCGGCCTTCGGGTAAACACCTATACCGCCACGGTAACGGTAAGCGGCGGCTATGGGATTAGGGCGAGCTTTCAGGTCAGCTTTACGGTAAACCCCGAGCCCACGCGGGGCATCAGCCTAAGCGAGATCGGGACCTATACCTTCCCGACGGCAACAGTGGGTTATGGGGCGCAAACCGCAAGAACCGTCACCGTCTACAATACGGGCAATCAGGCGACCTATCCCTTAACGGTCTCCTGTTCATCGTCTGCCGGCGGTCTTTTTACCCTCTCAACAACGGGAATAAGCAGTATCGCGGCAGGCGGTACCGGCAGCTTTACGGTGGTTCCCAAAACCGGCCTTCCGGTAAACACCTATACCGCCACGGTAACGGTAAGCGACCGCTATGGGATTACGGCGAGCTTTCAGGTCAGCTTTAAGGTAAACCAAGGCTCGCCCACGTATGGCATCAACCTAAGCCAGACCGGGCGTCTTGACTGGGGAAAGATCGCGGTAACCAAAGTAAAGAGCGAAACCGTCACCATCACCAATACGGGCAACCAGCCAACCGGCACCTTAACTATCACCGTAGTAGATGATTATTTGAGCTTAATGTCACCAACTCTCTACGCCGATAGATACGTGTCAATCCAAAAAGGCAGTATCCCGGCAGGCGGTACCGGCAGCTTTACGGTGTATGCTATTTGTCGCGATTCTACGGCTGTAAATTATGCTAAATGGTACACCGCCAAAGTGAGGGTAAGTGGCGGCAATGGGATTGCGGTGGAATTTGAAATCAGTTATAACTGGGACTGGAAATAACGGGGATTAGCCTGGATCAAACCGGCCCCCATACCTTCGGCGGTGAGCGCAAAGGTGTGCCTGGCACCGTGTGATACCAGAGCCGGAACGGGAACAACGCCCGTTCCGGCTTTTTTCTGCGGGGAGGCCTGTCAGCCGGAAAAGGCGGGAAGAAGGGATAGAATAAAACAAAACTAATCCCAGAGCCTGTCACCGTTACGGATCAAGTTTAGCTCCTGGGCATATTCTTCTGTTCCGCCGCTTCCAAATCTTCTTTATAGTTAATATTGAAGAACATCTTCCCGTCATCAAACTTTTGCAATGCCCCATCATCGATCTCATACACCTTCAGCCGGTCAAAGACAAGGCGTATCTTGTACTCCCCCTTGGCCAAGGCCTCCCCCATAAGCGCCGTGCAGCTTTTTTTGTAAAATGAATTGAACAGTTCCAGCCCGCCGTCACCATGCCGGGCAATGCAGACATCCATACCTTCCTTCGCGATAAGCTCCCGCATATAGGCGATGTACGCAACATTGACAAAGGGCATATCGCAGGCCACCACGTAGAGATATTCGCTTGTGCAGTGTAAAAGGCCCTGGTAGATACCCGCCATGGGACCCTCTCCCACCCGGTCGGGCAGGACGGGGATACCGGGGAGCATCACCGGCTCGTTGGATGAAATCAGCACCTCGGCAAACACGGTCTGTAACTGGGAAGCCAAGCGGTTAAGCACGCTTACGCCCCCCAGTTCCAGCTTCTTTTTGTCATAGCCAATCCGTGTCCCCCGGCCGCCGCCCAGAATCAGGGCGCTGCCGGTCAGGGGACGGGATTCTTTAATCATGCTTGTAATGGGTGTGCAGAAGCTCGTGGGACTTGTGTCCGCAGGGCTTCTCCAAATACTCGGCGTAGATCTTCTTTATTGCGGCGCTTTCATGGGACTTCCGCAGGGGCAGGTCCTTATCATGCTGATAAATCGCCTCGCGCCGCTTATCGTTGGCGTCCTGCCGGTCAACGTCGGAGAGCAGCTTCGGCTGGCCGCCGCCGGTGATGCAGCCTTCGGGGCAGGTCATGACTTCCACGAAGTGGCAGTCCAGGGTTCCCGCCTTGAGCTGTTCGATAATCGGCTCAATGTTCTTTAAGTTCGTCACAATCCCCACCTTGAGGGTGAGATCGCCGATCTTAATGGCCGCCGTACGGAACCCATCGGAACCGCGCACAGCCGTGAAATCCAGGTCCTTGTTCCCCAGTTCCTTGCCGGTGATGAGGGTATAGCCGGTCCGCAGAGCCGCTTCCATAACACCGCCGGTAACGCCGAAGATGGCTCCCGCGCCGGTGTACTCCCCAAGGGGCATGTCAAATTGCTCGTCGGGCAGGGCCGCCAGGTCTATCCCCTTGTACTTAATCAGGTAGCCCAGTTCCCGGGTGGTGATGACCACATCGATATCCTGGTGGCCTGAGGCGTTCATCTCCGGTCGAGCGGCCTCATAGGTCTTACAGGTACAGGGCATGACCGACACGTTATATATCTTATCGGCCTTTACCTTGTCAATCTTGGCGCCGTAGGTCTTGAAGACCGGGCCGGCCATCTGCTGGGGACTTTTGCAGGTGGAAAGGTGCTTGGTAAACTGGGGATGGTTGGTCTCCATGTACTTAACCCACGCGGGACAGCAGGAGGTAAACATGGGCAGTATGCCGCCCTTGGTAACCCGCTCCACCAGTTCCGTGCCTTCTTCCATGATGGTCAGGTCGGCGGAAAAGTTGGTATCGTAGACCCGGTCAAAACCGATTTTGCGAAGCGCCGCAGCCATCTTGCCGGAGGCCAGGGAACCAAGGGGCAGCCCGAAGTCTTCCGCAATGCCGACCCGGACCGCCGGAGCGGACTGTACAACCGTAAACTTGTTGGGGTCATTAAGGGCGGCAATAAGTTCCGCCAAATGGCTGACGTTGTGGGCCGCAAAGAGGGGCTCCTGCACCGTTTCCGGGAGCAGACGTTCCGCCCGTTTTGCGGCATACGCTTCCTTGCCGTGATCGATCAGGGAAACATAGGACTTACACTTCTGTACGCACTGACCGCACATAACGCAGCGTTCTTCAACGAGGGTCTGCGCTTCCCCGGCTTCACCTTCAATTGCAAAAGTGGGACAGACCTTGGTGCATTCCTGACACCCCGTGCAAAGATCTTTGTCAATCTGAATTACCGCCATTCTACTGCCCTCCCCTTACTTCACTGGCTTTAGCCAGGCTATTTTGAATAGCTTCCGATGCTTCGCTTGCCTGGATACGCTTCGCCCGCAGTTCTTCTTCGGTGTCAACCAAGCGCAGCGCTTCGTTGGGACAGGTGGCCACACAGGCGGGGCCGTTCTCCCGGTCGGGACAAAGGTCGCACTTAAACACCGGCGCGTGACCTGCAAGTTCCGGCAGGATGTTCGCCCCGGCAATCTGGATGGCGCCGAAGGGACAGGCCAGGGCGCAGTTCCGGCAGCCGATGCACTTCTGCGGGTTCAGCGCCACGGCGCCGTCTTTCCGCTCCAGTGCGCCGCACAGGCAGGACTGGAGGCAGGGCGCGTTTTCGCAGTGATGACACTGCACCGGCATCCTGATAGTTTCAGTCCTGGTTAGATACAAATTGGGAATAACCGGCGTTGTCACCGTCCCCACCGTCTTTGCGACACCCTTCTGGTGAGCCGCAAAACAGGCCAGTTCACAGGCCCGGCAGCCGGTACACTTCTCCGGCTCCGCCAATACGAAATACGATCCTTCTCCGCTCATACATACTCCTCTCTCAAAGTTTTAACAGGGACAATGCAGTTGCCGCCCGCGTCTGTTTCATTTGGGGATCCGGTACTTCCAGCACGGCCTTCCACTGAGAATGCTCACAGGAGATGACACAGTCAGGCATACCGGTCCCTTTGTACTGCCCGCATACAGTACATTTATCAAGCTCAATTAACAGATCACCACAAACATGGGCGACAGCATTGCTATCGCAGGAAAGGACACAGGGGACCTCCGCACAACCATTGCACCGTATCATAACCGGTGACTTGTCCACAACAACATTACCCTTACTGTCCATTCCTACCTCCCAAACCTAGACCGCCACAGCGACTTTGGCGGTGGCGGTGGCAGCTACCTCCCGCTTATCCTTCACCCCGTCGCCGAAATCGTTTTCGGTCACCAATTTCAGCGCCGCCGTGGGGCAGACCTTCACACAGGAAGGGCTGTCCGCAACCCCAACGCAGAGGTCGCACTTATTGGCGACTTTTTTGTTCGTGCCGTCTCTCTGAACTTCTGCGGTCTCCACCACTTCTACCGCCCCAAAGGGGCAGGCTATAGAACAATTCTTACAACCGATGCACTTCTTCGTGTCGATGAACACCACATTGTCCTTCACCAAGATAGCCCCGGATGTACAGGACGCTTTACAGGCGGGGTTTTCGCAGTGCCGGCAATGAACCGGCGCGCTGACCCGGGCGGTCTTTACCATAAAGAGCCGGGGGTTGAAATCATACCCGTCGGGGTCGATTTCGAAAATCCGCTTGCCTTCGTGGGCAACCACACAGCTTATCAAACAGGTTCTGCAGCCAATGCAGCACAGGGGGGTTGCTTGTACAAATGAGTTCATGCCTTTACCCCCTCGCGCTTTACATCGACCCGCATCTTCTTGCGAAGATCCGCCAGGGTTTTGTTCACATCTTCCCAAGCCGCTTTCTGGTCGGAAAGTTTTTCCACCTTGCAGGCGCAGTACTTGTATTCCGGCGTCTTGCTGATGGGGTCCAGGTTGGCGTTCGTCAGCTCATTACACGCGCCGACCCACCACTGGTAGGTCATATACACCGCGCCTTTCTTAACCCGCTCCGTAACATTTGCCCGGGTTATGACACTCCCGCGCAGTGACGACACCCGCACCAGTTCCTGGTGCTTGATACCCAGCTTTTCGGCATCCCGGGGCGAAATCTGCAGCCAGCCCGGCTCGTCCTCAAGGTTACGCAGCATCCGGCAGTTGCCGGACATGGTACGCACCGAATAGTGGCCGACCTCGCGGACGGTACACAGGGTGAGGGGATACTCTTTGTTTTCCACCTCCTGCGGGGGCCGCCAGTCGGTGGCGAAGAAATTTGCCTTGCCGTCGGGGTTGGAGAACTTGCCGCCCTTGTGCAGGTAGACCGTACCGGTATCGGCGTCCGACCGGTCGCGGCAGGGCCACTGGACGCTGCCCTGCTTTTCGATCTTTTGGTAGGTTGCGCCGTAGAAGCCGGGGCAGAGTTCGATCACCTCGTTCCAGATTTCCTCGGTCTTGTTGTATTTCATGGGGTAACCCATGGCGGTGGACATCTCGCAGATGATTTGCCAGTCGGTTTTAAGATCACCGACGGGCTCAAGGATCTTGCGGACCCGTTGAAAGCCCCGGTCGCAGCAGGAAAAGACACCCTCATGCTCGCACCAACTGGTGGCCGGCAGAATGACGTCGGCGTACTGGCCGGTCTTGTTCATGAAGATGTCCTGCATCACCACAAAGTCGCATTTCTCCAGGGACTCCCGCACTTCCGCCGAATCCGGGTCAGACTGAACCGGGTCCTCACCCATGATGTAATAGCCGTGGATCTGCTTGGTGGGATCCTTTTCGTGGAGCACCTGGTGGGGTACCACGGTCAGGGTGATGCCGTTCTGATCCGGCAGTTTAACCCCCCAGGCCTTTTCAAACTTTGCCCGTAATTCCGGGTTGGTGACGGCCTGGTAGCCGGGGAATACGTTGGGCAATGCCCCCATATCGCAGGCGCCCTGGACGTTGTTCTGGCCCCGCACCGGGCCGATACCCGTGGAGGGGCGGCCCAAGTTGCCGGTCATGATGGTCAGATTGGCCAGAGCCTTGACCACGTCAACCGCCTGCCCGAACTGGCAGACCCCCATGCCGTACAGAATCATCGAACGGCCGCTTGTGGCGTACATCCGCGCCGCCTTCCTGATGTCGGAGGCGGGGATCCCAACCTGGACGGACACACCTTCGGGGGTGTATTTCTTTACGATTTCCTTGAACTCGGCATAACCATTGGAATGTTTTTCAATAAAGTCCTCATCGGTCAGCCCTTCTTCCAGGATAGTGTTTGCAATGGCGTTGACCAGAAGGAGGTTGGTACCGCCTTTAAGCTGCAAATGCATATCCGCAATCCGGGCAGTCTCAATGATCCGGGGATCAGCGCAGATAATTTTAGCGCCCTTTTGCTTGGCCCGCACAATGCGCCGGGCAACAATCGGGTGAGAATCAGCGCCGTTATAACCGAAGACAAACAGCAAGGCCGCGTCTTCTATCTCAGGAACTCCCATGGTCATTGCACCTGAACCAAAGCTATACTGTAGACCCGCTACAGAAGGAGCGTGTCATATCCGGGCGCAGTGGTCGACATTGTTGGTTCCGACCGCTGCCCGGGCAAATTTCTGCATGATATAGTTGGCCTCATTCCCCGGGCCCCGGGCCGAGCCGGTGCACATGATGGCATTTGGCCCGTATTTTTCCTTGATTTCCGTAAGCCGCTTGGCGGTGTAGGAAATAGCCTCGTCCCATTCGACCTCTTCCAGGGCGCTGCCCTTGCCGCCCTTGCGAATCATGGGTTTCCGGAGCCGTTTCGACAAAATCTGGGGATCATTGAGGTAATCCCAGCCGTACCAGCCCTTCAAACAAGCCGTGCCGTCGTTGGTTCTGCCCGCCGTGGGGTGTACGTCAAGGATCTTGTTTGCCGTTTGGTCTACCGTAAACATCAGTTGACACCCGGCGCCGCAATAGGCGCAGGTGGTCTGAATCTCTTTTACTGCCATATCTTCTCCTCCTATGGTAAATATCGTCCTAACTCAACAGGAGATTATATCACCGAAAAACGGCAATCGTCAAGGAAAATCAATAAAAATTTATCGAATGATTTTATAAAACAATTCGATGAATAAGAATAACACGGGGGGAATTGCTTGTCAACGAAATTCGATATGAATGAGGAATTACGTGACTACTGATCCGGATTATTCTTCACCGCATACTCGGCGACAATATTAGTGTGTTCTTTTAATTTTGAACCGTACTCTGTTTCTATCGCTGTTTTATTTTCCGCTATTTGAAGGTCTGTTAGACCATTCATAATGGACAACTTTACATATTCATTTGTACGCCAATCCTCTATATCCCTTTGAGTAAAGTCATTTACTTTTAACAGATCAAATCTATACGTCATCGTAGCAGAAAATTTATCCATCCTGCTACTAAATTTTTCATCAAGATCATCTAATTTAACATCAAGGTCATCTATTTTAGCATATAGGGGCATTATTATGACAATGAAAGCCGCCAATGCTATAATAAATAATTCAATAGGAGAGTGTTTTTTTAAGAATTCATAAATCTTTAACCAGATTGCCATTTTCCTTCTCCCCGAAACTAAGTATATTCCCTATAGGATTATGTGTCAAATGGGTCATTTTGTGATACCCTGTAGGTATGATCAAATTCCTCCACACCGCAGACCTGCATCTGGGCAAGGTTCTCCATGAACATTCCCTTTTAGACGATCAGGCGTATATGCTGGATCAGCTGAGGACGATCCTTTTGGATGATTCCTACCGCGTCCTCCTTATTGCCGGGGACATCTATGACCGGTCCATCCCGTCCCCGGAGGCGGTTGCCCTTTTTGGCGCCTTCCTGGAAAAGCTGTGTGCCGCCCGGCCGGATCTGGCCATCCTGGTACTGCCGGGAAACCATGATTCCGCCCCCCGGCTGGGCTTTGGGCGGGAACTGTTCGCCAAGCTGAACGTCCATATCGCTGCCGAACCGGAGCGGGCCTTTGAACCAATTACTATTACGCAGGGCAGGTCCGAAACGTGCGCTTTTTTTCTCCTCCCCTTCCTGTATCCCGGCTGTCTCAAGGACCCGGCCACCGGAGAACCGGCGCGTTCCCAGGGCCGTCTCGCGGAAATAGCCGCCGCCCGGCTAGAAACTGCCCGGGAGGCGGCGGTGAACGGCGCTTCCCTGACTGTCCTGGGGGCGCACCTCTTTACCCTGAGGGGCCGGGAGTCCGAGTCTGAACGGATATTTCTGGGAACCGCCGAACAGGTGGACGCGAAGCTCTTTGCGGGCTTTGACTATACCGCCCTGGGACATCTCCACCGTTTCCAACAGGCCGCGCCGCAGGCCGCCCCCAATGTCTGGTATTCCGGAAGTCCCCTGGCCTATTCCTTTGATGAAGCGGATCAGGATAAGGTGTTTCTGTCGGTTGAAATGACGCCCGGCGTTCCTCCAACGGTGAGCCCCATCCCGGTGAGGCCCCTACGGAAGCTCCGCCGTCTCCGGGGTTGGTTCAACTTTTTCTTCCGGGATTCTGCGGAAGACCCGGCGGTAATTGAAGCCGCAAAGGATTACCTGGAGATTTTCCTGGAGGATATGGCTCTGGTGGAAAACCCCCTGGCCCTGCTCCGCGGCCGCTTTCCCTGGCTGCTGTCGATCCGGCAAGGGGAGGCCTTTGCCCGGCTTGCCGCCCGGGATACCGGCGTGACCGGGGGGGCGGCAACTGTACAACCGGGCCGGAAACGGAGCCCCGCCGAGGACTTTGCGGATTTTCTCACGGCGATCTACGGGGAGGCAGACCCGGACAAGCTGGCCCTGTTTGGGGAATTACTTGGAGAATTGGAAGGGGGAGCGGAACATTGAGACCCCTCAACGTAACCTTGGAGAACTTCGGCCCCTTTGTGGGGAAAACGGTCATCGACTTTACCCTGCTGGATGAAATCTTCCTTATTACAGGGAAAACCGGCTCCGGGAAGACCACCATCTTTGACGCCATCTGTTTCGCCCTCTACGGCACGGTACCGGGCAGCCGGCAGGGGCATATCAACCGGCTGCGGAGTGACTATGCCGGAGAGCATCAGGAGTGCCTGGTATCCCTGACCTTTTCCCTGGGGGAGAAGCGATACCAAATCGACCGGAGCCCCAAACAGGAAAAGCTCAAGAAGCGGGGGACCGGAACCACCACGGTGGAAGAAACGGCGGTACTCTACGAACTCACCCCCGAAAAAAAGAGCTTAAGTTCCCGGAAATCCGAGGCGGACCAGCTTATCCGGGACCTCATTGGGCTTTCGGCGGAGGAGTTCTTCAAGATAGTGCTCCTCCCCCAGGGGGAGTTCGCGGAATTCCTCCGGCAGAACACCAGCCAGCGGCGTGAAGTGCTGGGCAAACTTTTTCCGGTGGACTTCGCCGCAGGAATTCGGGAACTGGCCTGGGAAAAGGCCAGAGAAGCGGAGGCCCTGGCGCGGGAGGCTGAACATACCTTGCGGGAAATGTCCCGAAGGGTTTCCTTTGACACCTATCCCGCTCTCCACCTGCAGGCGGAGGATGCTCTGAAAAAGGCCCGTGACGATGCCGCAGCGCTGGGGCAGGAGAGTATCCGGCTTGAAAAGATTCTTACCCTGGAAGAAAACAGAATAAGTGCGGAGCAGCGGCTGGAGCAGGCGGGAAATGAGGCGGAAACATTAGAGCAGGCGGCCCCGTCGGTACGGGAAAAGGAAAACAGGCTGGCCCTGTCCCGGAGCGCCCAGCCATTGGCGCATCATCTCCTTTTTGAGAAGGAAAAGGGGGCTGCGGTTACGGCTGCGGCGGCCGCAGCGGATCGGGTCCGGGCGGAATTTGCCCTGGCGGAAAAAAAGTTTGGCGATACCGACGCGGCGGCCGGGGAAGTTCCGGCATTGGAAAAGGCCCTGACCGGATACCGGGAGAAACGGCCGGGGTTGCTCGAAACCGCTTTAGAGGAAGCGACATTACAGCGTAACCAGCAGGAACTGGAGGCGATCCGCGCTTCCGGTACGGCTTGCAGAGGGAAGATTGAGGCCCTGAAAAAGGCCCTGGCAGAGAAGGATGGGGTAATCGCCGCCTGTAAAGCCCTGGCGGATCAGGCCGGCGCTATTACGGAGCAGTTGGAGCGGGAGCGAACCATAAAGGACCTGCTGGTCCGGCTGCGGCAGATGGCGGGTGATGCGGAGGAACTGGATGCGGAGGCAAAAACTGCGGCGGCGCGGGCTGACAATCTTTTTGCCGGAAAGGTTGAACTGGAAAAGCGCCTTCCGGTGCTTCGGGATGAGTTGGCGCTCAAGGAGGCGGAGAAGACGGCCTTAGAAACGGCAGGCTTGGCCGCCCATCTTGCGGAGGGCTTACAATCCGGCGAACCCTGTCCCGTCTGCGGTTCCCGGGAGCATCCTCTGCCCGCCGCCGCCCGTGCACCCGCCTTTGGCATCAATGAGCGGATAGACTCCCTTAAGGCATCCATCAAGGACGCCGAGCGGGATCTTACCGCAGGGGTTACGGCGCTGGAATCGCTTAACCGGGAACTCAGCCGCACACGGCAGAAGCTGGATACGGTCCGGGATGCCATGGCTCATGCGACGGAGGGTTTCGAGGAGACGGTCAACCCGGCGCTCAGTTCCCAAGAACTGGGGCGGCTGGTGGAAGCCAAGTCCCGATCCCTCACCGGTCTGGCGGCCCGGCAGCAGGAAGCCCGCCATGCCGGAGACAGCGCGGCGCTTTTATACCGGGAACGGGAAGGGCTTTTGGCCGCGCAGATGGAACGGGAAAAGGAGGCTTCGCTTTTAGAGGAAAAATACCGG
>BNUY01000071.1 GCA_025997715.1 Spirochaetia bacterium
GAGACACGAAGTCGTGATTGGAGTTTAGTTGTGAGGCAGAAGGCGGCATACATATAAAGATCTCGTGAATGGAGTTCGGAGATGTGCTCGTCCGATCTCTAAACAAAAAAGCCGGCCTTTTGAGGATCACAGATGAATTCGAGGACCGCGAAGATATACAGAATGCGGCGGTCGGCGTATTTACCGGTGATCCCCAAAAGGCCGGACTTCTTGTTCAGGGCGCTTTCCATGTCCGTGGGGCTTATGCCGGCCTTCCGCATTACGTAGAAGGGCAGGGCCGGGTCCATATCCCCGGACCGGGTCCCCATGATAAGGCCCTCCAGGGGGGTAATGCCCATGGAGGTGTCATAGGAGCAGCCGTCCTTAACGGCGTTCACCGAAGCGCCGTTCCCAATGTGGCAAATGATGAGGTTGGTCTTGTAGGGGTCCTTGCCCAGGAGCACCGCGGCGCGTTTGGAGCAATAGAGGAAACTGGTGCCGTGGAAGCCGTAACGGCGGACGCCGTATTTTTCGTACCATTCGTAGGGCACGGCGTAGAGGTAGGACTCCGGAGGCATGGTCTGATGCCAGGCGGTATCCATGATGGCGCAATGGGGCACATTGGGCAGCACCTTTTTCGCGGCTTCAATCCCCAGGATATTGGCGGGGTTGTGGAGGGGGCCCAGGTCCTTAACCTCGTCCAGGGTCTTCATCACATTGTCATCCACGATAACCGACTTGGTAAACTTGTCACCCCCATGGACCACCCGGTGTCCCACGGCCTTGATCACCGACATATCGGTAAGAACCCCGGTTTCCTTATCGGTCAGGGTCTTGATGATAAGGTCCACCGCCTCCGTATGGGTGGGGCAGGGATGCTGGATGGTGATTTCGTCCTTACCCTTCTTCTGGTGCTTGATAAAGGAATCCCCCAGGGTAACCTTTTCCACGGCGCCCACCGCCAGGACGTCTTTGGCGTCCCAGTCGTAGACCTGATACTTGGCGGAAGATGATCCGCAGTTCAATACTAAAATAACCATGTATTTCTCCTCTTTAGTGATTTTTGGTCAATTCGGTAAAATTATATCATAAGGATGGGATTTTGTCAGCATAAAATGTTGATTTTTACGGTAAAAATTGCCCTTAGCCTTCCGCTTCGTCGTGGTTAGCCCGGGAATCGTCTACCCGCTTATCAGCCGTGTATCCTCATTGGATGACCCGGTCTTGCCGGAGACTAACAGGGAAGCTGCGGAAAGTCCCGGTATTGCTTTCCCGTCAAAGTGGGTAAAGAGCCGGGCCCGGCGCACAATTCCGTCAACTATATATTTTTATACACCATAATTCTCAACCAAGTGTAGGACAAATGGCACATAGCGTATGTTATGTGCAGTGCGCCCGTACCCCCATTTCTATTTTCTTGATTTTCTAAATTCATCATAAAACAAAATAACTATTTTAGAATATATAAAGGATAGTACATTATTAAAAATAGTAATCTGGACAATATAAAAAACACCCGCATCGCTAAAAATAAAGCCTTCAATGATAGATGTTATAATAAATAAAACAAAGTTTAACAGAAAACAAAGTAAAGTTAGTAATGCATTTGATGATTTTATAATTATAAAAACTATTCCGAAAATATTTGATATATAGAAACATAGTATTTGTTCAATATCACCAGCTAATCCAATTATAAAAGACAATATTAAAAACCCAATTATTGCAATTATATTGTTTTTTATAGTTTCTTTTCTATCACTAGTCATAATACAATCAATAGTCTTATGTTTATATTTAATAACATTTAGGGCACATTGCGTATAACGTATGTTATGTGCAGTGCGCCCGTACCACATATTATTTATCCACTATATTTTATATAGTAGTTTTCTATTCTCGCCCAGCGCTAAAGTCAGTAAACCAAACAAAATCTGACCATTTAAATGCAATTCCATGTCTCAAAGGGTTATGCTTTGCGAACTACAATCGGTCACTTCAACAATTCTTCGATGTACGCGACGACTTTGTTGGTGGGAGCCATGTCGGGAAGCATTCCTGGCCAGTCTTCAGAACTGGATCTGGTGATACCTATTTCGGTAAGATTCCCGTTTCTGTCCCGTGCCCAAAGCACGACAGCAACTTGCATTGTATTATCCGAGTAGTGCCATCTTTCCACCCGGATTGCAACGACCCCTGGAGAATCGCGGTCCCAGTCTTTAGCCCAGGCTTCATCAAATTGCCACTTCCACTTGATAGTCTTGTCGGACAATGCCTTGTCCAGCATGTCCAGGACAGCGGGCTTGGATTCCTTCAAACCAAGTCCTAACCCAACTAATTCCACATCCGCCTTTTCCTCGTCGTTTTTGTACTTTTCTGTCCAGGCCCAAGTCCACGCAATTGCCGAATTGGACAGATGCCTGACGAGGTCTTCAAACTGTGTTTTCACCGCCGCATCCCATTTAATTGGCGAGTCAGACAACTGCTTGATTAACTCCTCCGCGTCGATTTCCGGCTTGATGTCAGAAGCCTGATCATCCTCTGCGGATACCGCCGTAGTGCTGCCGACTACTGTCCCACCTGTTGACGAGCACCCCGCCAACATAACTCCGAACACCAGTACTATTACCAGTGTTTCCGAAAAACCAAAGAACTTCTTGCTATTCATAAAATCCATCCTTGCGGGCTTCCCGCTGTCTAAATATTTATATATACAATACGTCCCATATATTATTTTGTCACGTATATTATTCCAATATTTACAAAAAAGTTTTTTATCCGCATCACCTTCGTGTAACACACAGCCTTGATGCGGTATCTATCCAACGGGCAACGCCCGCTGTCTTTAAGCCGCCCAAAGACAGCATAAAAACCCACATTTTTGTAAGAAACTGAACCCAAAGCCCCAAATTTCCCCAATAATAGCGTTACGTTATAAAACAATACAATAATATAACGGAAAAATCATTGTGTCAATAACTTTCGGTCAAATAAAATAGAAAAATATAACGCTAAAGTGGTTTGATAATGACACGATTAAGGACGCTTTTGGCCTCCAATATGAAGACCTATAGAAACGAGCTTGGGCTATCTCAGGCCAAATTAGCGGACAAAGTGGATACCGCAACGAATTATATCGCCATGATCGAGGGAGAGAAGCGTTTTCCCACCGATACCATGCTGGAACGCATCGCCGCCGCCCTGGAAAAGGACCCGCCCGACCTCTTTGCCATCACCCCCATTCAGCAGCAATGGCAGGATGAAATCCTTGCAGAATTGGAAAAAATGATACGAGACAAGCGGAAAGCCCTGGGGCAAAAACCAGTCTAGAAATCCCCTTGACCGGGCAATCTTTATCCATTATCCTCTAGTTACGGCGGTAACTGTTACTGCCGTAACTGTTATATTGGTAACTGAAAAAGGATACGGAACCATGCAATTCTACAACCGGACAAAAGAAATTGAAGAGCTAAACCGTATTCGGGAACTGACATTTACGGAACATTCCCGGATACTATTGCCAAGGCGCTCAATGTCTTTATACCCGAAGGCATCCACCGTTTCCAGGTCCTGTTTCAATATCTTATGGACCTCGCCGTCCGGCAGCCCTTTACCCTGGTAATTGACGAATTCCAGGAATTTCTGAATATCAACCCATCGGTTTATCACGATATGCAGCATTTGTGGGATCAATACAAGGACCGAAGCCGGATGCATCTGATTCTCTGCGGGTCGGTGTATTCATTCATGCAGCGGATATTTCAGGATTCTAAGGAACCTCTTTTCGGCAGGGCGGACAATATCATCAAACTTTCGGCATTTGACCTGGAAACAATCAAAAAAATATTGAAGGATCACCGGCCGCAGTACAGCAATGATGAGCTTTTGGCGCTCTACGCTTTTACCGGCGGTATCCCCAAATATATGGAAATGCTTTGTGACAACCGTACCCGGAATCACGATGGTTTGAGTATATCGGAGATGATCGATTTTATGGTCCGGGATAATTCACCCTTTATTGAGGAGGGGAAGTACCTGCTTATTGAGGAATTCGGGAAAAATTACGGGGTTTATTTCTCGATTCTGGACGCGGTGGCGGGGTGGCGCAATACCCAGCCGGAGATAGCGGCCGCTCTGGGGGATAAGAGCATTGGCGGCCAGATAAAGCGGCTGATTGAGGATTACAATATCCTTGTCCGGCGGCGGCCGATTCTGGCAAAGGAAGGAACCCAGGCGGTACGGTACGAGATTGCCGATAATTTTCTGCAATTCTGGTTCAATTATTTTGACCGGTACCGCTCCATGATTGAAATAAAAAACTTTACCGGTCTGCGCTCCATAATTAAGGATGACTATACGACCTACTCCGGGAGGATACTGGAACGGTACTTCCGGCAGCAGCTTGCGGAAAGTCAGAATTACCGGGACATCGGTTCCTGGTGGGAGCCAAAGGGAGATCAGTACGAGATTGACATAGTAGCCCTGGGGATGGAAAAGGACCATGCCCTGGCGATAGAGGTTAAGCGGCAGCGGGAAAAATACAAGCCTACCCTGCTGGCAGCTAAGATAGAGCGGCTTAAAGCGAAGGTGCTGCCGGGATACGAGATTGAAGGGCGGTGTTTGTCGTTGGAGGATATGTAGCCCCGGTGTTCCCTGCGTGATTTTCCCCCTCCCTTTTCACACCCCCCCCTGCCGTGTTATAAATAGACCGAGGTTATGCATTGTTTCTTAAAAGCTTAGACATATTTGGTTTCAAATCCTTTGCCGACCGGACCAGGGTCGAGTTTGCCGATGGGATCACCGCCCTTTTGGGGCCCAATGGGTGTGGTAAGTCCAATGTGGTGGACGCCATCAAGTGGGTCCTGGGGGAACAAGCTTCCAAGGCCATGCGGGCCGAAAAGATGGAGGATGTCATCTTTAACGGTACCGAGAGCCGGAAAGCCCTGAATGTGGCGGAGGTGGCCCTGACCCTGGAGAACGAGTCCGGGCAGCTCCCCCTGGATTCGGCGGAAATCCAGATTAAGCGGCGGCTCTACCGGTCCGGGGAAAGTGAATACTTCATCAACTCTGAGCAGAAGAAACTTAAGGATGTTCGGGAACTTTTCTGGGATACCGGGGTGGGGAAGGCTGCCTATTCCGTGATGGAACAGGGCAAAATCGACCAGGTTCTGTCCTCTAAGCCCGATGAACGGCGTTATCTCTTTGAGGAAGCCGCCGGAATTACCCGTTTTAAGATAAAAAGCGCCGAGGCGGAGCGGAAACTCGCCAAAACCGAAGAAAACATGCGTCAGGTTGAGGGGATTTTAGGGGAAGTGAAGCGATCCTACGATAGTCTAAAAACGCAGGCGGATAAAACCCTGAAATATCGGACTTTGCGGGAAGAAATTTTTCAGTTTGAGCTGGATATTCAGCTTCTTCGGCTGAAACAGTTCAAGTATGAGCGGGATGAGCGGACGGAAAACCTCAAAAAGCGGACCCTGGACCGGGACGCCATCAGGGCTGATATTGACGCCGTCAACAAATCCCTGGAAGAGAACATGGACATGGTCAATTCCATGGAAAAACAGATCAATGACTTCCAGACAAAGATTTACGGGCTGGCGGTGGAAAAGAACGCCCGGGAAAAGGAAGCGAAGCTACTGGCGGATCAGCGGGCGGAAACCAATGCGGCAATCCAGCAAAATGAGAGCCGGGAACGGGCTATCGGCATAAAAATCGAGGAACTTGTCGAGGATGCTGAGGAACAGGATGGGGCGGTCCGGGACTTACAGAAAAAGGTCCATGGTATAGAAGAAAACATCGCCTCCTTTGAGGAGAATATTCAGACCGCCGCCGCCCGGATCGGGGAAAACGATTCGGGGGTGCACCGGAACGAAGAGGAGATACGCGGCCTTGAACGGGGGCGGGCGGAGCACACCAAAGCCCTGGAGGCCATCACCGACGATATTGTGGCGGCCCTGGATGCGGGGCTTAAAGAGGCGGGGTATTCCGCGGCTGAGCGGCGGAACACCGAGGCGGCCCTGGATGAGGCCCTGGGTTTGTTGCGGACCCTCCTTTCCGGCCGGGAAACCCTGCTCCGGGACCTGGCTGCGGCAGCGGACCGTGCGGCGGCGGGGGACCAACTCCCCTCTGCGGTAGAACTAAAGCGTATTGCCGAGGGGCTGGCGGCGGCTTTGTCGGATGCGGCGGGGTATGGGGATAAGGTCCTGGCGCTTTTTGAAAGCTACCGGAAGAGCACCCCCGCTTTTATCGACGAGTTTCTTGCGCCGGAGGGGATCATAACCAAGAAACGGGCGCTGGATGCGGAAATCCGGGCGGCCAATGAGGGGATTGTGGACAGGCGGGGCAGGATCGCCTCTCTCAGGCAGGATAATGAATCCTTAAGCGTTAAGATTGACGAATATCGGGCGACCCTGGAGGATCTCCGCCTGAGCCGGGTACGGATGACCACCCAGGCACAGGCTGCGGAGGAACAGGCCAAGCTTATACGCCGGGAATTGGCAGGTCAGGAGGGGCTTCTCAAAACTGTCCGGGACGAACTTTTTTTAGCCCGTAAGCGGTTTGAGGAAATCAACGAGCGGATTGCCGACACGGAATCGGAGCTGGCGGATATAGAACGGAAGGGGATGCAGTTCACCGCAGATTTGGAGAAGCTTGAGAAGGATATCAGCAAACGGAACGGGGATGTGGCGGGGAAACGGGAGACCATCAAGAAGCGGATGGCGGAGCTTGCCAAGGTGCAGGAAATTCTGGAACGGCTCCACCTGGAACTGGTCCAGTCCGACACGGAGATTAAGAACATTCAGGATAACTTCCGGGAAACCCATTCCCGGGACCTCATGGAATTTGAGGAGCGGATTTTTATCATTACTACGGCGCCGGCGGAACTGCGGGAAAACCTGCGCCTGAGCCGGGCGAGCCTTAAAGACCTGGGGGCGGTGAACCTTATGGCGCCGGAGGAATTTGCGGAGACCAAGGAACGCTACGATTTTCTTTCCAGCCAACTGGCGGACCTGACCAAGGCCCGTGACGATTTGGAAATGATCACTAAGGAAATCCGGGCGGAATCCTCGGAGCTGTTCATAGAAACCTACAATAAGATTAAACGGAATTTTAACAATATGTTCCGCCGGCTCTTTGGGGGCGGCAAGGCGCTACTCGAACTCCAGGACCCTAACCATGTGCTGGAGTGCGGAATAGAAATCTACGCACAGCCCCCGGGGAAGAAGCAGGAAAACATCTCCCTCCTTTCGGGGGGCGAAAAATCCATGACCGCCGTGGCCCTGCTCTTTGCCACCTACATGGTAAAGCCCTCCCCCTTCTGCCTGCTGGACGAAATTGACGCGGCCCTGGACGAGGATAACGTTGCCCGCTTTGTCCACCTGCTGCGGGAGTTTGGCAGCGCCAGTCAGTTCATCGTCATCACCCATAACAAGAAAACGGTGACCGGCGCAGAAACACTGTTGGGGATCACCATGGAGGAGTCGGGGATTACCAAGGTTATCTCAGTAAAGCTGAAGAACGAGGAATTGGCGGTGACCCCGGAGCCGGTTATGGACGCGCCCCTGTTTGAGGATGAGGACGTGGAAGTTGAAGAGGGGCGGGAACTGCCCATCGGCATAGACGACCCGGCCCTGGTGAGCGAGGCGGAACTGCGGCCCATACGGGCGAGGGCGGCGGCGGAGAAGAAATAGCCGCCTTTTCCCCCTGCACTTGCCCCCGCCCCGCTCATCGGGGTATATTTATTCCATGACTACACAACATAACCCGCGAACCCTTGGTTCGATGCCCCGCCGCCCCATCGGCGCCACCGGGATGTCTGCGGGCATTATCGGCCTTGGAACCGAACATCTGGACAACAAACCTTTTTCTACGGTGGATGAGGTTATCG
Organism: Spirochaetia bacterium; assembly: GCA_025997715.1. Lineage (GTDB taxonomy): Bacteria > Spirochaetota > Spirochaetia > Treponematales > Breznakiellaceae > Termitinema. Next base: position 7,871 of record BNUY01000071.1, read on the forward strand.
GAACCGCCCTGGATCAGGGTATCAATATGATGGACCTTTTTATGCCCGGAGAAACGGTGCGGACCAATATCGGTAAGGCGCTGACGGGGAAACGGGACAAGGTGCTCATCCAGGGGCATATCGGGTCCACAGACATCAATGAACAGTATGACAGAAGCCGGGATTTAGGAACTTGTAAAAAATATTTTGAGAATCTGCTCCACTGTCTCCACACCGATTATATTGATTTCGGGATGCTGTTTTTTATTGATTCGGAAGAGGATTTTAAGCAGACCTTTGAGGGGGATTTGCTCAGGTACGCCCAGGACTTGAAAAAGGCGGGGACCATCCGGGCCATCGGCGCCAGTTCCCATAACCCTATCATGGCCCGTCGGGCGGTGGAAACCGGGACGCTGGATCTCCTGATGTTCAGTATCAACCCTGCCTTTGATATGGCTCCCCGCAGTGTTAATGTGCTGAACCAGCTTAATGAAACGGGTAATCCCTTCGGCTATGAAAAAAACCTGGACCCTGACCGAGCCGCCCTGTACCGGCTCTGCGAACAGCGGGGGGTTGGCATAACGGTGATGAAAACCCTGGGGGCGGGGAAGCTTCTTTCCAGGGAACATACCCCCTTTTCCCAACCCCTGACCGTGGGGCAGTGCATCCACTACGCCCTGACCCGGCCGGCGGTGGTGAGCACCCTTATCGGCTGTGCTTCCGGGGCGCAGGTGCATGAGGCTTTGACGTATCTGGACATGGACGACACGGAGCGGGATTACAGCAGTATTGTTGAGCAATACCAGGGCAGCTTTAAGGGTAACTGTGTGTACTGCAACCATTGCCTCCCCTGCCCGCAGGAGATCAACATAGCCGATGTGAACAAGTACCTGGACATCGCCGCGCTGGGCGAATCGGACTTTAGTCCGCCGGCAATCCCGCCGAGCATTGCACAGCATTACAAAGCCCTGGGCGCCCACGGATCAGACTGCGTTGCCTGCGGGAGCTGTGAAGAACGGTGCCCCTTCTCGGTGCCGGTGATCAAAAACATGGAACGGGCGGCAGAAATATTTGGATTTTGAGCAATACTATTTTTTCTTGTCTAATAAAAAAGCCGCCCCATACCGGAGCGGCTTTTTCATCCTCTATAGAATGTCTTACTTCTTCAGATTGTAAAACGCATTCCTTCCTGCGTATTCGCTCACATCTTCAAGCTGCTCCTCAATGCGGATCAACTGGTTGTACTTGGCTACCCGGTCGGTACGGCTCATTGAACCGGTCTTTATCTGGCCGGTTTCCAGCCCCACCACCAGGTCGGCGATGAAGGTATCCTCGGTTTCACCGGAGCGGTGGGAAACGATGGCGGTGTAGCCTGCGCGTTTGGCCATCTCGACCGCCTCGTAGGTTTCGGTGACCGTGCCTATCTGGTTTACCTTGATCAGGATGGAGTTACAGGCCCCCATGGCAATGCCCTTTTCAAGCCGCTTAGTGTTGGTAACGAAGAAATCGTCCCCTACTATCTGCACCTTGTCCCCCAGGGCTTTGGTGAGCTTTACATAGCCGTCCCAATCGTCCTGATCCAGGGGATCTTCAATGGAAATGATGGGGTACTTTTTTACCCAGTCGGTGTAGATGCCGATCATTTCATCGGCGGTAAAGAGTTTGCCGGGGTTGGATTTCCAGAACTTGTAGCCCTTCTTGTCCCCTTCACCGAAAAGTTCGGAACTGGCACAGTCCAGGGCAATGCCGAACTGTTCACCGGGTTTGTACCCGGCCTTCTCGATGGCCTTCATGATAAATTCCAGGGCTTCCTCGTTGCCGATGTCCGGGGCAAAGCCGCCTTCGTCACCCACGGCGGTGTTTTTTCCTGCAGTATGGAGGAGGCTCTTCAGGTTGTGGAAGACCTCGGCGGTCCAGCGAACCGCTTCCACGATGGATTCTGCGCCCACGGGCATGACCATGAATTCCTGGAAGTCGATTTTGTTGTCCGAATGTTTGCCGCCGTTGATGATGTTCGCCATGGGTACCGGGAGCAGGTTGGCATGGAAACTTCCCAGGTACTTATAGAGGGGGAGACCCACGTATTCCGCCGCCGCACGGGCGGTAGCCATGGACACCCCCAGGATGGCATTGGCCCCGAGCTTGCCCTTGTTTTCGGTTCCGTCCAGCTCAATCATGGTCCGGTCGATGGCCACCTGGTCCAGGGCATCGTAGCCCTGGAGTTCCGGGGCAATAATATCATTGACATTTGCCACCGCTTTCTGGACGCCCTTGCCCAGGTACCGGCTTTTATCGCCGTCCCGCAGCTCCACCGCTTCATAGTCACCGGTACTTGCCCCGGAGGGAACCGCCGCCCGTCCGATGGCGCCGTCTTCCAACTGCACTTCAACTTCAACCGTGGGATTCCCCCGGGAATCGAGGATTTCACGGGCTTGTACTACTTCAATGTAACTCATCATTGGTCTCCTTGGATCATTAAATAGATTCTTCTCCATTGTCCGGTTTTATGCCCCGATAGTCAAGCCTTGCGCTGCCTTTGCCCGATGGTCTTCAATTATGTGCATCTCCGGATCATAAAAAAGTGCAAACAAAACAATAATATGCATATCGAATTAAAAAAAATGAATTGCGGGAACCGAAAAAGGGCGGCATAATGGGAACCATTGCGGGGGTTTTATGGGTCAGCCACTGGTTGAAATACGGAATATTACGAAAATATTCCCCGGGGTAACCGCCCTGGAGGATATTTCTTTTACCATAAATGCGGGGGAGATTCACGCGCTGATCGGTGAAAACGGCGCGGGAAAGTCCACCATGATCAAGATCCTCTCGGGACTCTACAAACCCGAGCCGGGGGGGGAGATTGTCTTTGACGGGGAACCCTTCAGGGAGTACAGCACCCTGGAATCCCTGCACCGGGGAATCGTGGTAATTTATCAGGACTTTTCTCTTTTTTCCAACCTGTCGGTTATGGAAAACATTGCCCTGGGTCCCTATGTTTCGGCGGGGAAACAGATGGTGGACTGGAAAGCCATGGAAGAGATTGCCCGTAAGGCGCTGGACAAGCTGCAACTGCAGATCGATCTGCATGTTCCCGTGGGGTCCCTTTCGGTGGCAAAACAGCAGATAGTCGCCATAGCCCGGGCCCTGGCTAATAATGCCCGGCTTCTGGTCCTGGACGAGCCCACATCGGCGCTTTCCAAGGGCGAGGTAATAAAACTGTTTGATATCATGCGTTCCCTGAAAAAGGACGGGATTTCGCTGCTGTTTATCAGTCATAAGCTGGACGAACTCTTTGCCATTTCCGACCGCTTTACGGTGCTCCGGGACGGTAAATGTATGGGCACCTTTGATGAAGAGGAACTGGACGATGACCGGCTCATCTCCCTTATGGTGGGACGGAAAATTGTATACAAGATTTTTGATAAAAACAAACGGGATGATGTTATCCTGGAGGTGAAACACCTTTCCAAAGCGGGGCAGTTTAAGGATATCAACTTTACGTTGAGCCGGGGGGAAATATTGGGGATCACCGGGCTGGTGGGGGCCGGAAGAACCGAAGTGGCCCAGGCGGTCTTTGGGCTGAACCCCTTTGATTCAGGGGAAGTCCTGCTGGAGGGGAAGCCGGTCAGGGTGCAAAAACCCAGCGAGGCGGTAAAGCTGGGCATTGCCTATGTTCCGGAAAACCGCCTGCAGGAAGGGCTGGTTTTGGGGAAATCGGTTAAAGACAACCTGGTTATCACAGTGCTCAATTCCATATCAAACCGGCTGGGCCTGGTGGATGCGGGGAAAAAATCGAAGCTCACCGCCGAATGGATGGAAAAACTGAACATCAAACCCCTCATGCCGGACCTGCTCACCTCGAAGTTATCCGGGGGGAACCAGCAGCGGGTGGTCCTCTCCAAATGGCTGGCAACTAATCCCAAGATACTTATCGTGGATGAGCCCACCAATGGGATTGATGTGGGGGCCAAGACCGAGATTCATCAGATATTGAGAACCCTTGCGGAATCGGGCATCGCGGTAATAGTCATTTCATCGGAGCTGCCGGAAATTCTTGCCATTGCGGACCGGGTTCTTATTATGCGCCGGGGCAGGATTACGGCGGAGAAATTCTGCGAAGGCCTTAACCAGGAAGATATTTTAAGCAAGGCCATATAAGGACGTATCATGAAAACCAACATTTTGAAGATGCGGGAAATACCTATTCTACTGGTGCTGATGGGGATTTCCATCATCATTACTATTGCGAACCCTTCCTTCGCTACCCTGGAAAACTTCCTCGATCTTTTTAAGGGAAACCTGACCCTGGCGATCATGTCCCTGGGGATGCTCCTGGTACTCCTCACCGGGGGAATTGATGTTTCGGTGGCTTCCATTATTACGGCGGTTACGGTTATCACCGGGTATTCCCTGATCTACATCAGTTCCAATATTTTTGCGGCCCTGCTCATCGCCTGTCTCGTTGGAACGGCCCTGGGATTTATTAACGGTTTTTTTATCTCCCGGCTGAAAATTCCTCCCATTGTTACCACCCTGGGAACCATGAGCGTTATCCTGGGGATCGTGCTGTATAAAACCAATGGGAATTGGATCACCGGGATTCCCGATGAATTTATTCAGCTCGGCAGAACATCCCTGTTCAATGTCACCCTGAAATCCGGCCGGGTGATCGGCTTCCCCATTCAGGGCCTTATTCTGCTGCCGGCGATTTTCCTTACCTGGTTCATCCTTAAAAAAACGGTTATCGGCCGGGGGATTTACGCCATCGGGGGCAACCTGGAATCGGCGGAACGGATGGGCTTTAAGTCAAGCCGGATACTAACCTTTGTGTACAGCTATGAGGGATTCCTCATCGGCCTGGCGGCGGTTTCCCACACCTCAATTATGCGCCAGGTTGACCCTAATGCTTTCCTTGGATTTGAAATGCAGGTAATCGCCGCGGTGGTTCTTGGGGGCGCCAGCACCCTGGGGGGAACCGGCAGTGTCCTGGGAACTCTTCTGGGGGTTACGATTTTTTGTGTAATTAACAACGGACTCATCCTGATGAAGATTCCCACCTTCTGGCAAAAGATCGTGGTGGGGATCATCATCATCGGGTCCATTGCCATAGACATGGCCCAAAAACAACGGGCTGAGCGGAAACAAATCCGGGTGGATGTGGAGTAGGTATGAACCAGACAATACTGCGGAAGTTGAAAACAAACGAAGGAATATTGTTTGTAATCTTTATTGCGGCATTTATCCTGATGACCCTCCTGTCTCCGGGGCGTTTTTTAAGCCGGCGTAACCTCCTATCCATGGCTTACCAGTTGCCGGAATTCGGTATCCTGGCCCTTTCCATGATGCTGGTTATCGTGTCCGGGGGGATCAACCTTTCCCTGACCTATATGTCAACCCTGTCCATGATCATTGGGGGGCTGGCTATGGCGGCGATTACGAAAAGCGGCGGTCCCGCAGTTGCGGCACTCTTTGCCGGCATAGGGCTGATGATCCTTATCGCCCTCCTCTGCGGAGCCCTTAACGGTATCGTGGTGGTGTACCTGGGAGTAACTCCCATGATCGCCACCCTGGGAACATCCACCCTTTTTGAGGGGATCAGCCTTAATATTACCAAGGGGGGGGCTGTTTCGGGGTTCCCGGCGGAATTTCTGGAAATTGGCAACGGGACTTTTTTAGGAATTCCCATCCCCCTGATAATCCTCGTGGCGGTGATCATAGGGATGTACCTTTTTCTGGAACGCAGCGGGTTCGGCAGCGCCATTTATATGACCGGCAGCAATCCCAAGGTTTCCCGGTATTCGGGGATCAATGTCAGGCGGGTGCTTTTCTGGGTGTATGTTGTCGCCGGGTTTCTCGCCGCAGTCGCCGGGGTCTTAATGGCATCCCGGTATAATTCCGCTAAGGAATCCTACGGCTCTTCCTATCTGCTCCAGGCGGTGGCGGCTTCGGTGCTGGGGGGAACGGACATCAATGGCGGGGAAGGGAAAATTGTCGGGACCATCATCGCGGTGATGATCATCCAGGTTATTTCCAGCGGCCTTAATATCTTTGGCTTCAACCGGTATTTAACCAATATTGTTATGGGAGCCATCCTGCTTCTGGTTCTGACCATTAAGTTCCTGATGAACCGGTCTTCCAAATAGGAGGCGGGTCCGTATTAAACTGGTATCATCCAAATGTATTTTTGGATAATTTTTTGAGGAGGATTCTTTTATGAAGAAAATTCTTTCCTTTGCCCTGATCGCTCTTTTGTGCTCCGGCGCAGTATGGGCTAAGGGTGGTTCCGACAGCGGGACCAAGTCGGGGGTACCCACTATTGTGGTAATGCCCAAATTGGTAGGGATTCCCTACTTCAATGCTTCCGAGACCGGCGCTGTGCAGGCCGGAAAGGACCTGGGTATTAATGTCATTTACACCGGCCCTACCACTGCCGATGCCTCTGAACAGGTCCGGATGCTGGAAGACTACATCAGCCGGGGCGTGGACGCTATCTGCGTAGCTCCCAATGACGCCGCCGCCCTTACCCCGGTATTGAGACGGGCCAAACAAGCGGGCATCAAGGTGCTTGACTGGGATACCTCCGCGGATCAGTCTGTGGTGGATCTTTCAGTTCATCAGATTGATGATAAGCAATTCGGCGAGCACATCTGGGATCTGCTGGTTGAAGGAATGGGAACCAGTACCGGTGACTATGCCATCTTGACCGGCGGTCTTTCCGCGGCGAACCTGAATACCTGGCTTGACTATGGTATCGACTATGCCAAGACCAAGTACCCCGGGCTGCGCCTGGTTACCGACCGGGTCCCCACGGATGAAAAACAGCAGGTGGCGTATCAGAAGACCCTGGACCTTATCACCTCCTATCCCAACCTGAAGGGCATCGTCGGCGTCAGCACCCCCACCCCTATTGGCGCCGCCCAGGCAGTCCAGGAGAAGGGCGCGAAGGTCACCGTGGTTGGTTCCGCTATGCCCACCGATTCCGGTCCCTATCTTGAAGATGGTTCCCTCTATGCGGCCACCCTCTGGGATCCCGCCCAACTGGGGTATCTCACGGTGGTACTGGCCAATAACCTTTTGAAGGGTCAAAACCCCACCGATGGTCAGGACGTTCCCAAGGTTGGGAAGATCACGGTCCGCCCGGACGGCAAAACCGTCATCATGGGTCCCCCTTCGGATTTCACCAAGAGCAATTATAAGCAATTCCCCTTCTAGCTGATTAAGGCATCAGGACCGCCTGAAAGCCTCCGGGTTTTTAGGCGGTCCCTTGAAAAGGGTGATTCGTGCTATACTTGATCTACGCATGAAGAGCCGTTACGCACCGGAAAACAATTTCTTTGTCTACTTTGATCCCCCCATAGCCGAAAACACCCTGTATACGACTACCCTGGGAAAGTTATCCATCGCGCCCCATGAACTTTACCCCTACCGGAAGGAAGAACATCCCGTAAAATACGCCTTTAACCGGGAAACAGGCCGGATTCTGGACGAGTTTCAGTTTTTATATATCAGCGCGGGAAGCGGCCGTCTGCGATCCTTTGAGGGGGAATTCCCTATCAAACAGGGCAGCCTGATAAGTCTGCTTCCCGGAGAAAAACACCTGTATTTTCCGGACCCGGAAACA
>BNUY01000072.1 GCA_025997715.1 Spirochaetia bacterium
GGCATTGCTGTCCTCCCGTTTCTCCGGCAATTTTGCCGCCGTCTCTTCCAGGCCCTTTATCAGCCCCTTCAGTATTCCCCGTCCCATCCCTCATTTTAGCTTGTCTTTTCCTAATTTGGAATTCCTGCACTGTCAAGGCCCCAGGTACAGCGTATAAACACCAAACCGAATGTCGGCGCTACTATCGCCATTCCCGCAAAAGGCCGCTCCCCGTTTGTTAAGTGCCATAAAATCTGAATTGTTTTGGTTAAAAATACTTACATTAAGTAACTATTTATGGTATACATCAAAAGTGAGAGGATAAAAATGAAAAAGAAAGGCGCTTTGGTTTTACTTTTTGCAATTTTTATTGCAGGAGGGGTTTTTGCACAGGACAAGGCAGCTAAGCCTCATAAACATGAAGCATTTGACATGCTGCTGGGGGTGGGAATGGGACTTGATCTAGGGGGTGTGTTGGAAGACGATGAAATGAGTTTACGGTTAGATATCAATGTAGGTGTACATTATGATTTTTATGTTTTCCCTTGGCTTTCTGCAAGCACCGGATTAATGTTTGGTCCATCGATATTAGCACCCCTAGGTGATAGTAATGCCGGCATAAATGGCGGAGTTTATATGACTATACCGCTTTCTGTGCATTCCAATATTCCGTATGTTGAATGGCTTTATGTGGGTATTGGCGCAGGATTTAATATTCCTATTACTACTTCAGGGGAGCGTGGTATAGATACGAAATATTATACAAGTCTGCCTATTGATATTGGTTTTGACTTTGCAAAGACCGAAAAAAGAGCCGGTGGGCGCTTGATTTTGAAGATCATTCCCAATTTTCATACGTACGATAGGGTTGACCTCAAAACCATTATGACTTACGGGTTAATGTGGCAGTTTTGTAACTGGAAGATTTTTTCAAGGAAATGAAAGTCGTGGTATCAGCGCCAAAGCCGGGTGGAAGGGTGCGTGTCGGGCGCTCATGCGGTTGGGGGAATCCACTCCGGGAGCCCGGCCCCAGGGGGCCCGAATAGGTCTCCCTACGCGGGGAAACCCAAATGCATTCGACCCGCCACGCACCCTTCCACCCGCTGCGCCGTCATATATCGCCAAAAGGCCGCTCCCTGCTACCGGTTTTCCCGGCATATTTTTTCCAACTCTTCCCGGAAGGCCCCATCCGCTTCCGCCGCGTCGATGGTCCGTATCACCTCGCCATGCCGGAACAGCAACACCTTGTTCCCCGCCCCGGTTATCCCCAGGTCGGCGTGCCGGGCCTCCCCGGGCCCGTTCACCACACACCCCATGATCGCAATAGTGACATCCTTATCCAGGGCATACAGGGTATCCAGCCAGCGGCCTGTAAATCCATGGGTGTCAAAGCCGTTCCTGCCGCAGCGGGGGCATGACACGATGGTAACCCCCCGCTTAAGCGCCCCCTGCCGCTCCCTGGCCCGTTCCGAAGTTTCCGTCGCCGTGTTCAGTATCTCCCTGCCGGCAATCACCTCGTTTTCCATGGTATCCGACAGGGAGACCCGGATGGTGTCCCCAATCCCCTCCCCCAGCAGGGCAAGAAGCGCCGCCGTATTCCGCACCACCCCGGCGATAAGCGGCCCCGCCTCGGTAACCCCAAGGTGGAGGGGCGCATCGGTACGTTCCGCAAGGAGCCGGTTCGCCCGGATGGTGTCAGTCACCGAAGAGGCTTTCATGGATACCAGGCAGTCGGTAAAATCAAAGTCCCTAAATATAGCCAGTTCCCGTTCCGCCGCCTCAACCAAGGCTTCCACCCTAGTCAGTTCCCCCGCGTCAATGCGGGCGGCAAGGTCCCGGGGCAAACTCCCGGCATTGACCCCAATCCTGATGGGTATCCCCTTGGCGGTGGAAGCGGACAGGACCTTCTCCACCCGATCCCGCCCACCGATATTGCCGGGGTTAATGCGTATCTTTGCTATGGGGTAATCAAGACAACGGAGGGCGATTTTGTAATCAAAGTGAATGTCCGCCACCAGGGGCATGGAAACCATGGCGGCAAGCCTGCCGAGAACCTCGGCGGCCTCCAGGTCCGGCACGGCAAAACGGAGCAGCCCGCAGCCCATGGCCTGCAAGCGCCCTATCCGTTCCCGAATCTTTGCCCCGGCGGACCCCTCAAGGTCGTCAAAGGAGAGGCGATCCTTCCACATGGTCTGGATAACCACGGGATGGCTCCCCCCCCACAAAGACGGGCCTGACATGATCAAACCCGCCAATCCTGACGATCTTCACCGTAAAGGGGAGGGTTAGGCGGCGCTTGCTATCAGGATAGCGAACACCATCACGAACAGGGCGACGGTTTCGCAGAGACCTACAACCAGCATGTAGTTACCAAAGCCCTGACCGGTTTCACCGAAGGCGTCGCAGGCGGCGGCGGAACATTTGCCCTGGGCAATCGCGGAACCGCCAATCGCTATCCCGGCGAACACGCCGATACCCAAGATCAGCCAGCCCTCAAGGCCGGTGGCGCCCCTGAGAACATTCATCAGAATAAACCCGTAAATAGTCTGGGTCAGGGGAGCGCCCGCAAAGGCCACCAGGGTCATAGGAGCGGGCTTGTTCTGCACAAAGCACTTTTTCCAGGCTCCGATGGCCGCCAGCCCCGCAATACCGGCCCCAAAGACGGACCCCAGGGCAGCGAACCCCAAACACGCGCTAATTCCAACCAACGTAAATGTACCAATCATACCAGGCTCCTTAAAAAATTATTTCTTGTCTTGTTCTTTTGTTTTACGCGCAAAAGGCGCATATGAATAACCGGACCATTCCAATCCCAGGTGGCCGGCGTATTCCAATAAGTTAAGGCGGACTCCGTGAACCACCACTGAAAGTACGTTCATCATCATGTTGAGTCCGTGGCCAAAGACGAGGATCAGGACCCCCGCGGTAAAGCGCAGGGCCAAACCCGGTATTCCCAGGCCCATGTTGTTAAAGCTTTCCGCGATGGCCGCCCCGGCAAGCCCAACCGCAAAGAGCCGGATATAACTGATGATATCCGCAAAGCTCGAAACGGCGCTCAGGAAGGTGGACAGGAAGTCGGCGAGACCCTTGCCGATGTTGGCAAAGAAATTGCCCCCCGTCTGCTTGACAAAGATAAAGTACAGCCCCAGCCCGCCGCCGATGAGGGGCACGACAAATGGGGGCAGGGGAACAACCTTCCCGATAAAGGGGAGGGTAACCGCATCACCCAGGAGCATGAAGAGCACCAGGAAGTAGAGCCCCGCCATCATGCAGAGCCAGCCGAACTGGGCCACAGCAGTAAGGGATGGCAGGGCCTTCTTGATGTTCTTCAAATGGGCATAGGCAAGGTGGATGATCCCTATGGAGAAACAGAGGAACTGTATATTAGCCTGCACCTGCTTGGAACTGTTCAGGGCCGAGTCAAAGGGCGGGATGACCAGCGCCCGGAGGAATCCCGGCAGCTTATCCTGGGGCATGGCGAACCAGGACCCGTTGATGGTGCCCCAGGCGATGGTACAGCCGGAGAGCAGGGTTAAAAGCCAAACCGCATCGGGTACCTTGCCGCTTTTCTTCTTAGAACTAATCCCCAGGATAATCGCGATGACCAAGAGCAGGGACCCATAGGCGGCGTCCCCGAATATCATGGCAAAGAACAGGGCAAAGAACAACAAGTAGGAAAAGCTGATATCATATTCACGGTAGCCCGGCAGGGTGCCCAGGAAATCGAACAGGGGCTTGATGATCCGGGCAAAGGGGTTGTTCTTTAACAGGGTCGGGGGGTTATCGGTGTCCTCCGGCTCGTCGATCAGCAGGGCCCAGCTGTTTTCCACGGCCCCTCGTTTAACCACCCCCGCAAGGTCTGCGGGAACAAAGCCGGTAAGATAGGTAATGGCCAATGCGCCCGGTACTTCTTCGTCATCTATGCCCTGCATATTAACCCGGGCGCTCTCGAATTCAATCGCCTCAAGGGTTTCCGTCTGCTTCTTCTTAATGGCGCCGGTCTGTGTAACCAGCGCGGTAAGCTGCTTTTCAATATTCCCCAGGGTCCACTGCTTTTCCTTAATCCCCCGCTTGATATCCGCAACAGACCTGGCAGGCAGGGCAAAGGGGATTTCACCGGGGAGGGCCCCGCCAAAGGCAAGGCAGTACACCAGGGTTTTCCCCTTGGATAGGACCAATACCGGGGAGGATTCTCCCAAACTTTCGTAGCTTTTCCGGGTAAGTTCATAGGGGATAAGGGTCACCCCCGCCTCTTTCAGGGCTTCAAAATCCGCAGGGTTAAAGTCCCCCCATTTTTCGACGCGGTTCAGTTCCTTTATATCCTGGGCAAGCTGTTCCTGGATACCTTTCCGGTCATCCACCAGGGCCAGCGCCCGATCCGCCGGATCCTGGGGGAAACCATCGGTCACCACCGCCTCGGCGTTATAGGAATCATCCCCTTCAACCGTGTCGGTTTTGCGCCGCTTATGTGCTACCCCAGCCTCCGTCGCCTGAACGGCGGCAATCGCTTCGTAGTTCCGCAAAATGCCCAGGGCGGCTTCGATACGGCCTTTCTGTTCCAGTAGTTTGGAGAGGGTTTCCGAAACGCCGTTATGGCTTTCCAGGTGTAGCACCCCCAGTTCCCGGAGCCTTTCCAGGGACGTTTCCCGGTACTTTTCCATAACCACCAGGGAAACTTTTTTCATCGGTACGATCATTGCGCGGCCCTCTCCATTCCCCGTTTAGCTATCTTGCCCCGGACCACCGCAGCGGTCTGCTGGTCCCCAAGGTACACCCCGATCTTCTTTATGTTTCCCTTGGTCTCGGGGATCTTTATCTTTTCAAACAGGTTCACCCGCTGGGTGGTAACCCGCAGTTCGTGATCCAGAAGCTTGCGCTGTTCCTCCAGCACCAGGGCTTCCAAATCCAGAAGTATCACCTGCTTCATCTTTTCCGCCGCCAGGTCAAGCCAGAGGGGCTTCCGGACCAGATCGTAGGGGGCGAGTACAAAGTCCGCGCCCTCGAAAATGGGTATGTTCACCCCGGCGATGTTTCCCTGGGAGGTTCTGATACCGGTAACCTTCAAAATATCCGGGGTAAAGACGCCGGTTTCGCTAAAGACGCCGACCCAGGTCTTGAAGGTCTCATCCAGGATATTCTTTTGCTCCATCAGTTCCTTAATCCGGAGTTCGGTGGTACGGATTTCCATTTGAAGCTGCTGCTTCTTCAGCATCAGGGTCGGCAAATACCGCTTGTACATCTTCAAGGAGTCTTTTTGTTTTTTAAGCTCATTCTTTGTCAGCTTGATCTTTGCCATATATCAAAACCTACCATATGAGGAATGAAGAATTTGGTCCGCGAATGACGCGAATGAACGCGAATAAGAAAGGGAGTAAGTAATAATTCGCGGACATTCGCGTTTATTCGCGGACAAATTCCTCTCTTTCATTACTAGTTAGTCCTTCTTAGGCCAGAACTTGGTGATAAGTTCCGTCCGCAGTCCCGTTTCTTCGGGGCTGAAACAATCCGCCAGGATTTCCCAGCCCAGGTCCAGAGCCCCTTCCAGGGGGATATTGACCGTAAGGTCCATCATCTTCTTCTCGAACAGTTCCCCGTACTTGAGGAGCTTGTCGTCCCAGGCCGTCATGATGAATCCCATGGCCTTCTTTTCCAGGGTATCCTTGAAATTGGAATAGAGCTTGATCATGCCGTCCATCAGGGCCCGGTGGTCCGGCCTGGTCTTGCCGTTGACCTGCTGCTTGAGCCGGGAGAGGGAGCCGAAGGGTTCGATACGGCCATTTTTGAGGTAGTACTGGCCTTCGGTGATGTACCCCGTGTTGTCCGGCACCGGGTGGGTAACGTCATCGCCGGGCATGGTGGTGACCCCCAGGATGGTGATGGAACCGGCGTCTGAAAAGTCAACCGCCTTTTCATAGCGGCTGGCAAGCTGGCTGTATAAGTCGCCGGGGTAGCCGCGGTTGGACGGGACTTGCTCCTGGATGATGGAGATTTCCTTCATGGCGTCCGCGAAGTTGGTCATGTCCGTGAGGAGGACCAGCACGTCCTTGCCCTGGAGGGCGAACTGTTCCGCCACCGCCAGGGACATGTCGGGGATCATCAGGCATTCTACGGTGGGGTCAGAGGCGGTGTGGACAAACATCACCGTGCGGGAAATGGCGCCCCCCTCTTCCAGGGTGTCCTTGAAGAAGAGGTAGTCGTCGTATTTCAGGCCCATGCCCCCCAGGATGATGACGTCAACCTCGGCTTGCATTGCTATGCGGGCCAGGAGGTCGTTGTAGGGTTCGCCGGAGACCGAGAAGATGGGCAGCTTCTGGGACACCACCAGGGTGTTGAAGAGGTCGATCATGGGGATACCGGTACGGATCATGTTCCGGGGGATGATACGGTTGGCGGGGTTAACCGAGGGCCCGCCGATGGGGATGGGGTTGTCGTGGAGGGCGGGGCCGTTGTCACGGGGGTTCCCGGAGCCGTTGAAGACCCGGCCCATGAGGTTCTCCGAAAAGGATACCTGCATCTGCCGGCCCAGGAAGCGGACGGTATCGCCGGTGGAAATACCCCGGCCCCCGGCAAATACCTGGAGGGAAACCAGGTCCCCGTTCAGGCGGTTCACTTCGGCAAGGGAAGTACCGAATACGGTGTCCACCTCGGCAAGGTCGCCGTAACGGATACCCTCGGCCTTCACCGTGATAACGCTTCCGGTAATGGATTCTATCTTACTATATACCTTGTTCATGGCTCCGTCCTATTCCGCAAGTATTTTGTCGGCCGCTTTATCCAGGCCCTTGGATTGTTCGGCTAAGGTGGTTTCAATGTCCTTTTCAAAGCCCTTGAACCGCTCGCTCTGCCATTCCGATCCATTGTAATCCAGGAACTTCTGCCTGAGCCGGTTGAACCAACTCCGGGCCTCGTTCTTATCCGGGAACGCAAACCGGGTCGCCATAATCTTCAAAAGCAGGTCAAAGCTGTATTTCTGCCGCTCCGGGCTGACCGACGCATCGACTGCGTCAAAGGAGTTCTGCTGGAAGTACACCGAGTCGATGAGTTCCCCCTTGAGGTAGACGACATAGTCCTCCGTACTGGTCCCTTCCTCGCCGACGACCTTCATCATCTGCTCAACCTCGCTGCCCCGGCGCATAAAGCTGTGAGCGTACTGCACCTTTTCGGCGCTGATGATGCCCTTGTACTTGGACCAGGAATCCAGGGGGTGGATGGCGGGGAACTTACGGGCGTCGGAGCGTTCACGGGAAAGGCCGTGGAAGGCGCCGACCACCTTGAGGGTTGCCTGGGTAACGGGTTCTTCAAAGTTACCACCAGCGGGGCTGACCGTGCCGCCGATGGTGACGGACCCGATGGTCCCGTCCCGGAGCCGCACCGTACCGGCCCGTTCGTAGAAGCTGGCGATGGTGGATTCCAGGTAGGCAGGGAAGGCTTCTTCACCGGGGATTTCCTCCAGGCGGCCGGACATTTCCCGCATGGCCTGGGCCCAGCGGCTGGTGGAGTCCGCCAAGAGGAGGACGTTCAGCCCCATCTGCCGGTAGTATTCCGCCAGGGTCACTGCGGTGTACACCGACGCTTCACGGGCGGCAACCGGCATGGAAGAGGTGTTACAAATGATAATGGTCCGCTCCATTAGGGAGAGGCCCGTCTTGGGGTCCTTTAACTCGGGGAACTCCTTCAAGGTTTCCACGACTTCACCGGCGCGCTCACCGCAGGCGGCGAGGATGACGATGTCCACATCGGCGTGTTGGCTGGTGATCTGCTGGAGGACGGTCTTTCCCGCGCCAAAGGGACCGGGGATACAGTAGGTGCCGCCCCGGGCCACGGGGAAAAAGGTGTCGATGAGCCGCACACGAGTAACCATGGGTTCCGTGGGCTTGTAGCGCTCCACGAAGCAGTCGATAGGCCGCTTGACGGGCCAGCGGAAGCTGAGGGTCACCTGATGGATGTTGCCTTTTTCATCCTTGAGCTCGGCGATGGTGTCTTTCAGCTTATAGGAACCGGCTTCTTTAATAGAAGAAACCGTGTAACTTCCGTAGAGGGTGAAGGGAACCATGATCCGGTGGGTAAAAGCCCCTTCCGGCACCGTACCCAGGGTATCCGCCCGCTCCACCGTATCCCCCACCTTGGCGACCGGGGTAAATGCCCAGGCTTTATCCGCAACCAGGGGCGCCAGGTAGACCCCCCGTTCCAGGAACTTGCCCGCCACCTCCGCCAACTGGGGCAGGGGGTTTTGGAGGCCGTCGTAGACCTGGCCCAAAAGGCCGGGGCCCACTTCTACCGAAAGCATGTCCCCGGTGTACTCCACCGTATCACCCACGGTAATGCCTTTGGTAACCTCAAAAACTTGAAGTTGGGAAATGTCACCCCGGATGCGGATGACCTCGCTCTTAAGCTGCTTGTCCGCAACCTTGACAAAGCCCACTTCGTTCATGGATACCGCGCCGTCGAAGCGGACGCTTACCATATTGCCGTTAACGGCTGTTACCGTACCTTTTGTTCCGATCATTTAGGTTCCCCCACTAAAGGACCTACCGGTCCCCGTACGCCCTCCGCGCCTTGCAATATGGCGGCGTAGAGCGCTTTATATTCCTTGAAGCCTTCTTCCGTTTTAAAAGACAGACGCCGCTCCAGGATGAACAGCTTGAGCAGATAGGCAAAGACCGTATTTTCACTGAATAAGGTCAATCCCTGAAGCGCCTCGATGGCATCCCACCGGAACTTGTCCAGGGCAATTTCCGCCTCCAAAGGCGAATCCATGACCACCGCCGCCTTGGCAGCCGCAGCGGCATCCGCCGGAGCGTCCGGCGCGTCCGGGATAGCCCCTTCCCGTTTCAAAGCCTGGAAGCGGTTACGGGCCAGGTTCAGCCGCAGACTACGTTCCCATTCCCGCCATTTGTCGATGAATTCACTACCCGAAGCGGGGGGCTTCTCGTTTTGTTCCGATAGTTGGGGGTCCAGGCTGACCATATCCAGCAAAGCACTGTCACCGGCGGTCAAATAGGTTTTGGCAAGGGTCCGGAAATAGGCGGCGGACATGGTTGCCTGCTGACCGTAAACGAGGTTGGGAAGCTGGGCTACTAAATAATAATACGAACCCACCGTTTAGTTTCCTTTTGCCGCTGTTTTGAGTATCGCCTGCAGCCGGGGATTAAGGTAGGCCGAGAGCAGGGCGGCCACGGATTCGGCGGAAAAGTCGTAGTAGGCGGCTCCGTCCTTGCCGGCAATGCGGAAGCCTTCCCCCAGGTTCCGGTCGGACTTGAGTTCCACGCCCTTGCTTATTTCGGCGGCAAGTTCCTGGTTGAAATAGCCCCGGAGTGTGCCCAGTTTATCCTCGCTGAGGATGAGATCCACGGAATCGGCGCCCTTGAGGGCCCAGTTTTTTACTAAATCGGGAATAATGGCCTTGAGGGTGTCCTCGCCATAGGAGGTTTCCACCTTGGCGGCGATAATCTTGCCTAGCAGGACCTCAATTTCGCCCTTAAAGGCAAGGATCAGGTTACGGGAAGCCTGTTCCACTGCGGCGATACCGGCTTTTTCAAAGCGCTCCGCGTCGGTCTTGGCCTTGGCGATGATATCCTGGGCCTCCCTTTGGGCGGCGTCGGTGATCCGCCTGGCATCGGACTCGGCCTGGGACTTCACCCGGGACGCTTCCTCCGATGCAGAGGCAATCCCGTCTCTCTTTATCTTATCAATAAGTTCCTGCAGTTGGATTTCCATAGGCTCCTCGTTTAATTTAGTACAATGAATTCAGTTTAACCGCTGGATATGAAAAAAGCAAGCCTATAATACCAAGTTTTTTAAAGCCGCCCCCCTACAGTCCGCTGTTAAAACTGTCGAAATCGAAATCTTCCGGGAGTTCCTCGCTTGCCGGCGCCTGTTTGTTTCGCTTGAAAAACCCGAACCGGTACCCCGCCGTGATCGACACCATGCCCGTCCGTTTGTATACCGCCGTATCGTCCTCCAGTACCAACTTCCCTAAATCGGCGGAGTACCGGAAGTCCAGAAATATGGTCCCCCGGTTCCGCTCCTTCCCCAGGACCCACCCTACTTCAAGGCCCGCCGTCCACCCAATGGGCAGGCTGTATGTATAGTTACTTTCAAACTGGTACAAACCGGTACCGTCCGGTTCTATTCGCTTTCCTTTAATCGTGCCCAGGGGCGCCATAAAGTACACCCCGCTAAAGGGGTTGAGCACCAGCCGGTCATACAAGTGGAAGGTCCCCTTAATCGTCAGGGGAATCGTTAGCGAATAGGACTGGTAGGCATCATCCACGCCGAAGAACCCCGACTCCGACGTTGCTCCATACTGGAGGGGCACAGAATCATTGGTGAACAGGAACTCCGCCTGAATAGCCAGGAAACGCAGCGGCTGGAAGGACACCTGAATGCCCGCCTCAAAACTGTGCCCCCAAGGGTCTTTTCTGATCTGGCCCTCATCCAACATGTACAGGTATCGCCGGATCGAATACCCTCCCCGGAGCCCCACATATAACCAGTATTCGGGAAACCCCAGTATCGGCTTCGGGGGAATGATCCTTACCTCCTGCTCTATGGTGTTGATGTATTTATGCAGCGGCGCGTTTGCCATGAGTTGATAGATCATGGTCAGGTTCCAGTCGGTCATATCCTCCACTGCCGCGTACCCCATGGTGTTGGAGATAATCAGGGCGCCGGTCTTGGTGGTATAGAGTTCCGCAGTTATCATCTCGTCACCGTATTCTTCATCATGTTCCAGGGAGAAGAGGATATAAAAGTCCGAGTCCTCCACTGATTCGGCCAGTTGGTAGCCGGAACCTTTTACTTCCTCCGGCATGTTAAAGTCAAAGTACTCCCGCTCCTCCTCCGTACCGCCTTCCACCGGGGCTACCCAGACCTTCACATTCGCTATCCTGCTGCCACTTCCCGCGCCGTCTTCCGGAGACTGCGCAAAGAGGGGCGGGCACAACGCTACTGCCGCCGGTAGGATGAATAGTAACCACGCCTTATGCTTCACTCTTCACGCTCCTTCCCCTCATGCATTAGAGCACCAAAAAGTAGGGGAAAACTGCAGGCGGCCACTCGGAAGCGGAAAGAAGTATCCCGTTCTTGTATACCCGTGATTCGGGGCTAATAGTAGTCCCCCGCTGTATCGTGAGCGTGCCGCCCGTCTTCACATCCACCATTTGACTATTGAATGTTCCGCCGTTCATGGTAAACACGCCGGACACATCTACCTTGCCGTTTACACTCCCTGCATTTACCGTGAGCGTGCCGCCCGCCTTCACATCCGTCTTCGTTTCTATGAATGTTTCATCGTCGTAGGTATGCCTGGCGCTCAGTGTTCCGTTGTTCATTGTAAACACGCCGCCCCGCTGCACCTCCATCAGGTGAGTGGCGAATGTTCCGCCGTTCATGATAAAACTGCCGCCCCGTACGTCCGTCTTAGTATTGGTGAATGTTCCGCCGTTCATGGTAAGCAAGCCCCCGGTTTCCACTTGTACGGTTCCGCCGCGTACCTGCCCTGTCGTTATCGTGAGCTTGCCGCCGTTCAGCACCTGCGCCGTGGGACTCGTGAGGGATCCGTCCTGCATAGTTAACAGGCCTTTCACTGTCAGGCTGCCGTTGATCTCCGTTTGGTAGTACGGATGGTCCGACGGCAACATCGTAACCTGAGCGCTGCTGTCTTCTATCGCCATGGTGCCGGTAGTCTTGATCCCGGTCAGGGAAAGGGTTCTGTTGCGTAAGACTCGCACAGGACCACCGAGGATTTTCTGCCCCGTCTCAGGCGAATCATTCACCAGGTCGATATACCACGGGTAGTACCTATCGTCGAAGGCCAAGCCCCCCCCCGTCTCATCGCCGGTAAGCCGTATTACCCCGTGCTTCTCATCGTCTCTCCAAACTGGCGGCGGCGGCGGCGTATCAAGATCTTCTTGAGGTTGCTCCTCCCAGAGGGTCCTCCCCTTCCCCGGCCATTTGTACACCGTGCTCCCGTAATAGGCCCGCATGTTTAGCAGGCACGTATCCCAGGTTATTTTATCGCTGTTGCGGAAGCCGTATTTGCCGGTAGCCCCCGGCCCCACGTACCAGGTGGTGCTGGCTTCAACGATCAGCGGACCTTCCGTATCAACCATCGTCCCGCCCTGCAGCCCCCGACCAAAGTAGGTGGTGGATCCCGGATAAATCCCGGTGATGTCCAGGATAGCGCTGTCGTACCCAGCCCCGTTATGGGGTTTTTGCGCAACGAGGGAAACCGCCGCGTTGCCGCTGCGGACGGACCATGTGGGCGGGGGTGCGGTATTATCCACCTTAACAAGCCCCAAGTTCGACGCCCGTATCGTTTCCGTCACATAGACGGTAAGCGGACGCAACTCCCCGCCGCCGACTCGTATGTCGAAATCCGCGTAGAACGGCCCGTAGTCGTCGGATCCGCCGGATCGTTTGGTGTTCCGCACCGAGATGCGTGCATTCCCCGGAACGGCCCCGGCATAAATCTCAAAAGAGGAACCATTGGGTACCACGGTAGTCAATCTATTAGCAAACACACTGGGGAGACTCACTATGCCGGCGGTGACCGCAGACGCGGGGCTGATGGTCCATTCCAGATAGTCGAAGCCCGTCGGTGCGTTTAAAATCTTGCCCCCTATCAGGCGAGACGATGCCGGGTGGAGCGTCGCAAAGTCGTCGTATAGCCAGGTGAGTTCCTTCCCGGCCTGGTTCACGTTCTCGTTGTTGTCCCAGTAGATTTCAAGCCGGGGTGTTTTCGGCAGGCCGTGGTCGCCGCCGGTTGTATCGCCGGTACCCACCCCGGTGGTTGGGGTCCCTACGGGAAAGGGTTCAAAGCCTTGATCTTGGCATGCCGCCAATCCCGCCAGCACAGCGGCGAGCATGAGGGCTAAACCTGCGAATGCGGTTGCCGCGTCATTCTTTTTCCTTATCGACATAGTGTCCTCCTGTAAAAGTTCACGGTTTATAGGTGGTCCCCGGAAACGCGAAGTGGTCGTTTTGGTCAAGGTAATCCCCGAGGTAGGGTACATAGCCCAAGTAATATTCATATAAAGGCCCGGTCCTGTCCGTAGGGAGCGTGACTTTTCGAAACAAGCCACTGCCGGGAATGTCAAATCCTGAACGCTGCACACATAGCTCCAACGGGGGGTTAAAGGCGATAACCTCCTCCATTTTCGGAACGAGATTATAAAGGGGATTGTCAACTACTATTGCCACCCCTGTGTTGTCATGGACCGTCATTTTCGGTCCGGCGGTATAGAGGGGGTGGGCCTTTATAGAGTCTATCATGCCTTCAATCTCCGCTGCGGCCTTCTTAAACGCCATTTTCCGGGTAGCCACGGCGTAATACCACATCGCGACAGTGGGTTTCATCAGCTTTGGCCAGTACCGGTGGATAACGATGGGTCCATTGTCGGTCGGGTTCGCGTTGTTCAGGTGTCCTATGATGTCCGTGGTTCTCTCATATACAAAAACTTCATAGGGATCGGAGGTTATCGGCCCGCCCGCCGCTGTCCCGTCTTTGTCCTTATCATAGAAGGGCTTGGGGTCAATGAGACTGGTATACTCACTCCATTTTTCGTAGAGCTGCTCCAGCACCGCGAAGGTGGTCTTCTCAACGGCGATCGGGTCCACTTCCACGAACGGCAATGCCTGCGAACCTCGCTTCCACTCCAGGACAAAGCTATGGACACTATAGCCCGAGCTCGTATTGCTGCTGCTTATGATGGTACCAAAGGGCAGTTCCGGCGGCAAGTTGAGGGATTCCACATAGTCGGGGTTACACCCGGCCAGGATGAGTACGGCAAGCGCCCCCGCCGCAACGATAAGACGTTTCGCTTTGTTCATAGCAATACCTCCTGAACATGTTTTGGGATTACGCGGTATCGGGGCAGGTAATTCGTTATAGTATAAGGAATTACGTAATCATTGCCCAGTTGGGTACATTTCAACATACGGAACCCTCCTACTTCTATTTTGTAATTATCGGCCATTTACACGATACAGTATATCCCCTGGGCATAAGAAAAACAACATGTACAGGGCCGCCCGGCGCCTTTTTTAACCTTTAAAACCGAACGGCCCGGCGGTGATTTTGTAGTCCTTTTCTTTATAGACATAATGTTCTCCTGTAAGAGTTCACCGTTGGGGTGGTTTTTTGGTGGTCCCCGGAAACGCGAACTCGGCGCTTGTGCTATCGTCTGCGTAATCCTCGAGCCATGGTACGTAGCCCAGGTAATATTCATATAAGGGCCCGGTCATCCCCAAATTCGTATTGATCACGACACTTTCCATCCCCGTGCCATTGCTGGTCGTGTCAAATCTATCACGTTGCACACATTGCTCCAACGGGGGGTTATAGGCGATAGACTCCTCCATGAGAGTAGAGAGGAACCTAAGGGGATTGGGGAGTTCCATTGACGCCTCTCCGTCGGACGTAACCGTGAATGTCTCCTGGGCATAGAGGGGGGATGCCTTTATATCCGCTATCATGCCTTCAATCTTTGCCGCAGCCTGCTTAAACGCCTCTGCCCGGATAGCCACGGCGTCATACCACACTGCAACATCGGCGACCACAGGCGTCCCCTCCGACACATCCTCTAACTTTGGCCAGTACCGGTGGATAACGATGTTTCCGTTCCCGTCCGGGTTCGTGTTGTCCAGGCGCACTACGCTGTCCTCAAGGCGAACCTCACGGCGAAAAACGTCATAGACACTGGAGCCCGTCAGATCGGTCGACTCTGTCGACTCTGTCGGCCCTGTCGCTTTCCCGTTTTTGTCCAGATCATAGAAGGGCTTGGGGTCAATGAGCAGGGCATACTCCTGCCATTCGTTTAAGACATCCTCCAGTAGTATCCTCACGTCGTCTCCCAGGTCTTTTGACACGTACGGCAATAACCCCGGCGTCCGCTTCCACTCCAGGACAAAGGTATAGGCATTATAGCCCGTCGCATCGGAGGTGCTCACGATCTTGGCATAGGGCAGTTCCGGCGGCAGGGTGAGGGATTCCACATAGTCGGGGTTCTTTAGGAAATCGCACCCGGCCAGGATGAGTACGGCAAGCGCACCTGCCGCA
>BNUY01000073.1 GCA_025997715.1 Spirochaetia bacterium
CTGGAATCCCGGCGGCAGGCTGCCCTTGTCTATGGACCGGGTAATCTGATCGACGATTTGCAGGTAGATGGGTGTATCCGCTGAATTATCAACATGTATCTGAATCATATTGTGGTTACCCCCTCTCGATTGATATATAACAACGTGCCCTTTTTTTTGTAGTTAGTCAAGAATTTTCTGTATAGTTTTCAGAAAACCTTTATTTTTTAATCCTATTATAGTATCCTTATTTCATGCCGTATGTAGATCAGACGCAGAAGAATTGTTTTTATACCGTTTTCTTTGCTCCCCGGGGCTTTGACCGCATGGCCGGCCTTGGAATGCAAATTGCCCAGCAGTACCTGAGTCCCTTTGACAAACTTATCGGGCTGGTGGGGCTGGCGGGTTCCGGAAAGAGCATGATGATTAAAGGTATGTTTCCTGGCCTGGAACTGGTGAACGATGACGACGGGGTGAATGTCCGGCCCCTGCCCCTGCTTGACGCGGGGGAGGAAACTACCCGTTTTTACAGCGCCCATACCTACCATGTGGACATCCATTTTGAGGCGGCTTTTACCCAGATGCACGAACTGGCCCAGGCGATTATTGACGCCCTCGATCTGGGGAAGCGGGTCGTGGTGGAACACTTCGATCTGATTTACCCCCTGCTGAACCGTAACGCCCATCTGCTTATCGGTATCGGGGAGGAGGTGATCCTCTCAAGGCCGACCCTCTTTGGGCCCGAGCCCCAGGATATTGCGAATATTGTTTTTAAGTCCCAGCCCTTCCGGCGCATGACCCATTCCGCGGAGGATCTCTGCGAATTCGTGATGCGGAAGCACGGCCTCACCGATACCTTTCTTCATTCCGATGTCCACCATGGTTTTATCTTCAGCTTTCTGGAAAAACCGGAACTGGCGATTAGCCTTGAGGATGTGGAGCAGGAGGTGAACCGCATGATTGCCGCGGATATCCCCATCTCTTTTCAGGATGATACCCATATCCATATTGGTGATGAGTCGTGGCTGTGTCACGGTCCCCGGATGCATGTCCGCAGTACCGGTGAAATAAAAAAGTTCAGCTTGAGCAAGGAATACCTTACGGAGCCCCTCACCGGCCGTTTCCTTTTGGTGGGGGTCGTGGGTGAATCGGCGGGTCAGAAGTTGAACGATTTGAACAAGATAGAATAGGGGAGGGTGGTGTGATGCGGATTGTTGAGGCGGCCTCTCTGACAGAAACGGTAAAGCGGCTCTGTATAGAGGCTAACCGGAATCTGCCCCCGGATGCGCAGGAATGTATCAGGAATTTCCGCCGCAAAGAAACCTGGCCCGCGGCCCAGGATGTGCTGGACAAGATCATCCGCAACTTTGAGCTTGCGGGGGAAAAGCAGGTTCCCATTTGCCAGGATACGGGGATGGCCTGCGTGTTTGTGGAACTGGGTTCCGATGTTCATATTGACGGGGATATTAACGCCGCCATCAACGAAGGGGTGCGTCAGGGCTACCAGGAAGGCTTCCTTAGAAAATCGGTGGTGCGGGACCCCCTTAACCGGGTAAATACCGGGGACAATACCCCCGCCATGATCACCTTAGATATGGTGAGCGGCGACCGGGTGAGTATTACGGTGGCCCCCAAGGGCTTTGGCAGCGAGAACATGAGCCGGATAAAGATGCTCCGTCCTTCCGATGGGGTGGAAGGGGTGATAGACTTTGTGGTTTCCGCCGTGGAAGAGGCGGGGCCCAATCCCTGTCCGCCGATTGTGGTGGGGGTAGGTATCGGCGGCACCTTTGACAAGGTGGCACTGATTGCGAAAAAGGCCCTGCTCCGCCCCCTGGGGACGGGTAACGCCAATCCCTATTACGCGGATCTGGAACGGACGCTGCTGGAAAAAATCAATGCCCTGGGCCTGGGCCCCCAGGGATTCGGCGGCTATACCACCGCCCTTTCTGTGGCCATAGAAACCCTGCCCACCCATATCGCGGGGCTACCCTGCGCTGTAAATATCAACTGCCATGTATGCCGCCATGCCCGGGAGATACGGTAATGGAATACCATATTGAACTGCCCCTGACCAGGGAAAAGGCCGCCCCCCTCTTAGCGGGGGACCGGGTGTATCTGAACGGGATCATGTATACCGCCCGGGATGCCGCCCACCAGCGTATCGTTTCCCTGATTGATAAGGGTGAACCCCTTCCGTTTCCCCTGGAGGATTCCCTTATCTATTACGTGGGTCCCACTCCGGCGGCTCCCGGGGCGATTATCGGTTCCGCGGGGCCGACCACCAGTTACCGCATGGACGCCTATGCCCCCCGCTTACTCGGCCTGGGGCTGCGGGGCATGATAGGCAAGGGAAAGCGTTCGGCGGAGGTGATTCGCGCCATGGGTCAGGCCGGGGCGGTCTACTTCGGGGCCATCGGCGGCGCGGGAGCCCTCCTTGCGGAATGTATCACCGAAGCGGAGGTAATCGCCTTTGAGGATCTGGGGACCGAGGCCGTACGCCGCCTGAGGGTCAAGGACTTTCCCGTGGTGGTGGTCATCGACAGCGGGGGGAATAACCTGTACGAACAGGGCCGCCGGGCCTATTTGCAGGCAGGAATAAGACGGTTATAAAATTTGTCAAGAGAGAGGCGCACCATGAAAACAATCGCCATCAACGGCAGCCCCCGCAAGGGCTGGAATACCCATATCCTTACGGAGGAAGCCCTGAAAGGCGCGGCTTCCAAGGGCTCGGAAACGGAACTCGTCAACCTGTACGATCTCAACTTCAAGGGCTGTATCAGTTGCTTTGAGTGCAAGCGCCGGGTCGGGAAAAGTCTGGGCCGCTGCGCCGCCAGGGACGACTTGAAACCGGTCCTGGACCGCATCCACGAATGTGACGCCCTCATCATCGGCTCCCCCATCTACATCGCCGAGGTTACCGCCGCGGTCCGGGCCCTTATCGAACGGCTCACCTTCCAGTACATCACCTACAATAAAGACAAAACTACCTTCTTTACCCGAAGAGTCCCCTTGCTCCTTATCTACACCATGAATGTAAGCGAGGATGTCATGAAATCCATAGGGTATGCGGAGAAGTTCAAGTTCTACGAGGACCGCTTTACGGCGCTCATCGGCCCCGCAAAGACCTTGACGTGTACCGAAACCTGGCAGACCACGGACTACGCCAAGTACGAGATGACCATGTTTGACGGGGATGAGCGGAAAACCCGGCGGGAAACGGTGTTCCCCCGGGACAAGCGGAAGGCCTTTGAACTGGGGGCGGGGCTGTTTGGCTGAGTTACCCGGCCCATATAGGTTTTGGGGATTAATAAAAGTAAATGCAGAAGCCCTTGACATTTTTTATCGTTATTTGGTACATTCTTCCTATGAAGCGGATTTTAGCGGCCCAGGGCCATCACCATCATCATGGATACCCACGCGACCCGGAATCCGGCGTCATCGCAACCTAGTTTGCGAGGCGTTTTAAACGGTACTACAAGCCGTGGATTCCGGGAACCGGTAGGTTCCTTGGAATCCACGGCTTTTTTTTGGAGAGGATATGGATAAACTGCGAATATTGATCCCCAAGGGACGGATTTTTGACAATGTTTCATGGCTCTTTTCCGAGGCGGGGTTCCCCATCTATCTGGCGGATCGAACCTACCGGCCGATGATCGCGGCGGACTGGATCGACGCCAAGATCATGAAACCCCAAAACGTGGGGGAACTCTTGGAACTGGGGAGCCACGATGCGGGGTTTACCGGTATCGACTGGATACAGGAAAGCGGGGCCGATGTGGTGGAACTCCTTGACCTGGGCATGGATAAGGTGCGGATCGTGGCGGCGGTTCCCGTCGGCCTGGATGAAGGGGCTATCAAAGCAAAAAAGCTGGTGGTGGCCACAGAATATGTGAACCTCGCCGAAGGCTGGCTGAAACAGCAGGGGTACAACTACCGCATACTCCGCACCTACGGCGCCACCGAAGTTTTTCCCCCGGACGATGCGGACATGATCATCGACAATACGTCTTCGGGGCAGACCTTGAAGGACAACGGCCTGCGTATCATCGCTGCGATCATGGAATCCTCCACCCGCTTTGTGGCGTCCCGGGCGGCAATGGCGGACCGTGAAAAACGGCTGCATATCGAAGAGCTGGCGATGCTCTTTAAGGCGGTACTGGACGGCCGGGACCGGGTGATGCTGGAGATGAATGTCCCCAAAGCGCGGTTCGCAGAACTTGTCGCGGGTCTTCCGGCGATGAAGAGCCCCACGGTGGCCCCTCTGCATGGTGATGAGGGTTACGCAATAAAGATCGCGGTGAAGAAACACGAGGTAGCGGAGCTTCTCCCCCGCTTAAAAAAGTTGGGCGCCGAGGATATTGTGGAGTACAATTTGCGGAAAGTGGTTCCCTAATGAAGAATTTTTAACCGCGAAGGCGCCAAAGGCGACGAAGGAAGGAAAATAGAAGAAAACATCTCTTTTTCCTTTCCCTCCTTCTGCGCCTTCGTCGCCTTCGCGGTTGTTTTTCTTCTCTTCGTATTTTTAAGGAGTTGATGTTATGGCTAGACAGGCTGAGATAAGCAGGGTGACTAAGGAAACGGATATTACCATCAGGCTGAACCTGGACGGGGTAGGGGAGGCGACCCTGGCGTACCCCATCGGGTTTATGGGGCACATGCTCAACACCTTTGCGCGGCACGGGCTGTTCGACCTGGAGGTGCAGGCCCGTGGAGACCTTGAGGTGGATCAGCATCACCTGGTGGAGGATACCGGAATAGTGTTGGGGCAGTGTTTTGCCAAGGCCCTGGGGGAAAAGCGGGGGATACGAAGGGTGGGGAACTGCCTCTACCCCATGGACGAAACCCTGGCGCGGGCCGCGGTGGATGTTTCCGGCCGGGGCTTCCTGGTGTTTGACGCGCAGCTTTCGGGGATACCCCTGGTGTCAGGCTCTGCGTCTTTCCAGACAGATACGGTTGAGGATTTCTGGCAGGGTTTTGTGTCTGCGGCGGGTATCACCCTGCACCTGGACATACTCCGGGGCAGGAGCGATCACCACAAAATCGAAGCCCTGTTTAAGGCGGCGGCGCGGGCGCTCAGGGAAGCGGCGGAAATCGATCCCCGGTCCGCAGATCTGATCCCTTCCACCAAGGGAGTATTAGTGTGATCGGGGTGATCGACTACGGCGCGGGAAACCTGGGGTCGGTGATGAACGCCCTGAAACGGCTGGGCTCTGAAGGTCGTTTCGTTAAAGGCCCGGAGGAAATTGCCGGCGGGAAAGTTCCCTACGAAAAATTGCTCTTCCCCGGTGACGGGCACTTCGCCACCGCCATGGCCTCCCTGGAAAAATCCGGTTATGCAGCGGCCCTTCGGGAATGGATACAGGCAGATAAGCCCTTCCTGGGGATATGTATCGGGCTGCAGCTTTTGTTTGATAGTTCTGAAGAGGCGTTCAAGGAGAACGGTGCGTTCAGGGAGAACGGCGCCCCGCCTGATGCGGGCAAGCCTGTATGCGGCTTGGGGATAATCTCCGGCACGGTGAAGCGGTTTCCCGGACGGAAGGTTCCCCAAATCGGATGGAACCAGACCCAGGCCAGGCCGGGTTCAAAACTATTCCGGGGTTTGCCGGAAAATTCGTTTTTCTACTATATACATTCCTATTACACGGACCCCGCCGATGATTCCGCCGCCGCTGCCTGGGCTGAGTATTATGTGCGCTACTGTTCCGTGGTAGAGCGGGGCGCTTTGGCCGCCGTTCAGTTCCATCCGGAAAAGTCCGGCGCATTGGGATTGAAGCTGCTGGAAAACTGGGCCGGGGGTTGAACGATGCAAGCGAAACGAATAATTCCATGCCTGGATGTGGACGATGGGCGGGTAGTAAAGGGCGTTAAGTTCAAGGGCATCCAGGACGCCGGGGACCCGGTGGAGCTGGCACGGCGCTACAACGATCAGGGGGCGGACGAGCTCACCTTCCTGGACATCGGGGCTTCCTATAAAAGCCGGGCTACCCTGTTGGATGTTGTCCGCAGGGTTGCTGCGGAGGTGTTCATCCCCCTCTGTGTGGGCGGCGGCATACGCACCGTGGAGGATATGCGGGAGGCCATGAACGCCGGGGCGGACAAGGTTTCGGTTTGCACCTCGGCGCTGCAAGCCCCCCAACTCCTTGCGGACATGGCCCGCGCCTACGGCAGCCAGTGTGTGGTGCTGTCCATTGACGCCGCCCGCGCCGGGACTGCCCCCGATGGCAAGCCCTGCTGGCACGCCTATTCCCACGGCGGCCGTGAGGACACGGGGCTGGACGCGGCGGCCTGGGCGATACGGGCGGTGGAACTGGGGGCGGGGGAAATACTCCTCAACTCCATCGACGCCGACGGGACCGGGGCGGGCTACGACCTGGAATTGACCCGGGCCATCCTGGAGGCCGTCCCGGTTCCGGTAATCGCCTCGGGGGGGGCGGGGAATCTGGACCAGATAGCAAATGTGCTGCTGCCGCCGGGGGGACAAAGCGGTGACCAATGGGGCAATGCTGATGCAGCCCTGGTAGCATCACTGCTGCACTTTGGGAGGACCACGATCCCGGAAATAAAAAAATATGCCGAATCGAAAGGAGTGTGCGTCAGATGGTAATAGCATCGATAGATATACAGGGAGGCAAGGTCGTCCAGCTTAAACAGGGTTCAGAATTAGTGTTGCAGCGGGATAACGCCGCAGAACTGGCGGAGGAATTTGACCGCTATGGCGAGGTTGCGGTGATAGACCTGGACGCCGCCATGGGCAAAGGCAGTAACCTTGAGCTTATCAAACCCCTGCTCCGTAGGGCGCAGTGCAGGGTAGGCGGCGGCATCAGGAAAGCCGAACAGGCAAAGGAACTGGTGAGCCTTGGGGCGCAGAAGATCATCCTGGGGTCCCAGGTATTTCGCGGCCCCGGCGGGGAATTCGCCGTTAATATTGCTTTTCTTGAATCCCTGGTTAAAACGATAGGCCGTGAACGGATCATCGTGGCGGTGGATGCTAAGAGCAGCGGCGCGGGAAACTACGGGATAGTGGTGGACGGCTGGAAAACCCCCACCGGCCTGGACCTTATTGACGCTGCAAAGGCGGTGGAGCCCTACGCTGCGGAACTCCTCTTTACCTGCGTGGACCGTGAGGGCACCATGACCGGCATCGACCTTGCCCCGGTAGAAAGACTGCGGGCGGCGGTCTCCTGCAGCATTACTGCCGCAGGCGGCGTCTCCACCCTGGCGGAAATCGAAGCGTTGGCCGCCCTGGACTGCGATGTCCAACTCGGCATGGCCCTCTACACCGGCAAGATTTCCCTGGCCGATGCCTTTATCGCCTCCCTCAACTGGAAAAAAGCCGGTGAGCTCATCCCCGTAATCGCCCAGTCCCCGGACGGCCAGGTCCTGATGACCGGCTTTGCCGACCGGGAAGCGGTGACCGAAACCTTCAAGCGGCAGAGCCTCTGTTTCCATAGCCGCACCCGGAACAAGCTCTGGATGAAGGGTGAAACTTCGGGGCACACACTAAAGCTGCTGCACCTCCGGGCCGACTGCGACCGGGACGCCCTCCTTGCGGTGGTGGAGCCCGCCGGTCCCGCCTGCCACACCGGGGCCTACACCTGTTTCGACACCGGCCGCCGCTACACCTGGGAATATCTCCAGGCCATCATCGCCGAACGGTTCCGCAACCCCGCACCCGGTTCCTATACCGCGACCCTGGATGACGAACTGGTCCGGGAAAAGGTGCTGGAGGAGGCCGAGGAGGTCTGCACCGCCAAAACCCACGACGAGATTGTCTGGGAAGCGGCGGACCTATTGTACTTCACCACCGCCCTGATCACCCGCGCCGGGGTAACCGTGGGGGAAGTGCTGGACGAACTGGATAGAAGGCATAAGAAATGAGCAATTACTGGAACACTCGTACCAAAACGCTGTCCCCCTACGTCCCCGGCGAACAGCCCCGGGACCGGCAGTTCATCAAGCTGAACACCAACGAGAATCCCTACCCGCCGTCCCCCAAGGCGCTTGAGGCGATACGGGCGGTTATTTCCGACGGTATTTCTGCCGGGGCGAGTCTCCGTCTGTATCCCGACCCTGAATGCCGGGAACTGCGGGAAGCCATCGCCGCCCGGTACAAGGTTACGTACGACCAGGTCTTTGCGGGCAACGGTTCCGACGAAGTGCTGGCCTTTGCCTTCGGCGCATTTTTCAGCAGTGATACTGCGTTACCAATACTGTTTCCCGACATAACCTATAGTTTTTATCCCGTCTATGCGGGTCTTTGGGATGTCCCCTTCCGTACTATTCCGGTAAAGGAAGATTTTTCCATTGATTACAAGGACTATCTTATCCCCGCCGGCGGGGTGATTTTTCCCAACCCCAACGCCCCCACCGGCCGGGTTTTGCCGCCGGATGAAATACTGCGCATCGCGGCGTATCAGGAAAAACAGAAAAGGGTGCTGATTGTGGATGAAGCCTACGCCGCTTTCGGCGCCCGGTCGGTGGCAGGTGCGATAGAAGAATACCCAAACCTTCTTACGGTGCATACCCTTTCCAAGTCCGCTTCCCTGGCGGGGCTCCGGGTGGGATTCGCCATAGGAAACGGGGCGCTCATCGAAGGGCTTTGCCGCATCCGGGATTCCTTCAACTCCTATACGGTGGACCGGCTTGCCCAGGCCGCCGCCGCCGCCGCACTCAGGGACACTGCCTACTATGACGGGACAACACAAAAGGTAATCGCCGCCCGGGAGCTGGCCGCTTCGGTACTCGGTAAACTGGGCTTTACGGTGATCCCTTCCGGGGCGAACTTCCTCTTTATCCGGTCCCCAAAGAAATCCGGCCCGGATCTGTTCGCATTGCTCCGGGAACGGGGCATCCTGGTACGGCATTTCAACAAGCCCCGGATCGCCGATTTTCTCCGTGTTAGTATTGGTACGGATAAGGAGATGGACGCGTTCCTTGCGGCCTGCATAGAAATAGAGGATGCCGCAAGCAGGAGGTTCCAATGATCATCGGTTCTATAGAAAATCACCGTAGCCGCGAGGGGGGCGCCATGGTGTACCCCGTCTATTCCCGCCGTTCCAAGGGCCTTTCCCTAGGGATCAATCTTTTTCCGGATGCCAAGGTTTGTACCTTCGACTGTCCCTACTGTGAGGTCTTTCCGTTCAAGACGGATATTAGTTTTTCTGTGGGCACTATGACAGAAACACTGCGGGAAGTAATTGCTACGGCCGGCCCGGAGGAGGTGCGGGACATCTGTTTTTCCGGCAACGGGGAGCCCACGATTTCCCCCCATTTAAGTGCAGCCCTCCGAGCCGCCGCCCAAATCCGGAACGAGCTTGTCCCCAACGCGGCCCTGGTGCTCATCACCAACGGTACGGGCCTGCTCAATGAACAAACCTTTGAATTTCTGCGCAGCGCCGCAGCAGATCCGGAACCAACTGGTTCCATGGCACTAAAACTGTGGCTCAAACTGGACGCCGGTACACCGGACTGGTACGCAAAAATGGACCGTTCCGCCATCCCCTTTGACCGCCTCATCGCCGCGATAAAAGCCTTCGCCGCCTGCGCCCCCTTCACCATCCAGACCATGATCTGCGCCATAAACGGCGAGCCCCCTCCCGCAGCGGAAGCCGCCGCCTGGGAACGCCTCGCCCTGGAACTGGCCGCCTCCGGTCACCTTACGGGCTTCCAGATCTACGGGAAGGCCCGCCCAAGCCCCGGAGACTACAAAGCAGAGCCTGCAACCGCCTTGCCGGAAGCATTTCTCTTAGCGCGCGCCGACTCCCTCAAAGCCGTCCTGAACGCCGCAGCCATTCGGGGGCCGGACGGAACGCCTCTGCCGGTGGAAGTTTTCCCATGAACCGCTTCATTGTTTGTTACCCTACAAGGCGCGCCCTATCTGTTTGTCGCCGTGGACACCGACCAGGCACTGCCGGTTGCAGTCCACCATGATGTCCATATCTTCCAGAGGGATTGCCCCCAGGAGGATCTCCGGAGCGTTGGGCATTAACCAGGGCTGGCAGGTCATGGACCGGTCTTTCCAATGTACCTCTACCGGCTCCGTTATTTGGCAGTTATCACCGTTACCATTTGCCAGATACGCCATCCGGTTTCCCTTAATCCGTAGCCCCAGGGCTTGCCGGACGGTCTCGTTGATGATAAGCGTATCGGCGCCGGTATCCGCCACAACCTGTATGGTTGTTTCCCGGATTTCCGATTCCTTGATGTGTCCATCTTCAGCTCTGAAAATATCACCTACGTTTTTCAGGGTGATTTCGTCATACACAGTTCCCATTGTTTTACCTCCAGGTAATACGGCTGCGCCGCATTACTCCAGTATACTTCAAAATATGCCGTCTAAGCTAACCCCTCTATTTCTTAAACTTTTCCCGATACTCCGCTATCTCAATAATCGGCGGCCGCTCCACCGGAGGTATCGTTGTCTTGATAACCCGGTGGCTGGAACCCTCGGCGCTGTCGTCCATTTCCAGAGCGATGTGGTTGCGTTCAGGGAGAACGTGATCTTCCAATTCGCGCAGTATTTCTGTTGCCCCGTATTTTTTAGCCCGCGCCAAAAAGGTGTTGAGGATACCGTAGGCCATCTTGCCCAGGGCGGCGGTGGTTTGGTTCCGGTGGATGCGCAGGTCCAGGTCAACCTGGGCCAGGGCTCCAATGCCCGAAAGCTGGAGTATGTCGATCAGGTGGCCCAGTTCCACCCCGTAGCCCACGGAGAAGGAAAGCTGCTCCAAAAGGCTCCGGCGGCCTGCGTATTCCCCGGAGAGGGGTTGGATGAGCCGGGCCAGCTCGGGGTAGAACAGGGAAAAGAGGGGCCGTACCAGGATTTCCGTGACCCTGCCGCCGCCTGAGGAGGAAATGCCCTTGGAGGAACGGATGGGGCGCTCGTAAAAAGATTTAACGTAGGCGATTTTGTCATCCTCAAGCAGGGGACCGATGAGGCCGTAGACGAACTTGGGGGCGATGTTGGAAATATCCGCGTCCACCCAGACTATGATGTCCCCCTCCAGAACGTAGAGGCTCTTCCAGAGGTTCTCCCCCTTGCCCCGGTAGGCGCCGTATTTGGGGAGAATGCTCTTGGAATCGAAGACCCGTGCGCCGAAGCGTTCCGCCACCTTCCGGGTATTGTCCTTGGAGGAGGAATCGATCACGACGATTTCGTCCAGCAGGGGGTAGCGTTCCATCAGTTCGGTGCGCATCACCAGAATTTCCTTGCCGATGGTGGCTTCCTCGTTCAGGGTGGGGAAGGCCAGGGAAATCTTGAGCCCCTTTTTTTCCTTCAGCGATACTAATCGTGCTATGTCGGAAAACCGGGAGTGGTGCCAGGTTCTTTGGAGCAGGGCGTCTTCATTCATGCAGACCGCCCATCTTTTTTATTAACGCTTCAATAAGCTGCCGGCCCTTCTCTATAGAAGCAATGTCGATGGTATCCGAGTTCAGCCCCTCCCAGCCCTGGGCGATGCCGATGGAAAATGAGGGGATGCCCCGGTTGGAAAGGATGGCCGAAGGGTCTGCGCCGTTTTCCTCCCGTAGCCGGATGTGGAGGTCCTTCATGACGCCCCGGATAATCTTGAAAAGTTCCGAATTGTTGTTCTCTTCCCCCGCACGGCGGGCGCCCTCGCTGTAGTCTCCCACGGGGATAAAGGAGGTGATGTTTACCTCGGTTTTAATTTCCGAGGCGGCAGCCTGAGCCGAAGCCGTGGCAGAAGCCTGGGCAGAAGCCTTGGCAGTAGCCAATACGGTGTTCATGGCCATTTCCAGTTGAGCCCCGTCGGAGGATTCCAGCTCTATCTCCAGAATCCCCTCCCGGGGAGCGCGCCCAAAGCCCGCGCCCGCCTCAATGCGGCGTATATAGAAGCGGGTGGTTCCCTTGGAATCCCAGGTGATCCCCGAAAGTTTCCGTGCCGTACCGATGAGGGTATCCACCACCAGGTTGGCGGTTTCGGGCTTCTCAGGGGGGATATCCGGCCCGTCCTCATCATCCTTCGCCGTCTCCGCCTGTTCCCGCCCCATGCTTACCCGGATACGGTAGATCCCCTGGGTGTTGGTGATCACCGAACCCAGGGTCAGCCCCCGGATGCCGATGGCCGCGCAGGGAAAATGGGAGGGATTGTCGGAGATGGAGAAGAATGCCCTGCCCTCGGGGTCGTCCAGGGAACCGGCGGCAAAGAGGAGTACCACGTCCCGACCGGATTGCAGCCGGTTTTCCATCAGGGACTCCGCAACGGAGAGGAGGGCGGCGCAGCCCAGGATATCCGCCAGCCCCGCGCCCCGGGCGTACCGGGCATCCAGCCGGGTAAGGCTTTCCAGGGGGTGCCAGTGCTTGGAGCCCATGTCGGAAAAGAGGAGCAGCGCCTGGATATCCTGGGGGGAATGGGCAACGATACGGACCAGGATGTTGCCATGATCGTCCATTTGAGGAACAATGCCCAGGTTTGCCAGGCGCTCCAGGATAAAGGCCGCCCGCTGTTCCTCTTGATGGGTAGGGGAGGGGATCTCCGCCAGACGCAGCGCATCCGCCAGCAGCCGGTCCGCCAGGGGGGAAGATGCGCTGCGGACAGGACTCAGCGCCTTGATGGCCTTTCCGGAAAGGGTATTGAGGTGGGGCACCAGCTTGTTGATAAACCGGAAAAAAACATTCATCTGAACCAATGATACGTTATTATGGCCGGATTGTCCAATTTTCATTAACCATGTATTGTTGAGATATTGATGGATGAGCAGTGCGCTATAGCGCCCGTCAAAGCGCCGGGTCAATATTTTTCCCCCCTCCAGATTGGCTCCATAGTGGAGCTTATCCCGCTTTTTCCGGAAGAATCCGGCGTGGTCGGGGCGCATGCCGCCCTCAAGGTGGGGCGTGAGGTGATCCTGGTGCTGCGGAAGGGCAAGTTCTTTGGGCTCATTGCCTGCAGGACCCTGGAAAAGCTCCTCGACAATGCCGCCTGCTTACCGGACCTGACTGCCTACCTGATTCCGCCCCTGGGTATCGTTGATGCCTCAGCCTCCCTTGATGCGGTGATGGCACGCTACCTCCGGGGGGAAGTGGGAGAGGGTGCCGGGTGGTTTGTGGTGGTTCATAAGGAATCCTATCTGGGGGTGGCGGGGCTCCGCAGAATAATTGAATATACCAATACCATGCGGGTCCGGGACCTCATCCAGGCGCGGGAGATTCAGCGGTACCTTCTGGATAAATCCCAGGTTACCGATGAACGGTTCCGGGTGTTATTGTACAACAAGATGGCCCATGAGTTGGGTGGGGATTTCTACCGGGTATTCCGGAGCGGCAAGGACCGCTTCCTCATCGGCTGTTTTGACGTGGCGGGGAAAAACATCTCCGGGTCCCTGGCAACCATGGCCCTGGGCGCCTGTTTTTCCGCCCTGGAACTCCTCACCTTTGAGGGATGTCCGGAGGAGATTACCCGGTTTATCAATTCCCTGGTCCGGGATGTAAGCCCTCCGGGGCTCTTCATTACCGCGGTACTGTTTTATGTTGATTTTACCAGCATGACCGTGACCCTCCACAACTGCGGTTTCTCCCCGGTGCTGGTCTTTATGCCCCGGGATACCGGAATCGCCTATAAGGTCATACAGCCAAGCTTTCCTCCCCTGGGCATCCAGGAAGAACTGGACCTGGCTGCCGGCCAGACCGTCCCCATCAAGGCGGGGCTGCGGCTGAGCGCCTATTCCGACGGCCTGACCGACATGACCAACATCCACCGGGAGCGGTACGGGGAAGAAAGGACCTTTGCCCTGTTAAAGAAGTTTCACCGCATTCCCCAGGACCGGCTCCGGGGCCTCCTGGAAAAGGAAATCGCCGCCTGGATTGGGGAAGCGCCCTTCACCGCGCACCGGGGCGCTTCCCTTGCGGACGATGTTACCCTGGTGGACATACGGTTTGTATAAGGTTAGTATTTTGAGCGCATCATTACATAATAGCGAGGAGTATAAAAAATGGGAAAGACATTTCACCTTTATAAGGGCAAAGTGTATGATCAGCAGGGGCTCATCCGCGCCTTGTATGGCCTTGATTTTGAGGGAGTAAAGAAAAAGTTGGGGTTTTCGATGATCGTAAGCCCCTGGACGGTGTACGGATATATTGACCGGGTCCATAAGATTGACCGGGTGATATGCATCCACGTATACGGCCAGCTTAAGGCCGGGGGGAATGCCCACGAGATCATGAAGCCCTTCATCGTGAGCGAGCGGGCTAATAAGAAGGACATTGAGATTGAGGGGTATCAGCTCTGTTCCAGGCCGGGGGCGCCCTTCCCCTGGGCTCTGCCCCAGGAAGGCTCTTCTATCCTGGTGGAATCCTATTGGCTTTTCGCCGAGGTGTTAGACACCCTTGACGCCTACGAAGGCCAGCTCTATAAGCGAATTCAGCTTGACAACGGTTCCTACCTGTACATCGGCGAGAAAGGGAGCGAGTTTATCCCCTTCAAGCAGAAGCGCCGGGGCTGTTGGGCAAATGGGAAGGAGATTATTGCGGAGGATGCCCGGTAGGGTCATCTTTTCCGCCGTATGCTTACGGCCTTTTTCACGGCCCTATCGCCATGTTTGCCTACCACTTGCTGGTCTACGGGATCCACCATGAGGTCCAGGCTTTCAAGGGGGATGACGCCGAGAAGGGCATCCCCATTACCGGGCATGACTATGGGGTTACAGGTGGCTTTGCGGTCTTTCCAATGCATGGTTACTGGTTCGGTATAATGGCAGGTCTGTGCCTGGTTATTCGCAAGGATTGTGATATCGCTTGCCTCAATACGTAGCCCGAGCTGTTCCCGCATCTTTTCGTTAAACCCTAACTCCGCTTATTTTAGGTAGTCTATACCGATTTTTTCAAAAATTTTAAGGACCCGGACTGGTATTTCACTACGGTGCCATTCGCCTCTAATGCGCATTTTATAGATTGCCTTTGCCAATTCTATAATATCTTTCGGCGATTGTTTTGTTAGCAGATTCGCGGCCCGCAGCCGGTCGAAAAGTTTGTGGTAGGCGA
>BNUY01000074.1 GCA_025997715.1 Spirochaetia bacterium
CCGGGAACTGAAAAATGTTTTTGAAAAAGAGGAAACGGAGATAGGCGGGCCGGTACTGGAGGTCAGGCATCTGACTAAAAAGGGCGAATTTGAAGATGTCAGTTTTACCCTGCGGAAGAATGAAATTTTGGGCATCGCGGGACTTATGGGGGCGGGAAGAACCGAACTGGTGGAATCAATCTTCGGCCTCAGAAAGATTGATGGCGGGGAAATCCTGGTAAAGGGCAAACCGGTTTCTATATACGATGCCTATGATGCCCAGCGGAACGGGATTGCGCTTATTCCCGAGGACCGGAAACTAATGGGGCTGGACTTAAAGGACACCACGGGATTTAATGTGAGCCTCTGCGATTTGAAGCGGCTTTCCAAATATAATGTGGTGAACAAGAAAAAGGAACTTGCCTCGGTAAACGGGATGATCAAAACCATGAGCGTTAAGGTTCCTTCCCACAAAACGCCGGTGGTATCCCTTTCCGGGGGAAACCAGCAAAAGGTGGTGCTGGCCAAATGGCTCATGACCGAACCGGATATCCTTATCATGGATGAGCCGACCCGGGGCATCGATGTCGGCGCCAAGGCGGAAATCTATAAGCTCATTGTCAGCCTCGCGAAATCCGGTAAATCAATAATCATGGTTTCATCGGAGCTGCCGGAGATCATCGGCCTGAGTGACCGGATCATTGTTCTTTGTGAAGGAAAGCTTACCGGAGCGCTTAACCGGAACGAGATCAGCCAGCAGGCGATCATGAAATACGCAACCAATAGCTAAAAGGAGCATTGAGGGCTTATGAAAAACGGCGTTTCGGGGGACAAAGTAAAGGAGATTGCATCAAAATACGGAATCTATTTCGCCTTTTTGATCATGCTGGTCTTTTTCTCCGTGCT
This sequence comes from Spirochaetia bacterium, assembly GCA_025997715.1. GTDB lineage: Bacteria > Spirochaetota > Spirochaetia > Treponematales > Breznakiellaceae > Termitinema. Next base: position 886 of record BNUY01000074.1, read on the forward strand.
GAATCCGAAGTTTCTTACCATGAGAAATATCATCAACATTGTCCGTCAGATTTCCTTTAATTCAATTCTGGCAATGGGGATGACCATGGTTATTATCACCGGCGGCATCGACCTGTCCGTTGGTTCCATCCTTGCCCTGTCTGCGGTGGTTACCGCCTCCCTGGTTCGGGCGGAGGCGCCAATTCTGCCGGTTCCCCTGGCGGTCCTGGCGGGGCTTTTGCTCGGTACCCTGTGCGGCTTCATTAACGGCCTTATTGTTACCAAGGGGAAGCTCGCACCTTTTATAACTACCCTGGTTATGATGACCATCGCCCGGGGAGCGGCGCAGCTTTTTACCAAGGGGCGGCCCATATCAGGGCTGGCGGAAGGTTTTGTGTTTATCGGAGGCGGTTCCCTGCTGATGATTCCGGTTCCTATTTTTATCCTGGCCCTGATTGTATTCATTTCCTATTTTATTCTGAATAGTACCCGTACCGGAAGGTACATTTATGCGGTGGGCGGAAATGAACAGGCGGCCAAAGCATCGGGGTTAAAGGTGCATAGGACCAAGTGGTTTGTGTATGCCTTCTCCGGGACCCTGGCGGCCCTGGTGGGGATCATCCTTACGGCGCGTTTAAATTCCGCGGCCCCGGTACTGGGGGTCGGTTATGAACTGGACGCCATTGCCGCTGCGGTGATCGGCGGAACGAGCATGGAAGGGGGGCGGGGAAAGATCAACCGGTCCCTGGTGGGGGGGCTCATTATCGGTACCATCAGTAACGGTCTTGATATACTGAACGTTTCCGCCTACTGGCAGCAGATTATCAAGGGGCTCATTATTCTGGTCGCGGTATTGTTGGATAAGAAGGAAAATTGATATTAAAGGGGCCGCATATCTGCGGTATGTTGGCGCCTATTAATATAGAAGTAACATTTAACAGGAGGAACAGGTATGAGAATCAGGAAAGTCATGGGATTGGCTTTAGTGATGGTAACCATTGCGGCATTAAGCGGCTGCAGCGGTAAAAAAGGTTCATCGGCGCAAAGCGGTGAAAAACAGATTGTGATTGGGGTAACCCTTCAGAACCTTTCAGAGGAATTTATGACCATGCTGAAGGGCGCTATGGAAATCAAGCTTAAGGAATATTCCAATGTGAAGCTCATTGTGAATGATGCTGAGAGCAAACCCGATAAGCAGGCCGCTCAGTTGGACAGCTTTATCGGACAGGGAGTGGACGCGGTGATTATTTCGCCGGTGGATGCGGATGGTCTCGCGCCGGCGGTCAAGGCGGTGGCGACTGCGGGGATTCCCATCATTACCTGTAGCGCCGATGTTTCCGGCAACCAGGGGCAGGTATGGGTCGGTTCGGAAAATGAAAACGGTGGCCTTATTGAAGCCCAGTATGTGGCGGAGCGGCTGAACGGGAAAGGCAATGTGGCGATTCTCCGGGGACCCTTGGGCGCTTTTGCGGAACAGGGCAGGTTCAGGGGCTATGAACAGGCTTTTACAAAGTATCCCAATATCAAAGTTGTTTTTGATCAGACCGGAAACTGGCAGCGGGAACAGGCTATGGCGTTGGTAGAAAACTGGCTTTCAACGGGAACTCAGATCGATGCGATTCTCTGCCAGAATGACGGCATGGCCCTGGGCGCCCTGGAAGCGGTCAAGGCTGCGGGGAAGAAAAACCAGATTGTGGTTACCGGCATTGACGCAATCAAGGATGCCCTGGATTCTATTAAAGCGGGAGAACTGGATGCAACCTGTTTCCAGGACGCTATTGGCCAGGGCATGGGGGCCCTTGAGATGGCGGTAAAAGCGGCAAAGGGAGAATCCATCAGCCGGAATAATATTCCCTTTGAACTGGTTACCAAAGAAAATGTAGACGGTTATTACAGCAGGATTAAGCTTTAGCGGACAGTCTTGAGGCCGGAGCAATGCGGCCTCAGGATTTTAAGGGCGCATTAATTTTTCTAACGGTTACGCCCTCCACCAATTCCGTATCAATGGTGTGGTGACAAATTCCGTGACATTCCTCATGGGTCGGCTGTTCGCCCCGGATCATGCAGATAAGGCAATCCACCGCGGTGACAGACATTTCTTTTTTATAGGAACTAATGGTGCTGAGCTGGTTCGGAATGGCCAGCCGGGACTGGATATTATCAAACCCGACCAGGGAGTAATCCTGGGGAATCCGGCAGCCCTGCTTTGTCAGGCAGGTCCAGGCGTCCCAGGCAATCATATCGCTGAACGCAAAAATTGCGGTAAAGTGTATTTTTTCCCGGAGTATACCGGTGATGATTTCAGCGCACCCATCACTGGTGATCGGAACCTCCCGGATTAATTCCGGCTTAAGGCGCAGCCCGGCTTCTTTAAAGGCACGTTTATATCCCGCAAGACGTTCACCGGCGCTGGAAATGTACGCAGGCCCCCCGAGCATTAAAATATCCCGGTGTCCCTTGTCAATAAGATGCTTCGTTGCCTGATACCCTCCAAGCTCATCATTACAGACAACATAACTTGCATCCAGGGTAGTAAAATGACGGCCTATCTGCATAAAGGGCAGGCCGGTTCCCATAAGATACCGGATGTTATCTTCATTCTGCTGTGAGGGGCAGATGATAATGCCATCCACATTTTTATTCAGCGCCGATTGGATAGCCTCGCGTTCCATTTCCGTATTCTCGTTGGTGTTAAGCAGAAAGGAACTATAGCCGTTTACCCTGGCCCGGTTTTCAATTTCCTTCATCATGATACTGAAGTGGGGATTGGAAATATCCCCCAGGATTACCGCAATCATATTGGTATGCCCCAGCCGGAGGGAAGATGCCAGGGTGTTGTTGATGTATCCCTTTTTTTCGGCAATTTGTTTAATTTTTTTCCTGGTTTCAGGGGCAATATCGTCCTTACCCCGCAGAGCCCGGGAAACCGTATTGATACTATACCCGGTAACCCTGGCAAGGTCCTTCAGGGTTATTACCTGGCGTGATTTATTTTGCATACCTTCTCTGTCCTCCTAAACGGTATAGGACAGTATCTTTGGCACAGGCAGGGCTCGAACCTGCGACCTGTGTATTTGCATTTGCTGCCAAAAACAAAGTTTCATTAAGAGGACCATCCCTCAGCTCTACCAACTGCGCTACTGTGCCTATTCTGTACCATACTGCCATATTTGCTGACATTTTGCCCAGCGGATTCTCTTGATCAATGAGGGAAAATCAATGCGCTATTGAAGATGACATAATCTCGTATTTTGTCATCTTGATTGGCCGGGGACTGTCCCTCCGAGGTGCCCTCCGTGGTCTTGACAACAGCCCTGTCCCCGGCTACAGTTTATGATAATATTGGATGTAATGTCCTTATTCTCTCTTACAAAGGAGCACGGTCAATGGCGTCAACTATTGGTATTAAGGTTGCGGATGGGGAGTTTTATCCGGTTTTGGAGGAAAATTCTCCGGTTAAGAAGCGGCTGATACTTACCACCGCGCACGATAATCAGAAGAGCGCTCAGATAGATCTGTATAATAGTTCTGCCAAGACCATGGCCGATGCCCTGTATGTCGGCAGCCTTGTGGTGGAGAATATTACGCCCCAGCCGAAGAATACCCCTTCCCTGGAAATGATCCTGTCTGCCAATGAGTCAGGGGAGCTTTCGGCGGACATTGTGGACCTGGGTTCCCCCGGGGGTGAACGCCAGCATTTGAGCGTTTCCCTTCCTTCTTTGGAAGAAGATGCGCCGACCGCGGACATTCCCGATTTTGAACTGGAATCCCCTACACCAAAGGATCTGTATCCCCCCCGTGAACTATACGAAGAACCGCCTGCCCCCGATGTTGAAGTTAAACAGAAGGACTTCCCCAAGCCGCAGTCCGCTGTTCCCTTGGTTGCCTGCGCCGCGGCGCTTCTTGTGGTGGTTTGCGGCTTACTGTATTTCTTCTTCCTTAATGACAGGGGTATCGCAATACGCACCGGCAAGGGTTCCGCCGCCGCACAAGCGGTTTCTTCACAGCCTCCCGCCGCTGTACCTGCTCCACCCCCTGCATCTGTTCCCGCCGCCGTACCCGCTCCGACTGCCCCTGCCCCTGTACCAAAGCCGGCCCCTGCGGTTCCGGTTATCTCGGCGCCGGAACAGCCCCGGGCAGCGGCTCCGAGGGCAGCCGACCGGACCCGGACCCTGCCGCCGGTAGCCTCGTATACGGTTCCCCAGACAATTCCCCAAGGAGGAGTTTCCTATACAATACGGTGGGGTGATACCCTTTGGGATATTTCGGATGCATTCTACCGCAATCCCTGGCTGTATCGGCGCATTGCCCGGGATAATAAGATCCGTAATCCGGCTCATATTATTTCAGGAACCACCATCAGGATTTATCCCCGGTAGTATGAGGGGTTCGGCTCCCCGGTTTTCCGCGTTCCTCTTTGTTTCCCTGATTAGCCTCGCCGGATGCCTTGTGTCATGCGGGGCCGAAACGGTTTTGGGCTTACCCCGTGATGAAGCGGCATCCAGGCTCAAAAAAGGTGACATCACCTTTATCCTCGACGGTCCCCCGGAAGCGATGGGGGAACTTATCCGGCTTCACGTTTCGGCCCCCTATTACGCCGGGCTTTTGGTTAAAGCCCGTGGGCCTTCGGCCTCCGGGAATGAAGCCCGGGCCACGGTCCTGTTTGAGACCAGCCTCATAGCGGCCTGCTTAGACGGGAAGGATGGCCGTCTCCAGCGGGAAGCCGCCGGGGAACTCATGCGGTTCCTCCTGGAATGGGATGTTTCGGAGGTCGAGCGTTTTCTGGGCAGGCTGGAAGGAAAGGGCAGGTCCCTGCTCAGCGCGCCGGCAATCCGGAGCCTCCGGGCGGCGTGTTTTTATAGGCTGGGGCGCTTTGCCGACATTGAAGAGCTGTATGCGGGTGTGGGGGACCGAAGCCCCTGGGACCGGGCCTTTATGCTCCTGGCTGTCGGTGAGGGATCTGCGGCGGACTTCTTTCTGGGGGATGCTTCCCTTGAGGAGGCCCGGCCCTGGGCTCTGGAGGAATTTGGGGACCGGCTTGCGGAGACGGCCGGAGTGGCAGAGGCGGCGGCCGGTCATGCCGCCATGGTCCGCTCAGCCTACGGCGAAGGGCTGGCCCATTTCCGTGCGACCCTGGCAGCGGACGAGGGCCTTTTCTTCCGGTATCCCGCGTTGGTGGGGGAACTGGGCCGGGCGTTTCAGTTCGGTTCGGCGCCAAAGGAGGGGTTGACGCTGTTCCTGGATTGGGATGTCCGCCTCCCGGGAGATAAACCGGAGCTTCGGTACCTCGTTCTTTACTATGCCGGCAGAATCCAGCGCCAGCTCCGGCAGTATGACCAGGCGGCGGTGTATTTTGACTGGGCTCTGGACTTTGCCCCGGATGCGCTCCAGGCCGATGCCTGTATATGGTACATTCTCAGCATGAGTTTCCAGGAACAGCCCGGGGAAACCGCCGCCCTGATCGGGAATTATATCACCCGGTGGCATCAGGATGATTACTTTGCGGATATCCTGGACCGCCTGGCCCGGTATCTCGTTGCCAAGCGGCGCTGGGACACCCTTGCGGAGGTTTTTTCCCTAATTGAACCCCGGTCAGATGGAGCCACTATCGCCAAGTACGCCTATATCCTGGGCAGGGCCGTGTCCGAGGGCCTTATCAAACCCGCCCCCCGGCCTGCGGAGGATTACTTTCGGATAGCCCTGGAGCGGGGGAACACTTCCTTTTACTACCGGGCCATGGCCGCTTCTCGGTTGGGGGCAACCGTCATTCCCATTCCAGCGGACCAAAGGTCCGTTGACCAAAAGTCCGATGATTTGAACTTCCTCCTGGGCTTTTTTGAGTACGGCGCCGCAGGTTTGGCCTATGACTTTATAAAGGACGATACGGACCGGTTCAGCCCCGCAGAACTGCGGACCCTGGCCGCCGCCTTTGCCGCCGCGGAACACTGGGAGGAATCCATTCGGGTGGTTACCGCCTATGCGGGCCGGGCGGGGTATGTGATGAACAAGCAGGACCTGGTTCTCTACTACCCCCGGGCCTTTGCGGACCTCGTGGAGCCCCTGGCCCGGGATGCGGATATCCCGGAGGAACTCCTCTTCGGCCTCATCCGTACCGAAAGCGCCTTTGCACCGGGGATCCGCTCCCGGGTTGGGGCGGTGGGGCTTACCCAGCTTATGCCCGCCACCGCAGAGGAAATGGCGGACAGGATACGCCGCCGCGGGGGGCCCAATTACGCCGAGGACGGGAAACTTCACCTGGAGGACCCGGCGGTAAATATTCACCTGGGGGCGGTGTACCTCCGCTACCTTATGGACCGTACCGAAAGTCCTATGATGGCCCTGCTGGCCTACAATGGCGGCATGGGGCGGCTCCGGCGCTGGCGAAACGCCGAGGCTAAACTCCCCGGGGATCTGTTCCTGGAAACCATCGAGTACAACGAAACCCGGGAATACGGCCGGAAGGTTCTGTCCGCCGCCGCCGCCTACGGATATCTGTATTATGATATGACGATGGAAGCGGTTCTTGCCGATACTTGGTAGTATGAGCCAGGTGAAGCCCTACCGCATCTTCTCTATCATTGCCGCCCTGGGACTTGCCATTGCAGCGACGCTCTTAGGGATCTCTATCACCGGGGCGCTCCTCAACAAGCCCGAACTTGCCGGGGGGCCCGGGGATTTCCTGGTGCGTGCCTACGGAGTGCTGGCTTTCATGGTTCCCCTCTATTTTCTAGCCGCCGCCATCATCCTGGCGGACCCCCATTTCCGGCCGGACCGGATTCTTATCCTCACCGGCAGCATCCTTCCTTTTTTAACCCTGGCCATCGGCTTCTCCTTTCTCCGGGATTTCAATATCCGTTCCCAGGAATGGACATTTCTCGCGCAAACCGGACGAATCGGTTTTAGCCTGATCATTATCCTCCTGACAGTGATAGAAAGCTTCCTGATCATGACCTTGACATCCATTGTTTTCCCCGGTCCCGAAGCTATCAAGCGCCCGGGGCCAATCAAGCTCCTGGAACAGTGGGAAGCGCCCAGGGAAGACGATATGGTGGCGGCGGATAGCGCCGAGGAAGCCGTCCCCGAAGAAGCTGTCTCTGAGGAAGCCGCCTCCGAAGAAGCCGTCCACGATGGAGACAGTCTTATGGAAACCGGCGGCTTCCTCCTACCGGACTATACCGAAGATCTGATGGTCCCTGAGACGGAGATTTCTCCTGTGGGTGAATCCGCCCAGGATATCGAAGCAGACGCCGAAGGTGATGATGAAACGGATGCCCAAAACGATGATATCTATGATGAGAAACCGGCGCTTGCAAGTGTGGAGGCGGTAGTTTCCGAGGTTCCCGTGGAGAAGGCCCCCGCAAAAGCCTCCAAGCCCAAACACAGGGGGGCCTACAAGGTCCCCGTGGAGGGCATCCTTGAGGAGCGCCCCGACGGTGAGTACTGGGTCATCGATGACGTCACCCGACAGGCGGGACACACCCTGGAGGACACCCTGGAGGAGTTCAAGATACAGGCGAAGGTCATGAACATCCGCAAGGGGCCGGTCATTACCATGTACGAGATACTTCCTGCGGCGGGGGTGAAGCTTTCCAAGATAGTGGGACTGGGGGATAATATCGCCCTGCGTCTTGCCGCCGCCTCCATTCGTATCGTGGCCCCCATCCCCGGTAAACACGCCGTGGGCATCGAGGTCCCCAACGCCAGGCGGAACATCGTGTCCCTGCGGGAACTCATTGAGGGGGAACTGCGCCGGGAAAGGAGTCGCGACGGGAAGAAGATGGAAATCCCCGTAATCCTGGGTAAGGACATCTCCGGGGAAGCCCAGACCGTGGACCTGGTATCCATGCCCCACCTGCTTATTGCCGGGTCCACCGGCTCGGGCAAATCGGTCTGCGTCAACGCCATGATCCTCTCCATCCTCTACCAGCGTGCCCCCGCAGAATGTAAGCTCATCCTCATCGACCCGAAGGTGGTGGAGCTCAAGCTCTACAACGACATCCCCCACCTCCTCACCCCGGTGATCACCGAGCCGAAAAAGGCTTTTCAGGCGCTACAATACTGCATCTACGAGATGGAACGCCGCTACGCATGCCTGGATTCCATGGGGGTCCGGGACATCCGCAGCTACAACAAGCGGATCAAAGAACGGAACATGGCAACGGAACACATGCCCTACATCGTGGTGATAATCGACGAGTTTGCCGACCTTATGGCCACCACCGGCAAGGAACTGGAGAGTACCGTGGCCCGCCTTGCCGCCATGAGCCGCGCCGTGGGCATTCACCTGGTCCTTGCCACCCAGCGCCCCTCCATCGACGTGATCACCGGCCTCATCAAGGCCAACATCCCCAGCCGCATCGCCTTCATGGTTGCCGGCAAGATTGACAGCCGCATCATCATCGACATGGTGGGGGCGGAAAAACTGCTGGGCAAGGGGGACATGCTCTACGCCGGTGTGGTGGACCCCTTCCCCGTCCGCATCCAGGGCGCCTTTGTGTCCGATGAAGAGGTGGAACGGGTGGTGGAGCACGTCAAAACCCTGGGGGAGCCCGACTATATCGACGACGAGATTTTCATTGACGATGATGATGAAGACATGGAGCCCTCCCTGTTTGATAACGGCGAGGACCCCCTCTACGAAAAAGCCCTGGAAATCGTGATGCAGCAGCACAAGGCCAGCGCCAGTTACATCCAGCGGCGGCTTAAGGTCGGCTACAACCGGGCGGCAAGGCTGGTGGAATTAATGGAACGCAACGGCGTGGTTGGGCCGGCCCAGGGGTCAAAGCCGCGGGAATTGCTGCGAAACCCCTCTTTGTAGGGTTCACCATTTCCGTACTGCCGAAGCAACCGGTTCGTAGGTCATACAGATTATTTGCCCCGTCTTTACATCAATGGCCTTTACCCGTAAATAATCTACTTTACCGAGGTTGGTAATTGCACCGGTTATCACTATATCCGCGCCAAGCACCCATCCCGCTGGAATTGTCTGGTCATCAGAAATCCCGCCCGGCGATTGGAATTTCTGTCCCCCTCTTCGTGTTGAAAAACTTGTTTTATCAATAATAATGAATTTGCCGGTTTCTACTATTGTTCTTACTAACAGAGCTGACATATACTCGCTTCGTGAGGTTTGTTTTGGCTTTTTACCGCTATTCGTTATTTCATGAATGTCTAAAATAGCCACCCTTGATTCAGGTTTTACATTTTTGGATATAGCATCCCTGGCGATTGCAACATTTTGATCCATGTTTTTTTTCGTTTCTCCGCTGATAGACACACATGAAACCAGTACGAAAAAAGGGATACTGAGAAAGGTATATCGTATTAGAGACCGATATTTCATTTTAAAACCACTCCTCCTGTATAGTATAGCTCAATTTGCTTTTCATATCAATGATGTATTTGTCCCGGCCCCTTCCCACTTTTCCCAAAAACAGGTATAAATATACTACATGGAATTCAGTGAATTTAACCTGCACCCCGACCTCCAACGGGGCATAGCGGAGATGGGGTATGTTACCTGCATGCCCGTACAGGAACAGGTGCTTGCCAGCGCCTTTGGAGGCCAGGATCTTTACGTGCAATCCCAGACCGGCACGGGAAAAACCGCCGCTTATCTGATTGTCATATTTCAGCGCCTCCTTTCGGAACCCCTTATAAACGGCAAAAAGGCTATCATCATGGTCCCCACCCGGGAACTGGCGGTTCAGGTGGAGGAGGAAGCGAAGCAGTTGGGCAAATACCTCCCCTTTGTGGCGGGGAGCTTCTACGGCGGGGTTGGCTACGGGGCGCAGCAGGAATTGCTTCGGCATAACGCCCAAATCCTGGTGGGAACCCCTGGCCGGGTGCTGGATTTGAACAGTTCTGGGTACATGAACCTCATGGATATCGCCTTTTTGATACTGGACGAGGCGGATCGTATGTTCGACATGGGCTTTTACCCGGATTTGCGGAAGCTTATCAAGGTGGTGCCCCCGTCGGACCGGCGGCAGACCATGCTTTTCAGCGCCACCCTCAACGCCTGGGTGAAAAACCTCGCCTGGGAGTATACCAAGGCCCCCCATGAAATCGAGATTGAGCCGGAAACGGTGACCGTGGAGGAGATCGAGCAGGTTCTCTACCATGTACACAGCGATGATAAGATGCGGTTCCTCCTGGGGCTTCTGGAACGGGAAAAGCCCGAAAGCGCCATCATTTTTTGCAACACCAAGCGCTATACCGAAATTGTGGCCAAACGCCTGGAGCTAAACGGTATTGATTGTGAATTCATCATGGGGGATCTGCCCCAGATAAAACGGCTCAAAATTATTGAGGACGTAAAGGCCGGCAAGACCCGCTTCCTGGTGGCCACCGATGTGGCTGCCCGCGGCCTGGACATTGACGACCTTGCCATGGTGATCAACTACGACCTCCCGGTGGAGGCCGAAAACTACGTCCACCGCATTGGCCGTACCGCCCGTGCCGGAAAATCCGGAAAGGCGGTTTCCTTTGCCAGCGAGCAGGATGTCTATGAACTGCCGGACATCGAACGGTATATTGGAAAGAAGATCCCCGCCGTCTTTGCCGACGATTCCCTGTTAGGGGAGGACAAGAGCGAGGGTATGCGTATCCGTACCGATAACTACGAGGATCGGGGTCGCCGCGATGACCGGGGTCACCGGGATGATCGGGTGGGGCGCGGTTTTGGCGACCGCCACGGCGGACGACACAGTGGTCAAGGAGACCATCGCGCCGGACGGCGGCATGACGGCCCCCGCCACGGCGAAGGTCACCGGCAGGGAGATGGCGGTTTCATTGATGGGCGGGGGCATCGTGCAGACGGCGGTTCCGGCGGAGGCCGGGGACGCCATGCGGACGGCGGCCCCCGTCATGGAGAACCCTATCATGGCCGGGAACGGCCCGGATACGCCGAGGCCGGCGGGGAGGGGAATAGGGATAATGGCCGTCGGTACGATGGACATGGACAGCGGGATTCCCCCGAACTGGCTAATCTTTCCTATGAAGAGCGGATGGCCTACTACAAGCAGAAGTACGAGGGAAAGCCCGGGGTGGAGAGCCGTCAACGGGGCCAGGGCCGGGACGCTGCGGGCGCCCAAAGGGGCGGAGAACGGCGTGATGGCGGAGGCCGGAAACCGAGGGAGCAGCGGGATGGCGGAGATCAGAGAGCCCCGGAGAGAGCCGGCGGGCAAAGGCCCGGCGAGGTTCATAGCCGGAGGTCAGGCGGGAAACGGCGGAACGGCGGGGATCAGAGGCCAGGCGGTCAAGCCAAGAGACCAAGCCAAGGCGCACAGCCGCCGGCTGGGCAGGCGGTACCGCAGACTGCGGCTAAAACGGGCATATTGGGCAAGATTCTGGGGATATTCAAGAATAAATCGAAAGCCTGATGTTAATTGTAAATAAATATATTGACATTGCGCATAAATTTATATACAATATAGCCAAGGGGCACAAAGATGGCACAGACCAATATCAATATCCGAATGGACGAGAGCTTAAAGCAGCAGGCGGAATCGCTTTTCAGCGAGTTAGGTATGAATATCAGCACGGCGTTCAATATTTTTGTGCGCCAGGTGATTCGGCAGAAGAAGATCCCCTTCGAGATCAGCGCGGACAGTGATCCCTTCTACAGCGAATCCAACATGAAGGTTCTGCTGCAATCCATAAAGGAAGCGGATGAGGGGAAATTAACTGCCCATGAATTGATTGAGGTATAGCCGGTGCCCAAACTTTGGACAGATCTGGGATGGGAGGATTATCTCTACTGGCAAACCCAAGACAGAAAAACCCTTAATAAAATTAATAAACTCATTAACGACATCGTCCGGAACGGGAATACCGGCATCGGCAAGCCGGAACCCTTGCGGGAGAATTTGTCCGGCTGGAGGTCTCAGACCAGTAGGTCTGTGAGAGATAGATGAAAAAAACCGATTGGTGTATCGCCTTGCGGATATAAACATTGAAATCTCCCAATGCCGGGGCCATTACAGTGATAAATAACCGGCGCTGGAAACAATCCTCCCTTTCCAGTATAATTATCCCATGATTACCGTTACCGAACTTAGCCTCAGCTTTGGCGAGCGTATCCTCTTTAAGGATGTTAACCTAAAATTTACCCCCGGCAACTGTTACGGCGTTATCGGCGCCAACGGGGCGGGGAAGTCTACCTTCCTCAAGATACTTTCCGGGGAAACCGAACACGATAAGGGCGAGGTTAGTATCAGTGCCGGGGAGCGGATGGCGGTGCTGCGGCAGGACCACTTCGCCTTTGAAGAACATCCCGCCCTGGAAACGGTGATCATGGGCTATGAGAAGCTTTACGCGGTTCAAACGGAGCGGGAGGCCATCTACGCCAAAGCGGACTTTACCGAGGCGGACGGGATGAAGGCCAGCGAGCTTGAGGCGGATTTTGCCGACCTCGGCGGCTGGGAGGCGGAAGCCCAGGCGGGAGCGTTGCTTTCCGGGCTTGGCTTGGACGAGGAGGACCACGGGAAGCTCATGGCGGACCTGGACGAGTCCAAGAAGGTCCGGGTGCTCCTGGCCCAGGCGCTTTTCGGCAACCCCGATCTGCTGCTCCTGGACGAACCAACCAATGGCTTGGATCTGGAATCCATCTCATGGCTGGAGGAATTCCTCATCAACTTCCCCAACACGGTGATCGTGGTTTCCCACGACCGGCACTTCCTCAACGCGGTGTGTACCCACGTTTGCGACATCGACTTCGGCAGGATTTCCCTCTATTCGGGGAACTACGACTTCTGGTACCAGATGAGCCAGATGCTCCAGCGCCAGGCCAAGGATCAGCAAAAGAAAAATGAAGATAAGGCCCGGGAACTCAGGGAGTTTATCCAGCGGTTCGCCTCCAACGCCGCCAAAAGCCGCCAGGCCACCAGCCGCAAGAAGGTGCTGGAAAAGCTGAACCTGGACAATGTGGTGATCACCTCGAGGAAGTTTCCCTTCGTGGGCTTTAAGCCGGACCGGGAGATTGGCAACAACGTATTGCGGATAGAAAAGCTGCAAGTTACTTTGGAGGATACTGAAACCGGCGGTGGGAATCAGGCGCTCACCTTTATGGTAAATAAAAACGATAAGATCGCCTTTGTTGGAGCGGAACACCTGGCAAAGACCATGTTCTTTGACGCCATCGCCGGCATTACCAAACCCGCCGCAGGGGACGCCTATTGGGGCCAGACCACCTCCTTCTCCTACTTTCCCAAGGAAAACAGCGCGTTTTTTGACTCCGATCTTTCCATCACCGACTGGCTCAAGCAGTACTCCCCGGATCAGGACGAAACCTATGTCCGCAGCTTCCTTGGGCGTATGCTTTTCTCCGGGGACGAGGCGCTAAAACCGGTAAACGTTCTTTCCGGGGGCGAAAAGGTTCGGTGCATGCTCGCCAAAATGATGCTCTCCGGGGCCAATGTGCTCATCCTGGATGAACCAACCAACCACCTGGACCTGGAAGCCATTACCGCCCTGAACGACGGGCTCATCGCCTTTCCCGGAGTGATCCTCTTCAACTCCCACGACCACGAATTCGTGGGCTCCGTAGCCAACCGGATCATCGAAATAGTGCCGGGGAATATTCCCGGGGGTATCATCGACCGGATGATGCCCTTCGACGAATACCTGGCGGATGAACAGGTCAAGGGGCTGCGGGCCGAGGCGTACCACCACGCGGAACGGCTGAGGATATAGGGG
>BNUY01000075.1 GCA_025997715.1 Spirochaetia bacterium
TGGGGTAGGGGAAACAGAAGAAAAAAATAACTTCAACTTCCACCACCTTGGTTTCCAGAGTTACCAGGACCACCATGTCCGTGGGGGGCACGATCTGGGCAAACTGGGGGTTAGTTTCGATTTGACCCAGCCGGGGCCGGAGGTCGATCACCTGGGCCCAGGCTTCCCGCATATTCCCCAGGATACGGACTATCATACTCTCCATGACCGCCGATTCAATGTCCGTCAACTCATGCTGGGACTTGGTGCTTTCCCCGGTGCCCCCAAAAAGGCGCTCAATAATGGAGAAGCTGATAGCCGGGTCTATTTCCAGGATGGCGTTCCCTTTGAGGGGGTCCATATTGATAACCGCCAGGGTAGTAGGGGTAGGGATGGACCGGATAAACTCTTCGTAGGTGAGCTGATCCACCGAGGCAACATGGACATGGACCATGGAACGGAGGTTGGCGGACAGGTTATTGGTGGTAAGCCGGGCAAAGGTCTCATGCATGATAGAGATGGTCCGGATCTGCTCCTTGGAGAACTTATCGGGCCGCTTGAAGTCGTAGATTTTGATTTTCCGGGTATCCGCAGGGGGCTTTAAGGCCTCCGGCTCGGTTTCCCCGGCGTTGATGGCGGTGAGTAGCTGGTCTATTTCATCCTGGGACAGAACTTCCGTCAATTTCCACGCTCCGGTAGTGAGTATAGCATCGGCATATTATTAGATCAATATTAGGGGTAAGGGCCTTTTGGAACATCCCGCCTTCCCCGGTTTTCAGCCATTTTTCGCTGATGCCGAAGGTCAGGCCTATCAGGTGGATAATCCTATACCCATTATTGATGAAAGCAGCCCTGGCAAATTCCGCTACGCCGTCCTTTACAGGATAATATTGAGAATCATTGCCTTTTTTTGAGCAGCAAATTCATCTACTCGCCGATCAATTTCAGCTTGCCCTGCCTTTAATTTTTCAATGTCCATAAAAACTCCTTTTATCGCCGCTAATGTAGGCGTCGGGCTTATTCTTTCCTATTCCTTAATTCGTCTTTAACATATTCCAAATTATTATTATGCAATATGGGAATTAATTTATTTATTTCCTCTAGAGGTAAATCCCACCATTTTAATTTTAACATTATTTCTATTAATTCATCATCAAATCTTTTCCGAATAACCTTTGCCGGATTTCCCGCTACTATTGAATATGGTTCTATATTACTTCCTACAATACTTTTTGTTCCAATTATTACACCATCACCAATTTTTACACCGGGTAATATTGTAGCATTTTGTCCTATCCATACATCATTTCCAATAATTGTATCACCTTTCAACGGCATTTTATCCAGCGGAGGAACATTTTCATTCCATTTTTCAAAAATGTAAAACGGAAATGTTGAAACACAATCCATTTGATGATTTGCACCGTTCATTATAAATTCCACACCAGATGCTATTTGACAAAATTTTCCTATAATTAATTTGTCATTATAAAAATCATAAAAATGAGTTACATGACTTTCAAAATCTGTATCGCTAAAATAGGTAAAATCCCCTACAATTATATTTTTATTCTTAATTGTTGGTTTTACATAAGTAACCGTTTTTATATTCGGCGCCGGAAATATCACATTAGGATCAGGCAGTATATTATTTTCCATTATATTCTCCAATATAATTATTATCATCTTCTTTAATAAATTCTAATACAATTATCCAGGCATTAACATTTATATTGTCTTTATACATTTTATAATATTCTTTAAAATATTTTAGACTTTCGTCTAACCTTAATAAATTAAGTTCATTGTGTGCCAAATTGAATAATACACAAGGGCTGTCTCTTCGAAATGCCAAAATATACTCAAGGACTTGAGTTATTTGCTTTCTATATTCAATTATTATTTCATCATTGTTTTCAATGTTTAACAAAAAATCTGTAGCAAAATAATAAATCATTAACTCATGCAGGTTTTTCGTTTTATCTATATTTACCAATTCTCTATAATGCTGACACAGAAATTTTTTCTTGGATTCTACGATTGTTATACTTTCGTAAGGATTAGGACCAAAGGATCGTTCCATTTTAGTTATTGGAAAATTTTCATCTTCATCATCTAATATTTTCAATAAATCTCCTGGTTTCATTGTTTTTATTATTTTATCAGTTATTTTTTCTAAAGACATAAGTGCAAGTCCCATTAATAAAAATACTCCGATAATTATATACATATATAAATTTTCAAATGTTTTATAAAATCCTGATAAAATTATCGGAACAATAACTATAGGTGTTAATGAAAATAATATTATTTTCAAAAATTTTAATAAGTATTTTCTCCCGCCGTTTTGTAATTTAAATATAAAATTATTTGAATATTCTACATAATTATACATATCCACAATAAAACCATCATAAGAATATTCTATTGTTTCTTTATATTCGGTTATTTGAACTGGTAATTTATTAAAATATTCATTCAATTCATCTTCTAATATTTTATCATCAATAGTTTTATCTATGGGACTAATAACCCATCTATACAAATCTATAAGGAGTTTTATGTCTACCATTATTTTATTATACATATTTTTTTTTACCACGTCAAGCCAAAATTGCACATAGCGTATGTTATGCGGCGTTTGCCCGTACCCCATTATTTTATATTTTAATCAACAAGCAAAAAAGCAAATCTGTTGGTAATTTCATTATGGTCTTTAACCACCTGAATTGGATACCCAACATTATGAGCGGTCTGATATACATCAATACCCATAGCATCAGCACCAGGTCTGGATTTATCTTTATGGATACATTTTATACGAGTACCTTCGGCTATACAATCTTTACAAAAAACACATGAACTATACTGTAACAAAAATGTTTTATAATTCCCCGCAAGAAATATTTCCCTTTCCAATTCAGAAAGCCTTGATACCAATTTGTAGGTATCATCGTTATCCGCATGATGTATAGAAAAATGAAAAATAATAGCATTTTCATATTCATAAATCATTTTACGGCATTCCTCAACCGAAGGTACTGCGGGGGGGCAACTGCCGTTCTTGCCATAATTTTTACAGCCAAATTGACAACGAAATCTAACCCATTGCGCAACAATAATATTTTCCCGGGGAATTATCCATTTATAATCAGTAAAACAATGTGCTTTTATGATTTGATCAATTTGGTCTTTGTTGTCCATATTTGCCTCTCCATTTTCATAATATTGAATTATTGTCTATCAGATCATCATAAATGCATAGTCTTTATGGGTTTTGAAATATTCAATCCATGCCGACGAATCCACTAATATATTACTCATCTTTTCCTCATCTTCTCAAGATCAATCCCAAGATCGATTTTCCCGGCATAATTCTTAATGCCTTTAATCTTTTCCGCACGGATTAAATTCTCCAACGCCATCATAACAACGTCTTTTTTTGTGGAAATATTGGTTATTTCCATGGCCCCTGATACTAATGTGTCAGGTAAATCCAAGGTAGTTCTCATAAATATCCTCCATTACACATAATGTCATAAAACAGTATGCCTTGTCAAGGGTTTTTAAGCATATTTTAATCGATTTTTTCCTTTGGCCGCATGGATGATTTTTGATTTAAAAAGCTATCAACCTCAAAATATTTAATGAGTTTTTCTGTTTCATTGAGTATTTTATTTTTTTCTGTTCTCAAAATTGTAGCATATTCTATGTTTTCTATACAATATTCAAAAACATTATACAAGATATTCGGAATTAATGGCACATAACGCCCCGTATATGCTTTGAGTTTTCAGAACTTGGCGGCGGGCTGCGTGGGTATAGCGTTCGGTGGTACTATATTGCCATAACCACCGTCTATGGCATAGCATATTATATGAAACGTGTCCTTCCCCTTGTGCTTATCCTCCTTTCCTGCGCTAAGCCCCCTGTTCCGATACCGGAAACACCCCCCGCCGAATATGGGCAACCTCTGGCGCTCCTGCAAAGCGGCGAAAATCCCCTGTGGTTTGAACTGGGCGAGAATGGTCCGGCGGTGATCCCCTCCCCGGAGGAAGCGTCCCTCTGCCCCTTTGTTCCCTGGCCCCTGGGAAGGCGCAGTGCAGGTATGCTCAGTTGGAAGGGGCGCCTCATCCTGGGGATAAACCGGGAGGGCTTCCTGGTTTTTATGCCCTGGACCGATGCCGGGGACACAGCAGGTCCCGGCATAGCCCTGTACCGTATTGATAGCCATGATTATTGGCAGCAGTATTCCGTAGGATCCCTCTTCTTCTTTGATGATACCCCGGCGGCTATGCTCTACCGAAACGATTTTTTTACTGACAGCAAGCTCCCCCCTCCCGCCCTCCGTGTCTGGGGCTTACGGCCCGGCGCCGGAATGGGGGAACTGGACATTCCTGCTTTTGCGGATCTGCCCCCTGAAGACGGCTGGGACCTGGAGGATTTGCAGGAAGGACCGGATGAACGATGGTATTACCGGGCGGTAAAGAAGGGGGGCAGGGGAATCGGGTATTTCCGTACCGCCGCGCTTTCCCTTGCGGGGGAATCGTCCTCTCAGGGGGCCCTGCAGAACGCATCCCAACCCCGCACACCGGAACAGGCCCCGTCCCCGCTGCGGCAGGTTTTGGCGGCATGCACGGGAATTGCCGGGGTGGTTTCCCCGGAATTCGCCAGTCTCCGTTATTATGCGGCTGCCTCGGCGATGAAAGACAGCCGGGAGGAACTTCAGATATACCCCGGCTATTACCACGGCGGCGGTGTTGACGGCGATGCGGTTGCCCTCGTTGTCAGCCCCGCCGGACAGGGATTTATCGGCCAAGCCGGAAAAGCTGCGGGGGATGCCCCGGTGATCCGGCCCTTCGCCCTCCCTCCGCTTCCCCCGGGCTTTGTCTACACCGGCGCCGCATTGGTCACCCCCGAAACCGTACTGGGAACCTGGGAAGAACAGGATGTCTGGAATGTGGGCGCCGCAGGGTTTGTCTTAGCCGGTATCCCTGTGCTATACTAAAATCATGAAAGGAAATTTCCTCCGGGCCGCTCTCTTGACGGTCTGTTTTTTCCTGGCCCCCTTCGTTTTTGCAGCGGATCTACCCGATCCGACGGATCTACTTGATCCGACGGATCTTCCTGAATCCTCAACCGTCGAACCGGAGGTTTCCCCGCTTGAGGATCTTGAAATGACGGTCTATTACGATGACCGGAACGAAACGGATTATGTGGAAATACGGACATCGGAAAAAATCGAAGAATACCATTATCTGAGCCATATCAAATACTCGGACCTTATCTTTGTCCTCAGCGACCTGCTCCGCAGAATCACCCGGGACGGCTACCAATGGTCCACCGCTCCCGCAATTTCCTACGAAAAGAGTGAGGAGGTGGTCCTTCTGTACCGCAAGGATCTGGTGAATGACATAGTGTATGGGATCGTGCAGTTTCCCGATTTTAAAGTCGGGATAAGCGGTCTCCGGGTACGGGACGCGCAGCACCGGTTTAACGCCGGGAGCGCCCAGGATATAATGACCCTGGTGTTTTCATTTGCCGCCTGCCTGGCTCAGGCGGAGCAAACCCTGGGCATCAATCAGCTTGAATATACGATGAAGTTTTTCAAGCAAGATTAAGGGGGATACCATGTCCATTCATATTGCAGCCAAGCCGGGGGAAATCGCCGAGGCGGTATTGCTCCCCGGAGACCCCCTGCGGGCCAAGTTTATCGCCGAAACTTTCCTGGATGCGCCGCGCCAATACACGGCGGTACGGAACATCTTCGGCTATACCGGTACATACAAGGGGAAGCGGGTATCCGTCCAGGGTACGGGCATGGGGATTCCGTCAATTTCTATCTATTTAAATGAGCTGTTCCGGGATTATAAGGTGCGTCGGGCCATACGCATCGGGACCGCCGGGGCTTTGCAGTCCGAGGTGAAGCTTCGGGATCTGGTGATTGCCCTGTCGGCCTCCACCGATTCGGGGGCTAACGCTATCCGTTTTGGGGGCAGGAACTTCGCCCCTACCGCAACCTGGGGCCTCCTCAAGACAGCCTACGATATGGCGTGCTCAAAGGGGTGGCAGCCGCTGGTGGGGCCCGTTGTATCGTCGGATATGTTCTACACCGAAGACCCCGATGAATGGAAGCTCTGGGCAAAATGGGGGGTGTTGGCGGTGGAAATGGAGACCGCAGAACTTTACACCTTAGCGGCGAAATACGGCCGGGAAGCCCTGGCTCTGCTTACTATCTCGGACAGCATGGTCACCGGGGAAACGACGAGCGCGGAGGAACGGCAGACCGCCTTTACCCGGATGATGGAGGTGGCCTTAGACACTGCGGTATCAGAATGTTAGTTGAGCCAGTTCCAAAATAAGAATTTAACCACGAATGACACGAATCCGCACGAATAATAGAAGAATCTATTGCTTTATTCGTGTCATTCGTGTCATTCGTGGTTGGTCTTGCATTTTGGAACTGGCTCAGTTTTTAGAACTTTAGTTCTACTGCCCCCACCGGACGGATGCGGATCGGCGTTACCGCCCCGGCGCCGAAAACTTCTTCCATCCTTGTTTTGTAGGCGGAAAGTTTTTCCAGGGGGATATATGCCTGGATGGTACCGGCGAAGCCTCCGCCGTGGACGCGGCAAGCGCCGTTGCCGGCAGCATTGCTACTTGCGGTTTCGGTTTCAATAAAGCTGTGGGTGAGGGCCAGGGCTGTCGAAATCCCCTGTTCCCCGGGATGTTTCGGCGCGTAGATGTTCTGCAGCAATTCCACGGAGGAGCTGCCGGACTGATTAACCAGGTCCAAGAACGTATGAATCGCCTGCAGCTTTGCTGTTCCTTCCTGCGCCGTATCCGCCGCTAAGAGGGCTTCCCGCATGGCGTCCACCCGGTCATTTTCGTTAAAGAAATGGATAGCCCGCAACAACGCCCGGTCCCCGGCGGCTTTCCGTATTTCGGCGGCATGGGCCAGAACCTGCCGGGGGTCCACTTCCCGGAGAACCGCCTTGCCGAAAAAGGCAGCCACGGCTTTCATCTCAGCGGGAATGGCGGCGTAATCCTCCGTCAGGTCCGCATGGCTCCCGTGGGTGTCCACCACGCAGAGGGCGTAACCGGCGGCGGCTAAATCGAAGTTTATTTGGGTCACCCTGGGTTTATCAGGGTCCTTAAAATCAATGGCCACCGCTCCTCCGGATGCGCAGGCGGTCTGATCCATCAAGCCGCAGGGCTTCCCGAAGTAGATGTTCTCCGCAATCTGCCCAATTTGGGCCAGCTCCAGGGCGGACCGTTTCCCCCCGCCGTAGAGGTTGTCGAAGATGCGGCCAAGGAGGACCTCCACCGCCGCGGAGGACGAGAGCCCTGAACCGGTCAGCACCGTGGACGCCGCATTGGCGCTAAAGCCCCCCACCTCCGTTCCTCTGCGGGTTAATTCCGTCGCGATACCCCGTACCAGGGATTCGGTGGTCCCCGGTTCTTCGCGCTTGTTTTCCGCCAAATTTACTACCACATCCGGGTAGCCCGTAGACCGGAAGAAAACTTTTTTGTCCTGCCGCTTCGCCACAATAGCCACCGCATCCAACTGTATGGAAGCGGCGAGAACCTTGCCCCGGTTATGGTCCGTATGGTTGCCCCCCAGTTCGGTACGGCCGGCGGCGGTAAACACCCGGAGCGGGCCCTGGGTTTCCGGGAAATCCATTCCCTCAATCAGGGCGGCATAGCGGCGCCCTGCGGTTTCCGCAGTTCCGGGCCCGTAGAGATCCTCAAAAATTCGTGCAGCCGCAGCGGTTTGAATAGCTTCAAGCAGTGTTTTTCCGGTCATAAAAAATCTCCCCCTCCGAAGATTATACCGGAAGAGAAAAAAATAGTAATGGAGCCGGTTCCAAAATTGAAGAATTTTTAACCGCAAAGGCGCCGAAGGCGCGCAAAGGGGAAGAGAAGACCCCTTCGGGACCTGGCTATCCCTCATCTTCATCTTCCTTTGTCGCCTTCGGCGCCTTTGCGGTTTTTCTTCTTCTTCCCTTTGTGTTCGAGGTCTGATTGGTCTGAGGTTCCTTGGTGGTTAATTGATTTTCATTTTGGAACTGGCTCAATGGTCTCAAAATAAAAGCCCCTCCGTTTTCACGGAGGGGCCGCACCTCATTTTTTAAATCAGTCGAGCGAATTTTTACAGCTTAAACAGTAGTTCCTCAAATCCCGGGAAGGGCCAGGCGCCCTTGGCAACCAGCCGCTCCAGGGCATCTCCCTTGGACCGCAGGATTTCCATGGCGGGCTTTACCTTCTCGAAGTAGACCTTAGCCTGGGCAAAGACCTCCTCGGCGCCCAGGGCGGCGCTTTGCGCTTCGGTAAGGACGGTTTCCAGTTTGGCGGCGTCATCGTAGAGTTCCCCCGCAAGTTCGGCGATCTTCTTGGCCCGTTTTTCCTGGGAGCTGCTTGCCGCCCCGATGGCCGCCAGTGATGCTGCGTCCCGTGCCAGTGATGCTGCGTAGGTGGTTACCGCAGGGAAGATGGACCGGCGGGCCATTTCGATCATGACCCCCGCTTCGATGTTGATCTGCTTGGAATATTTTTCCAGGTAGATGTGGTAGCGGCTTTCCGATTCTTCCCTGGTGAAGACCTTGTGGGTCTCAAAGAGGGACACTATTTCGCTGCGGGTGAGCACCGATAGTGCATCCACTGCGTTTTTCACATTGGGGAGCCCCCGGCGTTCCGCTTCGTGGACCCATTCATCGGAGTAGCCGTTGCCGTTGAATACCACCCGGCGGTGCTTGGAATAGGATTCCTTGATGATGTTCTGGATTGCCTCATTTTTGTTGGAGGCTGCGCTTCCATGAAGCGATTCAAGCTTATCGGCAAACTCCGACAGTACCTGTGCGACAGCAACGTTGAGGTAGGTGTTGGGGGTGGCGATGGACTGGGAGGAGCCCACCATGCGGAACTCAAACTTGTTCCCCGTAAAGGCGAAGGGGCTGGTCCGGTTCCGGTCGGAAACATCCTTGGGCAGGCTGGGCAGGCTGGTAACCCCCAATTGTATCCTTGCGCCGGAAGCGGATTTACCGCTGGCCTTACCTTCGGCGATGTTGTCCAGAATTTCCGTTAAGGGGCCGCCGAAGAAGATGGACACGATGGCCGGGGGGGCTTCGTTGGCGCCCAGGCGGTGGTCATTGCCGGCGGTGGCCACGGAGGAACGCAGCAATAGTGCGTAGCGGTCAACCGCTTCCACTACCGCAGCGGCAAAGAGGAGGAACCGGGCGTTGGATTCGGGGTTCTCGCCGGGTTCAAAGAGGTTGATCCCGTCGTCGGTGGACAGGGACCAGTTGTTGTGCTTGCCCGAACCGTTGACCCCGGCGAAGGGCTTTTCGTGGAGCAGCCCCTCCATGCCGTGACGGCGGGCCACGCTGCGAATGGTTTCCATCACCATCTGGTTTCCGTCCACCGCAGCGGTACTGTTGGCGTATACCGGCGCTATTTCAAACTGGTTCGGCGCAACTTCATTGTGCTGGGTCTTGGCGGGGATTCCTACCTTCCACAGTTCGTAGTTGAGTTCCCGCATAAAGTCGGCGACCCGTTCCTTGAGCGCCCCGAAATAGTGGTCCTCCAGTTCCTGGCCCTTTGCGGGGAGGACGCCGAAGACGGTCCTGCCGGTGAGCATCAGATCCGGGCGCTCGTCGTAAAACTTCTTGTCCACCAGGAAGTATTCCTGTTCGGGGCCCACGGTGGAGTATACCCGTTTGGAAGTTTCGTTCCCCAGGGCACGGAGCACCCGGACGGCCTGCTTGTTCAGGGAGTCGATAGATTTGAGGAGGGGCACCTTCTTGTCCAGTGCCTGCCCGTAGTAGCTGATAAAGGCCGTGGGGATGCAGAGGGTGGTGCCGGTCCGGTCCTGCTTGAGGAAAGCGGGGCTGGTCACGTCCCAGGCGGTATAGCCCCGGGCCTCAAAGGTGGCGCGCAGACCGCCGGAGGGGAAGCTCGACGCATCGGGCTCGCCTTTGATCAGTTCCTTGCCGGAAAACTCCATGATCACCCGGCCGTCACCGGTGGGGGAGATAAAGGAATCGTGCTTCTCCGCCGTAAGCCCGGTGAGGGGGTGGAACCAGTGGGTATAGTGGCTGGCGCCCTTGGATATCGCCCAGTCCCGCATGACGGCGGCGACAACCTCGGCATCCTCCAGGGTTAGTTCCTTTTCCCCGTTCTGGACCGCGAGAATCTCTTTGTAAATATTTTTAGGCAGCCGTTCCTTCATAAGGGCATTGGAAAAACTGTTGGAGCCATAGATTTCGGCTACCGGGGTTTTGGTAAAATTAATCCCCCCATCACAACAAAACTTGTTTTGACAACTCTCGTCTTGACAACTCATAAAATCCTCCGTAGATAGTGAATACATTTGATATGGGTATTATAGCAAAAAACGTGCCAAGCGGTCTATGTTATGCTGGCTTTATGCTAATTGATTATAGGATAATGAATTACGAAGGAGTGAATGACGGTGGGGAATCGGGGATAAGATACAGGAATGTAGGTTTTTAGATTAATCATACAATAATGTGGGTTTTTTGATTGTCACAATGCGGCGGTATCGCCGGATATGGTTTTGAGCCTGCTGGGTAACCAACGCGAACGAGAAAGGCATCTGGAGCGAAATGTACCCCGTGTATTTTACCTAGAAATTTACCGCTTTGGCGGAGAAGTCCGAGTAGGGCTATTTATACCGTGTAGCCATTGCCCGTGCAACCGCCAAAAGCGTTTGCAAATCAGTATCATCAAAGAAAGGAATCGTTTCCGATATTTCATGTATCACCGGATTCGAGGGGGGCTCGTCCCGATCATTACCGGTCAGGAGATATTTGAGGGACACTTTCAGGGCCCGTGCGATAAGGAGCGCCTCGTCCGCCCGAGGGATAATATTTCGGTTTTTCCACGAAGAAAAGGTGCCCTTGGGGATATTTGTCTTCCGGTAAAGCCATTCAAAGCTGGTTTGTTGCCGCATAACCTCTTTTTTGACCATTTTCCAGAAAAAATCGGCATTCATTCTGTCATATTATGACATACCAGTCCGTATTTGCATGATTTTTCCCTTGACAGATGTATGCAATTGAAATATATTGGCTCTGTTCCATAAAGCGTCACCTACTCTGTAAATCGGCTGGCACAACCTAAAAGTGCGTCATTTTGATACACCTTCCTAATTTTATCTTTTTTGCCTTGAAATTTTATGGTTTTGCTTACATAATAGGTTAGGACTAAATAACTATGAATTTTGATAAAGTATTTGAAGTGAATGATAGTATGAAGAGAGTTTCACCTCATCCAGACGATTATCTCTATGAAAGTTTCCATTTACAAGAAATGGCTTATCCACCAAGTAAAATCATAGATAAGTTGCTTCAATGGGCAGAGCCAAGATTGGAACACCTGTTGAAATTATACTATTTTAGGAAGTTTGATCGATACGCACAAGGATGGATGAGTTCTGTATTTAAGTGTACTATTCAAACCTACAAGGATAATAGGACAAACAAGTGGCCTACTCAAGAATTTTTGTTTGAAAATCTCTGGACGAATGAAGAGGATGCTTTTGAGGCTCATCATAAGGGTTTTCTTGGAACATTTGCTTCTTACAAAGACCTTCCTAAAATTGAGAATCCTGATGTTAATGGTTCGGCAGCCTTTTGTAAATCTTATTTTGAATGGTTATCGCAAGAATTATCCGCAAAGGGTAGTGTTACTTTAGACGAAGTTAAGCAAAAATTAGAGGAATTACTTGGTTTGTGAAGTGTTCTACTTTCACTGACGCTGGACAGGCTTTTTATTTTGCGTTCCTAACAGCCCTTATTGCTTTCCTTATAGCAGCTAGACACTCTTCATTAGTATCTACGTCTTCGGAAAAGACAACATCGCCACCGCGTTCTCGGTCAGCAGTCATTCCACTTATTCCATTTACAGTATAACCATAAGCATTCCAGTTTGTTCTTTCATAGTGATCCTTCAAAGATTTTACTGGAACTTGCCATTCTGAGAATACATCAATTCTCCCAGGCTCATCATCATTATCTATATCGTCAACATCAACATTATCTAAATGAAGAGTGAAAACGAAGACATCATGCCCTATTTCCTCCGTGTCAAATCCATTTGGTTTCAAGGAATCCTCAAAGAATTCTTTAGCATTCACTACCAAAGACTCTTGTAACTTGTAGCCTCTAGCTTCAACAATTCTCTTTGCTTCTCTAATTGTCATCATAAAATCTCCTATTTTTAATTAGTTAGTTTTTTTTAAGCCGCTCTCTAAACTTGCTCCTATCATCATCTTTCCTTACGCCTATTATGTAAGCATAATTTTGGAAATTTACTGAAAAATTACGATTTTTTGGAGTAGGTGACGCTTTATGGAACAGAGCCAATATATTACTAGGAATATGATTTATTTGCATACATAAGTCCGGGAAAATGAGCTGGGAAAAGCTGATCCGGCGTTATATGACCGATCAGATGAGGTAGAATCAAACCGGTATTGAAACCAAGGAGGCCAAAAATGGCGCAAAATTATTACTGTAAATGGTGCGGGACAAAGCATTCAAGTGTCTCATCTTTGACGAATAATTCTTGTTCAAGGAGTCCTAGCAAGAAGCACGAATTGTATGAAGGGGCTGAGAAATCGCAATATACTTGCAAATACTGTGGGACAAAGCACTCAAGTATTTCATCACTAACGAATAACTCGTGTTCGAAAAGTCCCAGCAAAAGGCATGAACCGGCACTATAGTTATAGGTTTTATGCACAAAAGGTGAATAACGATGAAAAGTATTGTGACCCGTCTTTATTTATCAGGCGCAATATCGGAAGATGCGGATTATGCGGCTAAATTCCAAAACGCTGCTGAACAACTTCGTTCAAAGGGATTCACCGTTCTCAACCCCGTCGAACTTGGTCATGTAGATAAGGCTGGGGCCGATATTAATGGTTCATGGGAATTACACCTTATGCGGGACCTCTGTGCAATGTTGGGATACGGAATCACCGCCGATGCCTGTCAAGGCATAGCCCTAATCCCTTATGAGGAATCCGGTGGGGCAGATCTGGAATGTTATGTAGCGGAAGCCTTGGATTCCTATATAATGACGGTTGATGAATGGCTTGATTGGACAGGAGATGAATATGCTGAGCCTGTTTGGATAGTAGGAGAGTAGGATCAACCATCTAAAGGAGAAATATGTATGGAAAATTATGATACGGAATTCATGAGTGAGAAGGAAATTAACCAACTGATTCAGAAAGAAATGGACTATAGGCAAAAACACGGTGACACCTATTCTGCAGATGAAAACTTATGTAAATATTGCCGCAATATTGATAAACAAAATCATTTTTGCTGGGACTGTGATTCAGGTTCAAAGTATATACCCATAACCCGACCATTATTTAACCTATGCTTAATGTTTTTATCATTAAATTCTGCATTAGAAGAAGCAGAAGGCAATCTAATATCACAACAAAAAGGAATGATTGAAGCATTACGGTTTGTTATGCAGCCGTTCGGGCTAAATAATGTGGCAACAAAATTTAAAGATGAAATTATGAATAATGAAAAAGATTACCATACACCTTTAACCTTAGCAGAAATTGAAAAGGCAAAGGTTAAAAATATATTTAAACAATCAAAGGAAAACAAGAAAGAAATTGAATATAGGAAAACTGTTGGAACAATACGTTGTCATGAAAATGCCTGTGCCCATTGTAAATATAATGACCGGTTTGGAACAGAATTCTGCTGGGATTGTGACCGAGGAACAAATTTTAAAAATGGAATTAGATCAATACAAACAATTGAAAAAATGTTAATGTTCTTAAATACTCAAAGAGGCGAAGTGCTCTTGAATCATGAAGCGGACATAAACATGACTATGGTGCGGATAGGTTTAGCAGAAGGACTTAAATGGATAATTGAGCCATACATTACAGAAGAAGAATTATTTGAAAGAAATGATTTTGAATATGTTTCAAAAGAGGATATAAATTCCACTATAAAGATGGAAGATGAAGAATATGTAGAAAATGAGTTGCCTAAAGACGGGAATGAAGAAATAAGCAAAAAAAAATATAAGGATGACCCTATGAATATTCTCCGTGATTTAAAAGCACAGGGAGAGGCATTGTTTGGAGAGGAAATTAAAGTTCAAGGTATAGATTTTTAATAGAGGTGGTTTATTATGGCAATAACACATGAAAACCGGGTCACTTACGATGATATGAGCCAAGATTTCTCTGCTATTGCCAAATTGGTAGACAAGACAGGCAGCGCCGTGGTGATGAAAGACAATCTGCCCCGTTATGTCATATTAGACCCTAACTCCGCTAGGATATACCCCGCCTATTAATCCCCCCTCTTCATTCAGGTCCGGTTTTGGCAATTTTTGCCTTTTTTAGCAGTTTTTTGGAAAAAACCCTTGCAGTTATTTCTCATTCGGGTTATTCTATAAACAACCTATATAGGGTGT
>BNUY01000076.1 GCA_025997715.1 Spirochaetia bacterium
ACATTATGTGACTTATGTATACATTCACTCATGCCCCCATTATATTACATATCGGTGGGGGAACATATCCCCCACACCCCCAGCTTTACGCCCTAAAGGGCGGGGAATTATACCCTTAGAGATTAAATTTTCTAACGCCGTTTTAATGACATCCGTTTTGGTTTGAATTTTCGTTATTTCCATGGCATCCGTGACCAATGCATCAGGTAATTCCAAAGTGGTTCTCATAAATCCTCCAATGCATATAATACTACAAAACAATCTGTATTGCCAAGTGTTTTTTTGCATATTTGAACAATTTTTTCTTCATGCCGCAAGGATGCGGCATATTTCTGCGGACCGCCTGGGGGGCATGTATGAACCGGGCTGCCCTCCTGGGGGATCCGGGGTGCATACCCCGCCGCTTGCGAACCCCGGCGGTGTTATATAACGCCCTTTTGCAGAACGGGGATAATTTACTGGATATACCGAAGCACGAATTAACAGAAGAACTGTGTCTCCTTGCGGTAAAGACGAGCGGTATGTACCGTATTAAGAAGCATATCCCCCTGAAATGGCGGAAACGATGCGAAAAAGAAGCTGAAAACCGAAGCCGCTTACTATCTGCGGGTGCTTATAAATGCAACGGCTTTGATTGATCCGGTGATAGGTGATATTAAACCTTGCCTTCCGTACCATCTAAAGGTATACTGTCATTTCATAAAGGGCTAACATGGCAAACTACGAAAAACTTGACCACTGGTCGCTCAAGGCTCAAAAAGAAGGCTATCCTGCCCGTTCGGTGTACAAATTGAAGGAGATGAGCGGGAAGTTCGGCTTGTTCCGTCCTCCCGCCGGGTCTGTGGCGCTAAAGGCGCTGGACCTGGGAGCCGCGCCGGGAAGCTGGAGCCTCTACGCCCTGCGGAAACTGGAAAAGCGCTGTCTCCTGACCGCCGTGGATCTCGCCCCCCTTTCCCGGCAATACGATACGGGCTTGTTCGACGGGGAGAACTTCTGTTTTATCCAGGGTGATATTACCGCAGCTGTTATCCGGGAGGCCATCCGGGCCCGGGGTCCCTTTAACCTGGTGATTAGTGATGCTGCGTCGGCCACCACGGGGAACCGTTCCGTTGACACCCTCCGTTCCCTGGCCCTGGCGGAGGCGGTCCTGGAGTATGCCGAAACTTTTCTGGAACCCGGGGGAAACCTCGTAGTAAAGGTGTTCCAGGGCGGGGATACCGCAACGATACTCAAACGCATCCGGGAACTGTTCAACACCGGCAAAAGCTTCAAGCCCGAAGCCTGTCGCAGTGAATCCTTTGAGACCTACTATTTGGGGCTGGGGAGGAATAGGAATATTGGACAGTTGATCTAAGTGCTGCTGAGCCGTACCAGGGCTTTTTCCGCCAGCCGTGCCAGCAGCGATGCTGCGCTGCTGAGGGGGGCCGGGCCGGCGATGAAACGGGGGTGGTGGATTCCTTCGGCGCCGCCTATGCCGATGTTCCAGAAGACCCCCTTAATCCGCTGCTGATAAAGGGAAAAATCCTCGCCCCCCATGCAGGGGATTGAAGGGCCTGCTGCAAGCCCCAGTTCCTGTGCGGTATCCGCCACAAAGACGGCCAGAGCGGGATCGTTGTCTATGGCGGGGGAACTCATGTTCCAGGTATAGTCGATGCGGGTACCGCTGGTCAGCTCAACCCCCTTCACGATTTCCCCCAGCCGTTCCGCAATGCACTTGTATTTTTCAGTTCCCAGGGAACGGATCGTCCCCTCAATAAACGCTTCCGGGGGAATCACGTTCCAGGTATTGCCCCCTTCCACATGGGTTATACTCACCACCGAGGGGTCAAAGGGATTGGCATTGCGGCTTACGATGGACTGGGCGGTAGCAATGATCTGCCCCAGGGCTATGATGGGGTCCCGGGTAAGGTGGGGATAGCCCGCATGGCCGCCCTTGCCCCGGATAGTAATCTTGAAACCTCCCACTGCAGCGAAGGTTGCGCCGGGGCTGACGCCGATTTGCCCCGGCGGCAGGTCCGGGCTGACATGGAGGCCGTAGATCTCCCTTACGTCATCCAGCGCCCCGGTGGCCAGCACCTTAGCGGCCCCGCCGGCGGTTTCCTCCGCAGGCTGGAAGATCAGCTTTACTGTGCCGGGAAGTGTTGCTTTCTTTTCGGCAAGCAGGATCGCTGCGCCCAGGATGGCGGTGGTATGGAAATCGTGGCCGCAGGCGTGCATGCGTCCGGGGGTTTCGGACGCATAGGGGAGGCCTGAATCTTCGGTGATGGGGAGGCCGTCAATATCGCCGCGCAGGGCAACCACGGGCTTCCCGCTCCTGATGCCGGCATTTCCAATGCGGGCAACAAGGCCGGTTTCCAGCCCCGTATCAAGTATTTCCACCCCAAGGCCCGCAAGAATCTCCCTGATCCGGGCGGTGGTTTCAAATTCCGCATACCCCAGTTCGGGATGCCGGTGAAACCATTCGAAAGCGGGAACAAGTTTTTCCTGCAGGCCTTCCATATCCATTATAACCCTCTACTGACTAATATCGGATTCAAAGTACTTTAACGAAAGCTCTTTCAGTTTTCCGCTGTCAATGAGCTTTTGGAAGGCGGCGTCAACCTCGGCTTTGAGCTTTTGCCCCTCGGCGGTCCGGGAAAAAACAAAATAGGATTTTGGGTTTTGCAGCTTCTCCTGTTCTTCCTTGGGGAGGGAAACAAAATCCACATCAATGTTGAATTCCTTTTCCCGCAGATTTACGGAGACCAGTTCGGTGATGTGGAAATCCAGATTGCCCTGAATGATGTCCGTGTAGGTTTTAAGGTTGTCCTGGGCTACCCAGGTAACCTTAATAGGATTACCGGGATGGGCTTCGTTGTATTCCTCCACAAAGAGCTGGGGAAAAGCGCCGTCGGGCTCAATCACCGTGGTCTTTCCCGCCAAATCCTCAAAGCCCCGGATGTCGGTCCTTCCCTTCTTCACCACAAAACCCGTATCGTTGTAGATATAGTGATGATCCGGGAAAAGATATTTTTCCGCCCGTTCCTGCCGCCAGGAAATATTGTTTACCCCGATCTGGTAACGCCCCGAATCCAGGCCCACAAAGATGCTGGGGAACTCGGTTAGCTCAATAGAAAAATCGTACTGGGGCAGCAGTTCCGCCACCGCATAGACCACCGCCTGATCATATCCGTCCAGGGTACCGTCCGGATTTACCCAGCCGTAGGGGACGGGCATTCCTGCGGTGCCTACCCTGACCTGGGGTTTCCCTGACTGGGCCTTTTGACCGCCGGCAAAGAGGGCCGTTGCGCACCCAATGGCTAAAAGAACGACAAACACTTTCTTCATTTGATTCCTCCTTCGGAATTCGTAAAATATATTCGACGCCCCTTTCGGGACAACGTCTCAGATTGAAAAATCTCCAAAGGCGGAGATCCTGGAAATAAACTGCCTGGTCCGTTCCTGTTGGGGATGGGTAAAAACATCCCGTGGGCTGCCCTCCTCCAGGACATATCCCCCCTCAAGAAAAATCACGTGGCTGGCAATATCGGCGATAAAGCTCATCTCATGGGAAACGATAATCAGGGTGTGCCCCTCTTTGGCGATGGCCTTGATCACCCGGAGCACCTCCCCTATCATTTCCGGGTCCAGCGCCGAGGTGGGCTCGTCAAACAAAATTATCGCCGGCTTTAGCGCCATGGAACGGGCGATGGCTACCCGCTGCTGCTGGCCCCCGGAAAGCTGTGAGGGATAGTAATCCATCCGGTCCTGCAGCCCCACCTTTTCAAGGCACTGCCGGGCCCGTTCCTTTGCTTCGGCCTTTGCCGCCTTTTGGACCACCACCAGCCCTTCCATCACATTCTCCAGGGCGGTCTTGTACTTAAAGAGGTTGAACTGCTGAAACACCATTGCTGTGTGCCGCCGCACCGCCAGGATTTCCTTCTTGGTAACCTTTGCCATGTCAAAGTTCAAGTGACCAAAGGAGAAGGCCCCCGCATCGGGTTTTTCCAAAAGGTTCACGCAGCGCAGTAAGGTTGATTTCCCGGACCCCGATGGACCGATGATGCCCACCACTTCCCCCGGATTGACCTCAAGGTTGATCCCCTTAAGGACCTGGTTTTTATGAAAGCTCTTTTTAAGCCCCTCAATCTTAAGCATGATGCCCTTCCTCCGGCGCAAGCCGCTCGTTGCAGCGGAGTTTCTTTTCCCCCCAGCGCAGTAATGCTGCGATCACCGCAGTGATGATCCAGTACACGATGGCCAGGGTAATGTACATTTCAAAGAAGCGGAAATTCCGGGATGCCAGCAGTTTCCCGGCGGCGGTCATCTCCACCACGGCGGTGACAAAGACCAGGGAGGTCCCCTTGATAAGGCCGATAAAGGAATTCCCCAAACTGGGAAGGGCCACCACCATGGCTTCCGGCAGGATGATGCGGAAAAGGCTCTGGGAGGTGGTCATCCCTATGGAAAGGGCCGCTTCCATCTGCCCCTTGTCCACGGACTCCAGGGCGGCGCGGATGCTCTCGGAGGAATAGGCGGCCTCGTTCAGGGAAAGTGCCACCAGGGCGAAGAGGATTGGTGCGATACCATTGGTGTTAAAATTGGTCCCATAGTACCGGTTGATCCCCATAAGAATCATGGGGATCCCGTAATAGGTAAGGTAAAGCTGAACCAGCACCGGAGTCCCCCGTGAAAAGGAAACATAAAAACCTGCCAGGGGACTCAGGATGCGGATCTTCTTGATCTTTACCAGGGCCACCAGGAAGCCGATGATCACCGAACCCAGGAAGGAAATCACCGCGATTTCCATGGTGATGGGGAGATACTTGAGTATCCGGGGGATCTGGGTGAAGACCAGGGCGAAATCAAAGAGCTTCATGGTATCCATGTTAGGCCCCCCGGCGGGCAGCGGCATAAATGCCTTCGGTATTCCAGTCGGAATTATCCGGCCCCTTGGGGATCAGATGATAGACATTCCCCTTATCGCAGCAAAGGTGATAGTGGATCTTAATGTGATCAAAATCCGTATTTTCCGAAAACGCAGGGATGCTGTAGAGGTCACGGGCATAGGCCCAGAGATGGGGATAATCCCGGAGCCGCCGCCTGTTCACCCGGAAACAGTTATAGTACGCGGCGTCAAACCGGGCCAGGGTTACATAGAGCCGGATATCGGAATCAGTAATACTATCGCCAAAGAGATAGCGGCTTTTCCCCAGCCGTTCTTCCAGGATGTCCAGGCGATTAAAAACCTTTTCGCAGGCGTCCCCGTAGGCTTCCTGGGTTTCGGCAAAACCCGCCTTGTATACCCCGTTGTTCACCTCGTAATAAATCGTTTCGTTGAGGGCAAGGATATCTTCCCGCAGATGTTCGGGAAACAGGTCCGGGGCTCCTTTTTTATGGAAGCCCTTCCATACGGTTTCCCAGTAATAGCTCATGTTGAAGTAATCCGTGTTGACCACCTTCCGCTGCGTAACGTCGATCACCGCCGGCACCGTAAAGCGGCCCTCGTATTCCGGATCGGCAGCGAGGTAGATATCGCTTAGATATTTTATTTTCAGCACCGGGTCCACCCCGCCCTCGTCCAGGGTAAAGGCCCAGTTGGTCCGCTCCCCACGGGAGTCAACATAGGGAGGCGGACGCACCGGGTCCACCGTACCGACACTGATGGCGTCCTCCAAACCCAGGAGGCTCCGGACGATAAGCTGCCGGGTAGCCCAGGGGCAGGCCTTTGACCAGATGATCCGGTAGCGCCCCTTTTCCACGGGAAGATCCCCCGGACCGAAACCGAAAGGGGTGGTAAAGTAATTGGGTTTCCGTTTATAGGAGCCGGTAATTTGAGGCTCGTCGGGAAATTGTATCTGATAGCCCATAACGATTTTCCTTTAGGCGCTCAAACGCCCGCGATTGTGCTGTTCGTTCCAGATACCGGTATCCGGCCCCAGGGAAAGAATCTGGTAGGGGTTATGCCCGTGGGATCCCAGTTGGTATCCCTTCTTGATGGCGTCGAAATCCGTGGTGTCCCCAAAGCCCGGCGTCTGGTAGAGATCCTTGGCGTAATTCCAGAGGTTAGGGAAATCAATAAGCCGGTTCCGGTTGCACCGGAATACCAGATGATAGGCCGCATCAAAACGGGCCAGGGTAACGTAGAGCCGGATATCAGAATCAGTAATACTATTGCCAAAGAGATAGCGGCTTTTCCCCAGCCGTTCCTCCAGGATGTCCAGGCGCTTAAACAGCAGGTCGTAGTTCTTTTCGTATTGCAGTTGGTTTTCGGCGAACCCCGCCTTGTACACCGCGTTATTAACTTCGTGAAAAATAGTATCGTTAAGTGCATCAATATCACTGCGCAGAGTAACCGGGTAGAGATCCGGAGCGTCTTTTTTATGGAAGGGCGCCCAGGCGGTTTCCCAGTAATTAGTCAGCCTGAAATAATCGTTGTTCACCACCCTTCCGGTAGTGATATCCACCACCGCCGGAACCGTAGCCCTGCCGGTATAATTCGGGTCCGCCTTTTCATAAGCCTCCGAAAGGTAACGTATCTTCAGCACCGGATCGACCCCGCCGGGATCAAGGGAAAATTCCCAGCCCTTGTCGGTCCGCACCGGGTTTGCCTTCCCAATACTGATTACCTCCGTAAGCCCCAGGAGCTTGAGGGCGATGATCTGCCGGTGGGCCCAGGGGCAGATCGCCGCCCAGAGCAGCCGGTACCGCCCGGCCTCCACCGGCAATTTCCCGCTTCCATTGCCGAAAGGCGTGGTAAACCGGTTAGCCTGCCGGACAAAAGCGCCTTCTTCGCTTATCTCATGAACCGATTCTGAAGTTGCAACCATACAATATCCCCTTGTCAATTACATATAATTCATATAATAATAATAGGTAACAGTCTACCCCCTTTCAAGTAGTCTGTCAATAAAAATTGGAGGATTCGTACCATGGGAAACATCGAATTTAGAATGATGAATGAAGGAGATTTCGACGAAATTGTCGCCCTGATGGTCAAGGGGTTTTTCCATTCCACCCTCTATACCTGGGCGGCCCCTGATGAAACGGAACGGCTAAAAATCCTCAATAGTATGTTCCGTCACCGGGTAAGTTCCTGGCCGAAGGGCGCGTTCCAAACTGAACTGGCCCTGGATGGGGATAAAATAGTAGGTTCCTCCACCTGGGTCCCCCCTCATATCGATGACAAGCCCGGCAATGGAAGCGGACATAGGTCCCTGGATGAAGTTCTCAAGGGCCTTTCCCCGGAAGTGGTGGAACGGTGGATGAAATTCCAGCCCGTCATTGAAGCCCAGGACAAGACCATCCCCCAGCCCTTCTGGGATCTGGCCCCCATAGCGGTTGCCCCGGAAGCGCAAGGCAAGGGGATAGGTTCCCAACTCCTGTGGAGAAAACTCAAGGAGATTGACCAAGCGGCCCAGCCCTGTTTTCTGGCAACCCAGGACCGGATCAACCTGGGAATCTACGAGCGCTTTGGATTCAAAAAGATTGATGAAATACTCGTCGCCCCCGGCGGGCCGGTCAGTTACAGCATGTTACGGGCGCCGCTAACGACATTCCTGTAAGTCTTCGTTGCCCACTTTTTGCCCGAGCTCAGGATTTCCTACGGGTTCAGACTGCGGTTCTACCCGGCTAGCTTTCACGTTAGACGCAATATGCCTATGCGGTAAATAAAAATAGTTTTGTATAAAACCCACTTGATAAAAAGAAAAAAACCCATATACTAGTAAAAAGAAGGTTAAAATGATAGATGAGGACATTATAAATGACATTATTATGAATATTTCAAATATTTTTGACCAAAATAATGAATGTTTTTCCATGACCCGTGATATATTCTCAGCAAGAATGCAAAGTTACATTATCGAAGGTAAGAAATATTTGGAATCGGCAATTATTAGTGAAATAGGCAACAATACATTTGATCATAATTTTATTTATTCTGAAAAACGTCCATGGGGTGTATATTGCAATTTATCATATGGTCAAAAATATACGGTACTTGCTGATTTTGGAAGAGGTGTCAGACAATCCTTGTTGACTGTTCTCCCGGAAATTAAAACAGATACTGAAGCAGTGGAGATAGCATTTACAAAAAGAATTTCCGGAAGGATGCCGGAACAAAGGGGGAATGGTTTAAAGTTTGTATCAGATATAATAATACAGAATAATTGGCAATTATTTTTCCAATCAGGTACAGGTTGTTGTTCAATTAATAAGTCTGGTATAAAATTTTATACCAAAGAAAATAATTTTACCGGTTGTTTGGCAATTCTCGATTTTACTATGCTTGAAGGAGAAAAATAAAATGCAGGTAAAAATAAGTAATTTTGGGGATATTCTTCTTTCCCGTCCTGCAGGAAAAGAGGCTTTCTTAATGGCACGTTCATATGTTTTTAAAAACATTAAACCCATGGAGGAAATAACTTTAGACTTTAAAGATATAAAAGTAATGACTCCATCCTGGCTTGATGAATTTATTAGTGGGTTGAAATCAGAATATACAAATAAAATAATATTTAAAAATACAGAAAATGAAACGGTAAATGCTTCACTAAAAACTGTATTAACCATATAGTAAAAAACAATACTTTATACCGGATCAGGAATCCCGCACTTTCCGGCAAATCCCCAGGACCTGGCCCTTGAAGTAATCCAGGCTGATAGGCATCACCTCAACCGGGGTTTGGGTAAACTCGAAGAATTCAAACAGCGCCTCATCGGTGATCTCGAAGAGGCCGCAGTCCAGCACAACGATCTTATCAAAGAAACCGAAGTTTATCCGGGCGTCTACCGCGTCCCAGCCGTGGCCCTGTTGGTAAATTTCCTTCCAGAGTTTGAGGCCGCTCATGGTCAGGTAATACACATTCCCCGTGGCGTCCATCTCTTTTTTCTTTTCCGGGCTGAGGAATGCCTCGACACAGTTGGATGACCGGGGATAGATGGCGCCTGAATCCTTGGTGAGCTCCGCCATGTTGGTGTGGCACATGCGGCCGTAGAGGAGCATGGAGGGCTTGCCGGCCAGGGCTTGCAGCCCTTCGGTGATGGCCGCAGCTAAGTGCGTTTCGTTCACGTCCAGGGCGGGGGGCAGATAACGCACCAAAAGCTCGGCCCCCAGTTCTTCCTGAATCTCCGGGACTATCTTTTCCAGTTCCAGCTGGTAAATGCCGCAGGACAGTATGGGTATAGTTTGTTTCTTCATCATTGCCATAACTATACCATACTGCTATTCGATACTGGTAGAGTAACGCCGATTCCGGTAAAATTGTTCTATAATATGGAGTAGCGCGTGAGACCGGTCCCCTTTTGCGGATTTTTAGCAGCTTTTTTCCTTTTCCCGATGATGGCTGCGCTTGCCGCGGCTGCCCCGATGACCCTGACCCGGGAAAAAGCGGTAGAGATGGCCCTGGAAAACAGCATCGATCTGCAGAAGCAGTTTATTGACCTGAACAACGCCGAATATGCGGCGCATCGTTTATGGTCGGAGTTTTTCCCCGGCATCAGTACCAGCCTGGGGCTGCGGTACGGAACTCCCCTGCTGGGCGGAGGCGGCTTTCAGGGTTCCGCCGAGAACCTGAACTATACGGCGTCCGTGGGCTTATCCCTCCCCTTGAGTTCCTCCCTCTCCCCGGCGATGCGGATCACCCGCCTGGCATACCAAACCAAGTTGGCGGATTATGAAAACGCCCGGCGTCTTCTGGGGATAGATATCAGCGAGACCTTCTACTCCCTGATTGCCGAAAGGGAAACCCTTTCCCTGCTTTCGGGGACCCGGGCTTTGGCGGAACGGCAATTGGAAAAAAGCCGTACCAGTTTCCGGAACGGCCTGGTTGGGGAATTGGCGTACCTGCAAAGTCAGCTCAGCGCAGAAACCGCCCACCTGGACTTTAGCCGGGCCGAGGCAAGCTACGCGGATAACCTGGGGAACTTCCTCGTCCTCCTGGGGCTGGAGCAGGACACCCCGGTGACCCTGGAGGGTGAAATAGCCATCACCCGGTTTGAGGCGGACCCGGATGCGCTGATCCGGGAATACCTTAACTCCCGGCCGGATATTATCAAGGCGCGCCGGGAGATTGAACGGCTCGAACTGGTTCAGCAGCAGAAGGCCAGGGATGGCCGCGTCCCATCCCTCAATCTGCAGGCCGGGTGGCAGGGCGGGTCCTCGGCCCAGGGCGGTGGTATACGCGGAGATTTTTCCGATACCCTCAGCGGCAGTCTTACCCTGAACATCCCCCTTGAAAGCATTTTTCCCGGTACCAAGGCCAATCAGGCCGTCAGGGCCGCCAACACGGATGTCGAAAAGGCGCGGCTTGACCTGAAAAATACCGAAAATGAAGCTATGACGGCGATACGATCCCTTGCTACGAACCTCCGGAATTCCTGGCTTAGCATTGAGATTGCCCGGCTTAGGGTTACTTTAGCGGAACGGACCTATGAGCTCACCGAGCAGGGCTTTCAAAACGGCGCTGTGGAGGCCCTGGCCCTGGAGGATAACCGCAATAAAATGACCGAAGCCCGGCAGCAGCTTCTGGATGGCCAACTGGCCTATAAAAAGATGATGCTGGAACTCTCATCTGCCCTCAACATTGATGAGGCTGATTTAGTCAGGAGCGTACCGTGAATCACCGTAAATCCATGTCTTCAAAAAGGGTAACTCTTGTCATCGGTATCCTCATTCTGGTTTTCGCGGGGCTTATCGTCATGTCCTATCTCGGCATAGGCGGTCCGAAAAACAACGGCGGCAACAGCGGAACGGCGGCGGGCAGCGGCGCACAGGCGGCGGGTAGCAGTCAGGCAGGCGGGGACAGGGCGGCAGGCAGCGGCGCCCAGGGCGGCGGTAGCGGACCGGCAACGGGCGGTGGTTCTGCAAGTAGTGGTAATGGCGGGGCTCAGGCCGGGAGCGGGGGCGGCAGGACAGCGGCGGGCGGTAATGGCGGAGGCGGGAGTGCGGCTGCGGGAAGCGGCGGACGTAACGCCACGGTAATACGCGCAACGCCGGTAGTCCTGGGGACCATAGAAAACAGCGTGGTGATTAACGGGGATGTCCTCGCCCGGACCCAGGTTTCGATTTATCCTACCATGGCGGGGAAGATCACCGAGATGCGGCTTCAGGTGGGGGACCGGGTGTCGGCGGGGCAAACCGTGGCCATGGTGGACCCCTCGCGGCCTGGGGAGGTGTATTCCCGCAGTCCTGTTACCAGCACCATCGGCGGGACGGTGCTCCAGGCGCCGGTAAGCCCTGGCGACACCGTTACTACCGGGACCGCCATCTACGTGGTGGGGGATCTGGGAACCCTTGTGGTGGAAACCTTTGTGCCCGAGCGTTTCTCCACCGCGATACAGATGAACCTGGACGCCCAGGTAAGTTTTGAAGCCATGCCCGGAGAAACCTTTGCCGCCGAGGTGAGCGAGATAAGCCCCGTGCTCGATCCCGCCAGCCGGACCCTGCGGATACGCCTCCGGTTTCAGGGCCAGGCAGATCCCCGGATACGCGCAGGGATGTTCGCCACCGTAAGCCTCGTGACTAATTCCCACACCAACATTCCGGTAATACCCCGCGGCGCGGTGATAAATACCTACGGGTCCTGGATAGTGTTTGTGGTGAACCAAAACAGCATTGCTGAGCGGCGGGTCATAAGTCTGGGGCTTGAAAACGAAGAGCTGGTGGAAGTCACCGAGGGACTCAGGCCCGGAGAACAGGTGGTAAGCGCGGGGCAGAACTTTCTTTCCGAAGGCGACCCGGTCCGGGTTGTGGATTAGGGGGCAGGGATGAATATAGCGGGATATTCGGTCAAACGGCCGGTCACGATAGTAATACTGTACGCCCTGGCCTTGGGCATAGCGGCCACCCTGATCCCCAACCTTGCGGTGGACCTCTATCCCTCAACGGCCAGGCCGGTGCTGTCGGTCTTTACCCGTTTCCCCGGCGCGGGCCCCACGGATGTGGAGCGTAACGTTACTGAACGGCTGGAGCGATCCCTTACCGCTTCCCGGGGCCTTACCAACATCACCTCCAACTCCCAGTTTGAATCCAGCTTTATCAACCTGGAGTTTGCCTACGGTACCGACATGGACAAGGCCATGACCGACGCACAAACCCTGCTAAACCGGCTGGTCAACTCCCTCCCGGACGGGGTGGAAACCCCCACGGTGCGCCGCTTCGACATGAGCGCCATGCCCATCATGCGCCTGGTGGTGCGGGGCAACTACCCGCCGGATCAACTGCGCATCTTTGCGGAGGACGAGATCCAGGCCGGCATTGAGCGGGTCGATGGAGTTGCTGCGGCGGAGGTCACCGGCGGCACCACCCAGATAGTGAAGGTTGCAGTATCCCTGAACCGGCTTGCGGCCTTCAACCTCACCCTGAACGATGTATCAAGTTCACTGAAAGGGCAGAGCATACTTTCCTCCGGGGGAAACCTGCGCCGGGGAACCAGGGAATACCAGATCATGACCCAGGAGGAACTGGTCAGCCTGGATCAGATCAGGCGGCTGGTGGTCAAAACAGTAAATATAAGCGGGACAGCGGCGGTAAATGCCAACCGGTCCCAGGTGGTGCGCCTGGAGGATATTGCCGATGTGAGCCTGGGGTACAACGATAATGCGGCGAGGGTGTACGTGAACGGCCAGAGCGGCGTCTACATCCAGGTTACCAGCGAAAGTGACAGTAACCAGGTGCAGGTAGCCGACCGGGTGCGGGCGGCATTGACGGAGATCAACACCTCCCTGCCGCGGGGCATCACCCTGGACGTGCTTTCGGATAATACCACCATGATCCGGGCCACCATGAACCAGGTGTACAGTAACGCTATGCAGGGAGCGATCCTGGCTATGCTGTTACTATTTCTGTTTCTCCGTAATATCAAGGGGACCCTCATCATCGGCCTTTCCATCCCCATTTCCATACTGCTTACCATCATGTTTATGGCGGTATTCGGCTTTACCCTGAACCTCCTCACCATGACCGGCCTCATCATGGGCATGGGCATGACCATGGACGCATCCATTGTAATACTGGAAAATATTCACACCTACCGGGAACGGGGAGCCAAGGCGGATATCGCCGCCATCCTGGGGAGCCGGGAAATGCTGCGGGCCATTATCGCCTCCACCGCCACCACCCTTTGTGTGTTCATCCCCCTGATCATCTACAAGAACGACCTGAAGGAAATGGGCCAGCTCTTCAGCGATTTGATTTTCACGGTGGTGATCTCCCTCACCTGTTCACTGGTAGTAGCAATAACCCTGGTGCCCAGTCTCTGCGGTTCCATCCTCAAACTGAACACCCGTAAACAAAAGCCCCTGAAAAGTCCCTTGCTCATACGCCTCGACACCGGCATGGAAACCATTTTCAAGGGGATGGAAAACAAATACCGGAGTGCCCTGGACTACTGCCTCTCCCACCGCCTCCTGGTGGTGGCCCTGGTGCTCCTCATCCTGGTCCTCTCCCTGATGCAGTTCAGCGGTATCGGGATGAACATGTACATGCGCACCCGGACCGATGATAACGTGAACATCAACGTTGCTATGCCCCAGGGTACCGCCATGGATGTTACCGAGGAAACCCTCTTCACCCTGGAGGAGCTGATCAAAGAACAGGTCAAGGGCTACCGGAACATCATCCTTACGGCCCGGCGGAGTGGAACCAACCAGGGCAGCATCCAGGTAATTCTGCCGGAACCTGCCAAGCAGATTGATACCCCGGCGGCGGTAATCCGCAAGCTTACCCCCTACACCACCACTATTCCCGGCGCGCGGATTAGTTTTCGTGCGGGGCGTACCATGGGCAGCACCCAGGCGGTGGAAATAACGGTGAGCTCCCGGGACTACAACGCCATCATGGAAACCGCCGGTGAAATCCAGGGGATCATCACCCGGTATCTGCCGGAAATAGAAAACCCCACCGTTAATATTGATGAGGGCGCTCCCCAACTGCGGGTCGAGATTGATCGGGACCGGGCGGCAAACTTCGGCTTGTCCCTTGCGTCCATCGCCTCGGAGATACGTACCGCCATGGACGGCAGCACGGTTACCACCTTCAGCCGGGGAGACCGGCTCATCAATATCCAGGTGATGCTCCGTAACGAGGACCGCATAGGTATGCCCAACCTGGACGCCGTATTTGTGATGAGCCGCAACGGCTACCGCATCCCCCTCTCCAACGTCGCCTCCATCGTGGAAGGCCGGGCCCCCTCCTCCATACGCCGTGAAAAGCAGGAGCGGGTGATCCGGGTCACCGGGGATCTGCCCCCGGGAATCGCCGCCACGGATATGCAACGCCGCCTGGAGAGTACGGTAAAACAGTACCTGGTACCCCG